>JAJZLV010000065.1 GCA_021803215.1 Actinomycetes bacterium | reverse complement strand
TCGAGCGGGCGACCATCGTCGACCGGGTGATCGCCGGCATGGAGCGAAAGGCCGCCCGTGGCGGCTGGTGCGGCGGGTCGCGTCCCTTCGGCTACGACTTCGACCCCGAGACCGGGTACCTCACCCCGGCCCCAACCGAGGCGCCGCTCGTGCCGGTCATCTTCGGCCGCTACGCCCACGGCAGAGACGGCGCACGGGCGCTGGCGGTGTGGCTGAACGATGCGGGGCACCGCACCAAGGCTGGCAGGCCCTGGAGCCACACGGCAGTCCTCACCGTGCTGCGCAACCCGGTCTACGTGGGCAAGGTCTTCTTCCGAGACGCCCTCCACGAAGGCCCGCACCCCCACTTGGTCGACGAGAAGCTCTTCGACCGGGTCCAGGCCCTCCTCTCCGAGCGCGGCGAGGACTACTCCAAGCGCGCCTCGGCGACCTCGCCGCTCCTCCTGGCGGGCCTCGTCGTCTGCGCACGGTGCGAGAAGCACTTCGTCGGGACCTCGGCTGTGGGCAACCGCTACCGGTACCGCTACTACACGTGCTTTACCCGCCAGCGCTACGGCACCAAGTACTGTGACCCAGAACGCCTCCCGGCAGACGAGCTGGACGCTGCCATCCTCGACGCGCTCCTCTGCACCTACGAGCGCACCGACCTGTTCGACAAGGCAGTCGCGACAGCCCGGCGCCGGGCACGCGCCGAGCGCGCCAACCACGACCAGGAACTGGCCGTCGTCGAGGCGGGGATCACGAAGGCCGAAGACGCCATCGAGCGCTACCTCTCCGCCTTCGAGTCCGGCACGCTGTCCGAGGCCCAGTGCGGCAAGCGCCTCGAAGGGCTCGCCACCAAGGTGCGCGATCGGCGCGAGCGCCGCGAGGAGCTGGTCGTCGCCGTGCAGCGGGCGTCGGCCACCGCACCCGACGCCGAGGAGATCGCGGAGATGCGGCGCCACATCGAACACGCGCTGACCCACGGCGCCGTGCCGGCACGCAAGGCGCTGCTGCAGGCGCTCGTGCACGAGATCCGCGTCGAAGGTCGCGACCGCGTTGTACCGTGGTTTCGCGTGCCAGGCGGCGCGGACCCGAAAGTTCGCGCCCTGGCGCGATCGGCGCCCCCGGCAGGACTCGAACCTGCGCACCCGGCTCCGGAGGCCGGTGCTCTATCCGCTGAGCTACGAGGGCAGGGCGGTTGTCGAACTTGCGTCGGCCAGACTGAGCTGCCGTTTGCATGCTAGCCGTGCTTCAGCCATCCTCATCGAGGTATGGGCGTCCAGCAGGAACTCAAGGAGGCAATCGCGACTGGTCTTGAGGGTCTCGGCATCGACCTTCCGGCTGGCGAGGTCCACCTGGAGCGCCCCCAGCGGCTCGAGCACGGCGACTGGTCCTCGAACGTCGCCCTGGCCCAGGCCAAACGAGCTGGGCGCAAGCCCCGTGAGCTGGCGGAGGCGCTGGCGGGATCCCTCAAGGGCGCTCCTCCGCGGTTCGTAGAGCAGGTCGAGATCGCGGGGCCTGGCTTTCTCAACTTCCGTCTCGGACCGGGCTGGTTGTACGAGGTTCTGAGAGAGGTCGTCACCGAGGGGGAAGGCGGCTTCGCCAGTCCTGACCTAGGGAGCGGAGAGCGGGTTCAGATCGAGTACGTATCAGCCAACCCGACAGGTCCACTCACCGCCGGGAATGGGTGGTTCGGCTCCTACGGGGACTCGCTCGGTCGGATCATGGCGAGGGCCGGCTGGCAGGTCCACCGCGAGTACTACGTGAACGACACCGGTGGCCAGATGCGAGCTCTCGGTGAGAGCCTGCTGGCCCGTCGTCGCGGCGAGCCCGTTCCAGAAGGCGGTTACCAAGGCGAGTACCTCGCCGACCTTGCTGCGGGATACGAGGGGCCAGAGGACGTGCTCGAGGCTGGCCGCTACGCGAGCGAGCGGATCCTGGCCAATATCAAAACGACGCTCGCCCGCATCGGCATCCACTTCGACGAGTGGTACTCCCAGGCCTCGATCGAGGAGAGCGGACAGGTGGCAGACACGATCGAGCTGCTTCGCAAGAAAGGACATGTTTACGACCAAGACGGTGCCGTCTGGCTGAGGTCGACCGACTTCGGCGACGGCCGCGACCGAGTGCTCGTCAAGTCGAACGGCGATCCCACCTACCTCGCCGGTGATCTCGCCTACCACCGGGACAAGTTCCTGATCCGCAACTTCGAACGGGTGATCGACGTTTTCGGAGCCGACCACCACGGGCAGGTGGCCTCGCTCCGGGCCGGAGTGGCCGCCCTCGGTGTCGACCCGGATCGTCTCGAGGTGCGCATCGGCCAGCTCGTCTCGCTCGTCGGTCAGAGGATGTCAAAGCGCTCGGGCCACTTCGTCCCCCTTGAGTTCCTCATAGACGAGCTCGGCGCGGACGCCACGAGGCTCATGTCACTCGTCTCCTCGATCGACCAGGCGACGACCCTTGACATCGACGCCGCCAAGAGCCAGTCGATGGAGAACCCCGTCTACTACGTGCAGTACGCCCATGCCCGCATCGCCTCGATTGGCCGGGTGGCGTCCGAGCGCGGCGTGACCCGAGTGGGGCTCGACGATGCCAACCTCGCCCTGCTCGTCCACCCGCGTGAGCTCGATCTTTTGCGCCGGCTGGCCGATCTCCCGAGAGTCGTCGCCGAAGCTGCCACGGAGCGGGCTCCCTACAAGGTCACCAGCTGGGCCCGGGCGCTGGCCGGGGAGTTCCACGGCTTCTACCACGACTGCTACGTGATGGGGACAGATGTCCCGAGCGAGCTCACCCAGGCGCGGCTGTGGCTCGTCGAAGGCGCCCGGGTCGGACTCGCGATCTCGCTCGACCTCCTTGGTGTCCAGGCCCCAGAGGAGATGTGACACCGTCCGAGGGCCCGATAAGGCGCCACCTGCTTCCTCTGACGGCGAAGAAGACTTCGGCCGGGGCGCTCTCGATCGGGGGTCTCTCCCTTCTCGATCTCGCGGAGGAGCACGGGACCCCTCTTTTCGTCTACGACGAGGTGCACCTGCGCTCCTGCTGCCGGCAGGCGGTGGCGGCCTTCGGTCCGGGGGTCGCCTACGGCACGAAGGCCTTTTTGTGCAAGGCGATGGCCTCCCTCGCTCACGAGGAGGGGATGATGCTGGATGTGGCGAGCGGTGGCGAGCTGGCCGTCGCCCTAGCGGCCGGCGTCCCGGGAGATCGCCTCGTCATGCACGGGAACAACAAGTCGATCGAGGAGATCGCGGCAGCGATGCAGGCCGGTGTCGGACGGCTCGTCGTGGACTCATTCGATGAGATCGGCCGGCTGCGCGGCCTGCTCCGCCGGAGCTCCCGACCTTCCCTGAGCGTCCTCGTCCGGGTGACTCCCGGTGTGGAGGCCCACACGCACGAGTACGTGATGACCGGCCAAGAGGATTCGAAGTTCGGCTTCAGCCTTTCGACCGGGGCTGCCGACGAGGCGGTGGACGCCTTGGCCGGCATCAGGGGTGTCGAGGTGGTCGGGGCGCACGCCCACATCGGTAGCCAGATCTTCCGGACCGACGCCTTTGTCCGCGAGGTGGCGGCGCTCGCCTCATTCGTCGCCCGCCACGGCTTTGGCGAGCTCTGTGTGGGAGGCGGGCTCGGGGTCGCCTACCTGAACGAGGAGGAGGCTCCCTCGGTAGCCGAGTGGGCATCGGTGGTGAGAAGTGCTGGCGCGGCGGCCGGGTTGACGGCCGATCTGAGGCTCACGGCCGAACCCGGCAGGGCGATCGTGGCGACGGCAGGGATCACTCTTTACCGGGTGGGAACCATCAAGCGCCTCCCCGGGCTTCGCACCTACGTTGCGGTCGACGGTGGGATGAGCGACAACCCGCGACCGGTGGTTTACGGGAGTGGCTACGAGGCCTTCTTGCCTCGCTCGCCTGATGCCTCCCGCCCGCTCTCTGCCCGCCTGGTCGGGAAGCACTGCGAGTCGGGCGACGTGCTGATCGATGATGCCCGGTTGCCGGACGACCTGGCGGTCGGAGACCTGCTCGCTACTCCGGTCACCGGGGCCTACGGCTACTCGATGGCCTCCAACTACAACCGGGTCGGCCGCCCGGCTGTCCTCTTCGTCGCCGAGGGCCGGGCGAGAGTCGTCATCCGCCGCGAGACGACCGAGGACCTCTTGGCTCTCGAGCCCTGAGCCCCGAGGTCCGTTGTAGCTTGTCTCGATGAGCCAGGCGTCTTCGGCCAAGGAGGTCGTGGTACCTGGAGAGCCGGCTGCTTCGGTGCGAATCGGCCTCCTCGGCTGCGGCAACGTCGGCTCGGCCTTCTTCTCGATGGTGACAGATGGCGCTTTGAGCGTCGCCGCCCGCACGGGGATCTCTTTGGAGATAGGGAAGGTGGCCGTTCGTGACCCCTCCCGTTTTCGGGGGGGCCTCGAGTCGCATTCGAGGCTAGTCGAGCGGCTGGTGGCCGATCCGTGGAGCGTCGTCCAGGACGAAGAGATCGAGATCGTCGTCGAGCTGATCGGGGGCGTCGAGCCGGCTCGCTCTTTGGTGCTGTCCGCTCTCGAGGCCGGTAAGCCCGTCGTGACGGCCAACAAGGAGCTCGTCGCGGCCTGCCATGCCGAGCTGCTCGCGGCAGCCGAGGGCGCGGGCGTCGACTTCTTGTACGAGGCCTCGGTGGCAGGCGCCATCCCGCTCGTGCGTCTCCTCAAGGACTCGCTTGCCGGCGAGCGGATCTCCCGCATCATGGGGATCGTCAACGGGACGACGAACTACATCCTCACCCGGATGAGCGAGGAGGGGATCGGCTACGCGGCCGCCCTGGCCGAGGCGCAGGCACTTGGCTACGCCGAGGCCGAGCCGAGCGCCGATGTCGAGGGCTTCGACGCGGCGGCCAAGGCAGCGATCCTGGCGGGCATCGCCTTCGACTCCCTTGTGGTGTCGAGCGACGTCTACCGGGAGGGGATCACCTCTGTCGGGGCCAGCGACATCGACTTCGCGAAGAGGCTCGGCTACGAGGTGAAGCTTCTCGCCATCGCCGAGCGGGAGGGGAACGACGGCCCGGTCTCGGTCCGGGTCCACCCGGCCATGGTACCGAGCTCGCACCCGCTCGCGAGCGTGCGCGACTCCTTCAACGCCGTCTTCGTGGAGGGGGAGGCCGCCGGAGAGCTCATGGTCTACGGGCGGGGCGCCGGCGGGCGCCCGACTGCAAGCGCCGTGCTCGGTGACGTCATCGAGGCCGCTCACCACCTGAGAGAACAGAGCCGACCCCGCCCGACGAAGCGCCGGGCGGCCAGCCTGAAGCCGATATCGGAACTGCGGGCGCGCTATTACCTCTCCCTGGAGGTGCTTGACCGACCGGGTGTGCTGGCGGCGGTGGCCGCCGTCTTCGGGACGTGCGGCGTTTCCATCCGCTCGATGGAGCAGGTCGGGCTGATGGACGAGGCCCGCCTCGTGTTCATAACCCACACCGCCCTCGAGGCCGATCTGCAGGCGACCATCGCCGGCCTCGAGCGCCTCGACAGCGTCGAGCGCATCACCTGCTTGCTGCGCCTGGTCGACTCGGAGGAGCCGGAGTGAGACCGCCCTGGCGAGGAGTCGTCGAGGAGTACCGGGCGCTTTTGGGGGTGGAGGACGACCTTCCCATCGTGAGCCTCCTCGAGGGGAACACCCCGCTGCTGTTCGCTCCCCGGCTCTCCGAGAGGGTGGGTGCAGAGGTCCATCTGAAGATCGAGGGTGCCAACCCGACCGGCTCTTTCAAAGACAGGGGGATGACCCTCGCCGTCTCCAAGGCGCTCGGACGGGGCGCCGAGGCGGTCGTCTGTGCCTCGACGGGCAACACCTCGGCCTCGGCGGCGGCCTACGCCGGGCGAGCCGGCCTCACCTGCGCCGTGCTCATCCCGGCCGGGCACATCGCTCTCGGCAAGCTCGCCCAGGCGCTGGTGCACGGCGCCCGGGTGGTGCAGGTGCGGGCCAACTTCGACGCCGCTCTCGCCCTCGTGCGCCGCCTCGGCGAGGAGCATGCAGTGGCAGTGGTCAACTCCATCAACCCCGACCGCATCGCCGGTCAGGCGACCGCCGCCTTCGAGATCGTCGACGCCCTTGGCGACGCCCCGGACTTCCACTTCGTGCCGGTCGGGAACGCCGGGAACGTGACGGCCTACTGGAAGGGTTATCTGAAGTACAAGGAAGTCGGACGGGCCAGCAGGCTGCCGGCCATGGTCGGCTTCCAGGCGGCTGGCGCCGACCCTATAGTGCGGGGCCAGCCCGTCGCGGAGCCCGAGACCATCGCCACCGCCATCCGGATCGGAAACCCGGCCTCCTGGGCGGGCGCCAAGGCGGCCGCCAGCGAGTCGGGCGGAGCGATCGAGGCCGTCACCGACGAGGAGATACTCGCCGCCTACTGCTTCTTGGCGAGAGAGGAGTCCGTCTTCTGCGAGGCGGCCTCGGCGGCCTCGGTGGCGGGTCTTTTGAAAAGGGGTGTGCCGGCGGGCTCCAAGGTCGTCTGCGTCCTCACGGGGCACGGGCTCAAGGATCCCGACCTCGCGATGGGCCAGGTCACGGTTCCAGAGGCGCTCGAGCCGGAGCTCGACGCCGTCGCCCGGGCGATAGGGCTCTGAGGCGCGCCTGGCACGAGCCGAAAGCGGGTATCCTGGAGCGAGCGGCTGTGCCGGTCGTCCTCGCCGCAAGTAGCGTTCGACGATCCTTGCCCGACGGCACCGGCAGCATTACGATCAGCCATACCGTTGCTAGCCGCCGCAAAGCAGCCTGCGCCGCCCAGCTAGCTACCTCGAGGGGAGCCACCGGGCGGAGGGGAGCGGAGAGAAGTCCCGGCATGCGGGCCTCTTGTGATTCCGATCGACTGCGGACCGGCGACATGCCGAGTGCCGACGTCCCGAGCTTCGTCCGAACCTCGGGCCAAAGCGGGTCGGCAAACGCAACAGTAAGGCCCGGAACGGTCACCGTCCCGGCGGTCAGGGCACAGGTGCCCGACAGCCGTGAGGTGAGCAAGCGTCGGTAACAAGAAGAGAGAGGAACTCGATGAGCGGAGAGCAGCTCGAGCGTTCGATTCTGGAGCGCAAGGCAAGCGATGAGCTGCGAGCCATTGCCACGGCGATGTCGCTCGAACCACCCAGCCGGGTGAAAAAGGCCGACCTCGTCGACCAGATCCTGCGGGCGGCCGGTGTCGAGGTCGACCCGGCAAGCCAGAACGGCAACGGGCACGTTGAGACCGGCGACGTCGAGGTGTCGACCAACGGCGACGCCGCGGCGAGCAACGGCAAGGCGGCGAAGCCGCGGACCGCCCGCCCGAGGGCGAGAAAGAGCGAGGTCACCGAGGAGGCAGCTGTGAGCGAGCCCGCGGACGCTCCAAGTGAGCCGCGCCATGAGGCCGAAGCGGCCCTAGCCGCGGTCGAGAAGGGGGCGCCAGAGAGCGCCCCGGCCGACCCTCACAGCACCGAGGCGGCCGCCGCCGAGGCCGCCGCCGCCGGCATCACCGAGACCCGGCCGCAGGGGCGCCCGCCCCGCGAGCGTCAGTTCCAGGCCGGCCCGGGGAACCAGAACCACCAAGGCGGCGGCAATCAGCCGGTCGAGGCCGGCAACCGCCGCTCGCGCCGCCGCCGTGGCCGCGACCGGGAGCGGGAGCCTCAGGGCCTGGGCGGCCAGGCCGATGCGCCCTACCAGGGAGAGCTGGTGCCGGTGAAAGGGCTGCTCGACCTGCGAGAGGAGGGTTACGGCTTCCTGCGCACGAGCGGCTACCTGCCGAGCCCGAAGGACGTCTACGTCTCGGTCTCCCAGGCGCGCCGGTTCAACCTGCGCCGCGGCGACGCCATAGAGGGAGGCTGCCGGCCGGCGGGCGCCAGCGAGAAGTACCCTGCCTTGTTGAGGATCGACTCGATCTGCGGCATGCCGGTCGACGAGGCAGCCCGGCGACCTCGCTTCGAGGACCTGACGCCGCTCTTCCCCGACGAGCGCCTCAGGCTCGAGATGCCCGACGACCCGGCCAACCTGACCGCCCGCATCGTCGACCTCATCTCGCCGATCGGGAAGGGGCAGCGCGGCATGATCGTCTCGCCGCCCAAGGCCGGCAAGACGACGGTCATGAAGCAGATAGCCCACTCGATCGAGGCGAACAACCCCGACGTCCACTTGATGGTGCTCCTCGTGGCCGAACGGCCCGAAGAGGTGACCGACATGCGCCGCTCCGTGCGTGGAGAGGTGATCGCCTCGAGCTTCGACCGTCCCTCGGACGAGCACACCGCCGTCGCCGAGCTCGCCATCGAGCGAGCCAAGCGCCTCGTCGAGCTCGGGCGCGACGTCGTCATCATCCTCGACGGCATCACCCGGCTGGCCCGGGCCTACAACCTGGCCCAGCCGGCCACCGGCCGGATCATGTCAGGTGGTGTCGACTCGGGTGCCCTTTACCCCCCGAAGAAGTTCTTCGGCGCCGCCCGCAACATCGAAGAGGGCGGCTCGCTCACCATCCTCGCAACGGCCCTCGTCGAGACCGGATCGAAGATGGACGAGGTCATCTTCGAGGAGTTCAAGGGGACAGGGAACATGGAGCTGCGCCTCGACCGGAGGATGGCCGAGCGCCGCATCTACCCGGCGATCGACGTGAACGCCAGCTCCACCCGCCACGAGGAGCTGCTCTTCGACCGCAACCAGCTGCAGCAGGTCTGGAAGCTCCGCCGGGTGCTGAGTGCACTCGGGGCCGAAGGCAACTCGGCCGCCGGGCTCGAGCTCTTGATGGACAAGATCAAGACGACTCGCTCGAACGACGAGTTCCTGCACGAGATCGCCCAGGCGCCGACGCCCTCCAACTAGGAGAGGCGGCTCAGGCCCCTGAGGCCGCGGCCGCGTCGGTGCTCGGTGACGGCGGCTGGTCGGTACCGCAGTACTTGCACTTGGTGGCGCCGAGCGGCAGGTCGCTCGAGAGGCAGGCTGGGCAGGTCTGGGTCGGGGCGGGATCGCCGAAGACCGTCTCGCCCCGCCGGGCCATCACGACCTTGTAGGGCACCACTATGGCGAAGTAGACGACCGCCAAGAAGATGATGAAGTAGATGACGGCCGAGATGAAGGCTCCGATGTCTACGAAGGTCGCCCTGTGCCCCCTCGCACCGAGCTGCCAGCCGAGGCCGAGGGCGTGGGCGCCTTCGGCTCTGGCGATGACCGGGTTGATGACCGAGGTCGTGAAGGCATGGATGAGACCGCTGAAGGCGAGCGCCACCACCAAGCCGACGGCGACCACGACGACGTCCCCTCGCGTCAGGAAGTTCTGGAACTGCTTGAGCACGTTCAGCCGCCTTTCACTTCGTTGTCGCTAAATGTAGTGGCAAAGGGCGCAGATGACCCGAGCCGTCCAGAGGCGGCTTGGCAAGGCCGTAGAATGGAGTCGATATGAAAACGGACATCCACCCGAACTACGCGACGGCGACCGTCCACTGCTCGTGCGGGAACACCTTCGAGACGCGCTCGACCAAGGCCGACCTTCATGTCGAGCTGTGCAACGAGTGCCATCCCTTCTACACGGGAAAGCAGAAGCTCGTCGACACCGGTGGCCGGGTGGAGCGCTTCGAGCGTCGCTACGGCCGTCGGACGAAGCGGAAGGCCTGAGCCGGCCGCGTAGACTTCGGTGCTCGAGCGGCTCTCAGAGTTCGAAGCCGAGTACGAGGAGGTCCTCGCTCGTCTCTCGCGGCCAGACATCGGCAGCGACCCGCACCTTTTGCGCGACCTCTCCCGCCGCCACAAGGAGCTGGAGGCGCTGGTTCGGACGATGCGCGAGCTCGAGTCCGCCAAGTCGGACCTGACGACCGCCCGCCAGCTGCACGGCGAGTCGACCGGCCCTGAGCGTGAGCTCGCCCAGGAGGAGGTAGAGGCAGCCGAGTCCTCCATCACCCGCCTCGAAGCGGAGCTCCGCCTCCTTCTCCTGCCGAAGGACCCGAATGACGGCCGCAACGTGATCGTCGAGATCCGCGGTGCCGAAGGGGGCGAGGAGGCCAACCTGTTCGCGAAGGACCTCTTCGACATGTACCTGCGCTACGCCGAGCGGCGCTCCTGGCGGGTCGAGATCCTCGATCTTCGGCCGTCGGATCTGAACGGCATCGACTCGGGCACCTTCCTGGTAAGGGGCGAGGACGCCTGGCAGCGCCTCAAGCACGAGGCCGGCACACACCGGGTGCAACGGGTGCCGGTGACCGAGTCGCAGGGCCGGGTCCACACCTCCTCGGCGACGGTCAACGTCCTGCCCGAGGCCGACGAGGTCGAGGTCGAGCTCGACCCGAACGACCTGCGGATCGACGTCTACCGCTCGACGGGACCAGGCGGCCAGTCTGTGAACACGACCGACTCGGCTGTCCGCATCACCCACCTCCCGACCGGCCTCGTCGTCGCCATGCAGGACGAGAAGAGCCAGATCCAGAACAGGGCGCGGGCTATGCAGGTGCTGAGGGCCCGGCTCTACGAGCTCGAGCGGTCACGCCAGGAGGCCGCGCTCGCCAGCCAGCGCAAGGCCCAGGTGGGCACCGGCGGGCGGTCGGAGAAGATCCGCACCTACAACTTCAAGGAGAACCGGGTCACAGACCATCGGGTCAACCTCACCCTCTACAAGCTCGACAAAGTGCTCATGGGAGACCTCGACGAGCTCGCGGACGCCCTGATCGCAGATGAGCGCATCAGACAGCTCGACGGCGCTTCGGCCTGAGGCGAGCCGGAGCCTCGAGGCCGAGCTGGCCGGGCTCGTCGGCTCTGTCCAGGAGGCACGCTGGATCCTCGAGGATGCCTGCCGAGCTGCGGATCCGATCGCCGAGGCCCGCCGGCTGGCCCGCCGGCGGGCCGGCGGCGAGCCCTTGCAGCACGTCTTGTCCCACTGGGGCTTTCGCAGGCTGGCGGTCAAGTCGGACAGACGGGCACTGGTGCCCCGCTTCGAGACGGAGCTCGTTGTCGAGATCGCCCTCGCCGAGGTGGCCTCCTCTCGACCGCTCTGGGCAGCCGACCTCGGCACCGGCTCGGGCGTGATAGCCCTCTCGATCGCCCTGGAGCTTCGTGGCGAGGTCAACTGCTTGGCCACCGACATCTCTCCGGCCGCCCTTGGCCTTGCCCGCGAGAACGCCGCCGCCAGCGGGCTCGGGCAGTCCGGCCGCCTCAGCTTTTTGCAGGGCTCTTGGTACGAGGCGCTCGGCGGCCAGCTCAGGGGAGCTCTCGACCTCGTCGTCTCGAACCCCCCGTACCTGGCTGCAAGAGAGTGGGAGGAGCTCGATCCGGTGGTGCGCCAGTACGATCCGTACGAGGCCCTGGTCGCCGGGGAGCAGGGGACCGAGGCGATGGCGGAGATCCTCCTCGGGGCACCGGTCTTCCTAAAAGATGACGGCCTTGTCGTCCTCGAGCTGGCGCCCCACCAGGCAGGCGCCGGGCTCGAGCTGGCCCGCCGGGCCGGCTTTTCCGATGCCCGGGTCGCGCCCGACCTGGCGGGCCGACCCCGTGTCCTTGTGGCCCGCCCGTGAGGCGCGAGACCGAAGAGGCGATCGAGAGCGCTCTCGAGGCCCTCGGCCGGGGGGAGGTGGTGGGCATCCCGACCGAGACGGTCTATGGAGTGGCGGTCGACCCCTTCGTCCCCGGGGCCACCGACAGGCTCTTCAGCGCCAAGAGACGGCCCGACTCGGCAGCTCTGCCGGTCCTTGTCGCCGAGGCCGAGCAGGCGGGTCGCCTTGGCCTCGTCGAGGAGCGGGCGGCGGCCCTGGTGGAGCGCTTCTGGCCCGGGCCCCTCACGATCGTGCTCCGCCGCCGCGCCGGGTTGTCGCTTCGCCTTGGAGGCGACGAGACGACCATCGGCCTACGCTGCCCGGACCAGCCGGTGGCTCGGTCCCTCCTGGCTCGCTCCGGCCCCCTGGCCGTGACGAGCGCCAACCTCCACGGCGAGCCGCCCCTTCGCACTGCCGCCTCCTTGCGAGAGGTGCTCGGAGCCGCCCTGAGCGTCGTGGTCGACGCCGGGCCCTGCGAGGGCCTTCCCTCGACGGTGGTCTCCCTCATAGGGGAGTCGCCCACCATCTTGCGCCAAGGTGGCATAGACCTCGAGGAGATCCTGGCCGCCATCGGGTAGCCGCCCGGCCGGCCGGCGGGCGGCCCGGCTGGACCGCCCGCCGGCCGGTTCTCAGCGGGCGTCGTAGGGAGCGCTGGCGTCTATCAGGTTGAAGACGTTGGCGGCCACGTAGCTCGAGGCGGCGGCCGGCTCCGACTGGGTGGCCGTCAGGCCGGTCACGCTGTAGAGGCGGAGCCGGCGGGCTTGCCTGTTGCCGACGTCGCGGGCCGGAACGTAGATGGTGATCGTACCGGTCTTGGCGCTGTAGTGACCCTTTACCGTCTTGGAGGGCGGATAGGTGAGGAAGAAGCCCTGTCCCGAGCCGAGCGGCGCCGGGCCGGCCGCCAAGGTCTCGGTCTGGCCGGTGTAGAAGATCGGCCTGCCACCGTTGTCGGACTCCATGGCGGCATAAAAGACGTGGCCCTGCACGGCAAAGCTCGGGTGGGCAGCCGGCAGCTCCCAGCGGGTCAGCCAGAGGGCCTCGGTCCCGCCGAGATCGCTCGGGACCGTCAGGCTGTGAAGCGACTTCACCCTCATGGTCACCACGTAGTCACCCCTGGAGTTCGGCCCCGAGATGCACGAGGAGCGGATGGTGAGGTTGCTGCTCGCCGGGGTCTCGCTCCCGTTGGCGGCGTACTCGGCCTGGGGCGAGCCGGGGGCGCAGTTCTCGAAGCTGCGCGGGCCGTGGACCGCCTTGTGCAAGAGGCCGGGGCCGCTTATCTGGCGGGCGAAGTCGATCGTGGCGGCCGAGGTGCCCCCGGCACCGTCGGTGTTGGCAGAGTCAGACCAGACCACGTAGGCCGCTCCGCCCGGTCCCGCCTGCACCTGGATGAAGTCGAGCAGGCCCCGGTCGCCGCCGGTCGAGCAGCCGATGCCCATCGTGCAGATGGCTCCGAAGTGGTTGGGGTATTCGCTCACCTTGGCGGTCCGGAAGCTCAGGTGCGGGTTGAACCGCCCGTGGCGCGTGACCGCGTCGAGCGACTGGGCGAGGTAGACGTTCCACGAGCCGCTTATGGCAGAGGAGCCGCAGCCGGTGGAGCTGGCGCACTTACCGAGCGTCTTGGTGCCGTACCAGACGACGTCGACCGCCCCGGTCCCGCTGGCCGCGACCCAGGGGAAGACGTTGGTGCGAAGCCCGCGGATGTGGCCCGAGACGTCTATGCGGTGGCTCCAGCTCCTCCCGTTGTCGGTCGAGACCGCCATGTAGACGGTGGTGGGACCGTCGATGAGGCCGGTCGAGGGGTTGACGGGCGACTCGGCCCAGACGACGTACAGGTCGCCGTTGTGGTCGATGGCGATAGGGGTGAAGTCCTGGCCGACGGTCACCTTGCTGTTGCCGCTCTTGGCGAGCGGCCCGGCGTAGACCGTCGAGCTGTAGCAGGGCCCCGCCGGGTTGTAGGGCTTGCAGAGGGAGATGTCACCGGGGGGGACCGGGGTCGGGGTCGTGGCCGAGTAGCCCTTCGGGAAGACGTCGACGACGACGGCGTTGTCGTTGCCGTTGGCGTCGCTTCCGCCGGTCAGCTTGCCCCGCTCGGTCGTGAGGGCGCTGTGGGCGATGGCGAGCGAGCCGGTTCGCTGGTTGGCCACCAGCCCGCCGACTATGCCGTCAGGCTCGATCTGCTGGCCAGGGAGCGGGGAGAAGATCTGCTTGGCCGCCGCCGTGCCCGAAGCCTCCGTCAGCTCGAGCATGTTGGAGCCGGCCTGGCCGAGGCCGCACTCGTAGCTGCACTGCTCGACGTTGTCGACCGCCATGTACTCGCGGCCGTTCGTGAGCGGGTCGCGGTAGGTGGTGATCCAGGGCCGGTCGACCCCGACCACGTTCGCCTGGTTGCAGGTAAAGCTGAAGGAGCGGCCCCGGTCGGTCGAGACGGCGCCGCTCACGTCGGTGAGCCCCTGCAGGTCTGTGAAGTAGAGGTTGCCGGCGGTGTCGTTGACTATGTTGCTGTCACCGCCACCGATGCAGGTGTCGGGCTTGCCGAGCGGCGGCTGCTGGCCGGCCACGAGGTGGAAGCTTTGCCCGCCGTCTTCGGACTTCCAGATGAAGCTGGCTGTGGTGAGGAAGCCGAAGGGAGTGCTGACGTAGATGTCGTGGTGGCGACGGCTGTTGAGCTTGGGCGAGATGGAGAGGCTCGGCTCCCCGGTGATTCGCTGGGAGTCGACGACGACGGCATGGCTGAAGCGGATCGGGGCCGGACGCCTGAGCTGCCGGGGACGACCGTGGGTGGTGACGGCTGCCGCCGTCAGCCTGGTGGTCCCGGTGAGACCGGACGCGGTCGCCATCGCGAGGGCGAGGGCGAGGGCGAAAAGCGCCACGAGCAGGTGGCGGGTCTTACCGCTTGCTTTCATCTCTGCCTCCTTTGCGAGCCGGCAAGGCCCGGCCTCTCTTCTTTCTGTCAAGGCCCCAACCGACCTGGCCCCGCCGCCTGAAGGCGACCTGCCTGCTCGCGGACGCGTTGGCTTGACAGCAACACGAAAGACAACGGAGAAAGCGCGGACAACTTGCGCGCCCGGCGCCATTCTGGACATTCTGGGGGCGAGCCCCCGGGACCGCTGGCCGTGCTAGCTAAGCTCGCCAGCCATGACGACCATCCCCGTCGGCAGCTCTCTGGCCGAGTTCGTCTCGGCAGTGCTCTCCTCCGACCCGGAGGTGCGTGAGCTCCTCGAACGGGAGGTGCGCCGGCAGCGCTCGACCATCCAGCTCATCGCCTCGGAGAACTTCACCTCGACTGCTGTCATGGCCGCCTCGGCCTCGGTGCTCACCAACAAGTACGCCGAGGGCTATCCGGGACGGCGCTACTACGGTGGCAACGCCGTCGCCGACGAGGTCGAGGAGGTGGCGAGAGAGCGGGCCAGGGCGCTCTTTGGCGCCGAGCACGCCAACGTCCAGCCGCACGCCGGGGCCCCGGCCAACCTGGCTGCCTACATGGCCCTCGTCGAGCCGGGTGACACGATCCTCGCCATGCGCCTCGACCAGGGCGGGCACCTCACCCATGGCTCGCCCGTCTCTGTCACCGGCAAGCTCTACCGCTTCGTCGCCTACGGTGTGACACCGGCGGCGGCCGACGGCTCTGGAGAGCGCATCGACTTCGACCAGGTGCGCCAGCTCGCGAGGACCGAGCGCCCGAAGCTCATCGTGGCCGGCGCCACTGCCTATTCGCGGACCATCGACCCAGGGACCTTCCGGGAGATCGCAGACGAGGTCGGGGCCAGCTTCATGTTCGACGCCGCCCACCCGGCCGGGCTCATCGCCGCCGGCGAGCACCCGAGCCCGGTCGGGCTGGCGGATGTGGTCACCTTCACCACCCACAAGACGCTGCGAGGCCCGCGAGGAGGGGCCATCCTCACGAGCGCCGAGCTCGGCAAGGCGGTCGACTCGGCGATCTTTCCCGGGCTGCAGGGCGGTCCCTTGGAGCACACCATCGCCGCCAAGGCAGTCGCCTTCGCCGAGGCAGCCCGACCCGAGTTCAAGGAGTACGCGAAGACGGTGAAGGCCAATGCGAGGGCGCTGGCGGCCGCCCTCTCCTCGGAGGGCTTCCGCATCGTGGCCGGCGGGACCGACAACCACCTGCTCCTCGTCGATCTGCGGGACTTCGACCCCGAGCTCACCGGCAAGACCGCCCAAGAGGTGCTCGACCGGGCCGGCATCACCTGCAACCGCAATCAGATACCCGACGACCCCCGATCGCCTTTCGTCACCTCCGGTCTGAGGCTCGGGACGGCAGCCGAGACGACCGCCGGGATGGGCGAGGGCGAGATGGAGGTCATCGCCTCGCTCATCGCCCGCGTGCTGCGCCGCCGAGAGGACGAGGCCGAGCTCGAGGCCGTTCGCTCCCAGGTCCGCCAGCTCTGCGAGGCCTTCGACCCCTATCCCTCGGGCGCCGGCGCGCTTATCTGAACGGCGGGGCAGGTGAGCCCGGAACTCGGAGCCGTCGCCGTCGCCCTCGTGGCGGCCGTGGCCACCTACGGCCTCACCTTTCTCGTGCGCAAGGTGGCCGTCGACCGGGGCCTCGTCGTCATGCCGGACGCCGAGCGGGTCCACACCCGCCCCACCCCGACGGCCGGTGGCGCCGCCATCGCCGTCGGCTTTGCCGTCGCGCTCCTGGTCGGCGGGCAGCTGCCGGCCTTCCACTCCCAGTTCGCCTTCTCGACCGGGGCGGCGGGCCTCGGGCGCCTCGGGGCGCCGGCCGGGGTGCTGCTGGCGGTCGCCGCCATGGCGCTCGTAGGCCTCGTCGACGACATCCGCTCGGTCTCGCCGCCTGCCAAGGTCGCCGGTCAGGTGCTGGCCGCCATGGTCCTGTACTTCTTCGGGGTCACCATGACGCACTTCAAGGTGCCCTTCCTGCCCGGCTACATCGTCTTGTCCTCCTCGATCCTCCCGCTCGTCACGGCCCTTTGGGTGATCGGGATCGCGAACGCCGTCAACCTGATCGACGGCCTCGACGGCTTGGCGGCCGGGGTCATCGCAATCGGCTCGGGCGCCCTTTGCGTCTACGGCCTCCGCCTGATCGACCTCGGGGTGCTCAGCTCGAACAACATCGGGCCGTTGCTGGCGGCCGCCTGCTGCGGCGCTTGCATCGGCTTCCTCCCCCACAACTTCCACAAGGCCAAGATCTTCATGGGCGACACCGGCGCCATGGTGCTCGGGATAGTGATGGCGGCCGCCACGATGGAGATCGGCGGGCAGGTCTCAGAGGTCGTCTCCGGCACCACCTACTACTTCTTCGCCCCGCTTTTCGTCCCGCTCGTCATCTTGGGCGTGCCGATCCTCGACACCCTGCTCGCCATCATCCGCCGCACGATCCACCGGGCCTCGGTCACCCAGCGCGACCTCGGTCACCTCCATTACAGGCTGATGCGCCTCGGACACGGCCATCGCCGCGCCGTGCTCCTCCTTTGGAGCTGGACATTCGTCATGTCGGGTCTCGTTCTCTACCCGACTTTCGACCCGAAGTGGAACGCCGCCGTGCCGATAGTGCTCGCCATCCTCCTCGTGGCTCTCCTCACCGTCTTCCGGCCGGGCGGCCGGCGGCCGGCGGCCGGGAGCTCCGCCCATGCCCGCCGCCAGCAGGCGGCGGTTGTCCGGCGCGAGACCGATAGGCTGCGAGCGCTCGGAGACGAGCAGGTGGAGGCCTACAGGAGGACCCACAGGCGTCGTTTTGCCCGGCACCATCCTCCGATGCGAGGATAGAGCGCCAACGTGAGGAGCAAGCCCTCGCCTAGTCCCTTCCTGCTGATCGGTATGGGGCTCTCGATCGCAACCTGCCTCGTGGCCTGCATGGGCCTCGGGTACTTGTTGGGCGAGAGCATCGGTGCGAGCGTGCCTCTCACCTTGGTCGGGCTCGTCTTCGGCGTGGCTGGTGCCGTGGCGACGGTCCGGAACCAGATGCGGAAGTACATGTGAGCCACGAGCGGGCAGGCAGCCCTCCCGCGAGGAAGTGACAACGGGACTATGAACTCACTGGCAGCCCTTCTCGAACAGTTCTCGCTGTCCGAGCTGACGCGCGTCCTTCGACGGACCGTTCTCTCATCGATCGCTCTGGCCGCCATCGGCTTTGTCGTGGCCGCCCTGCTCTCGGCGGTCATCTTCGCCTGGGGCCTCGTCATCGGCTTCGTGCTCGGCCTTTTGAACATCAGGCTCATCACGGCCCAGACCGCCAAGGTGGGCGAGAAGAAGATGGCGAAGCCGATAAGGGCGCTCGCCTCGCTCACGCTCGCCCGTCTGGCCATCACGACGGTCATCGTCATCGGCCTCGCCATCGCCTCGACGGCCCTCGGCCTCGGGGTGGTGGCCGGGATCGCCGTCTTTTACTTCATGTTCCTTCTCAACTTGATCGTCGGTGTGCTGCGCCACAGGGGGGCAGCCGCTTGAACTCCCTTCTGCTCGCCTTCACGGTCAACCCGAGCGCCCACATCACCGCGAAGGTCTTCGGGCTCACCGTCAACGTCGACGACCTGGTCAGCGTGGCGGTCGCCGGGCTCATCATCGTCGCGCTCGGCCTCGTGCTGCGGGCCAAGGTGACCTCGGGTGTCCCGGGCAAGCTGCAGCTGGCCTTCGAGTCGATCGTCGGCTTCGTCGAGGACCAGGTGCGGCCGATGGGAGAGGGCGGCAGGTTCGTCGTGCCGATCGCCGTCACCCTTTTCATCTTCATCCTGATCGCCAACTGGCTCGAGATGTTCCCGACGACCTATCCGGGACACCACCAGCTCCTCCCGGCCCCGACAGGCGACATCAACATGCCAGCCGCCCTGGCGATCCTCGTCATCGTCCTCGTGCACATCACCTGGGTGCAGAAGAACGGCTTCAAGGCCTACATCCGCCACTACTTCAAGCCCTACGCGGCCCTCTTCCCGATCAACCTGGTCGAGGAGATCGCCAAGCCGCTCACCCTGGCACTTCGACTCTTCGGGAACATCTTCGCCGGCTCGATCATGCTCGTGCTGATCTCGTTCTTCCCGGCCCAGCTGGTCCTGCCGATCCCGGCCCTCGACCTCGTCTGGAAGCTCTTCGACGGCCTGTTCGTCGGGCCGGTGCAGGCATTCATCTTCTCTCTACTGACGATCCTCTACTTCGACGCCGCCGTCACAGGAGGCCACTGAGCAAGAAAGAAGCGGCGCCCGGGTTCGGCTAGCCTGCCGAGCCGCCAGCCGGCAGCCGTCCGGACTCTCCACCCAGTCACTACCCAAGGAGACATTCAACATGGCAGCAGGTGCCACGCCACACGACATCGCGATCAGCTCTGCCGGTGCCTTCATCGGCGGCGGGCTGGCGCTCGGCGGCGGTGCGATCGGGGCCGCCATCGGCGACGGTCTGGCCGGTAGCCAGACGATCGCCGGCATCGCCCGCCAGCCGGAGGCGCAGGGCCGCCTCTACACGACGATGTTCATCGTCGTCGGTCTCGTCGAGGCCATGTACTTCATCAACCTCGTCTTCATGATCCTCTTCGTCTTCGTCCTCTACAAGAAGTAAGGGCAGAAAGAAGAGATGTTGGGAGACATGGGTATGGCCAACCACCCGCTCGGGAGCATCTTCCTCCTGCCCAACTTCACCTTCGTCCTCGAGCTGATCGGCTTTCTGCTCGTGCTCGGCTTCGTGGCCAAGTACGTGCTGCCGCCTCTCAGGAAGGCGATGGAGGCCCGCGAGGCGCACATCCGCGGCGCCATCGAGGCCGCCGAGGCGGCGCGCCGGGAGGCGGCCGAGACGGCCGCCCGCCGCCGGGAGGCCCTCGAGGCGGCCCGGTCGGAGGCCCGCCAGATCGTGGACCAGGCGGCCGAGACGGCCGACCAGCTGCGCGAGGAGGGACGGCGCCGTGGCCAGGAGGAGTACGAGCGGCTCCTGGCGGCCGCCCAGTCGGAGATCGACCTCGAGCGGCAGCGGGCCCGTGACGAGGTCATGAGCGAGCTCGGCGACCTCGTGCTGCGCGCCGCCGAGCGAGTCATCGGCAGCGGCCTCGACGACAGCCGTCACCGGGCTCTCGTCGACGAGGCGATAGCGGCCGCTCGACCGAGCGGTGACCGACAGGGTGGCGGAGAGAGCGACTGATGCTCGAACTGGTGCGGGGATACGCCGCCGCCGTGCTCGACGAGGCGGGAAGAGGCGGCAGCCTCGAGGCGCTCGGAGGCGGGCTCTCAGGCCTGCGGAGCCTGCTCGTCTCCTCCGAGCCGCTTCGGAGGGCCCTCACCGATCCCTCGGTGCCCTCCTCCGCCAGGAGCGCGCTGCTCTCGGACCTGCTGGCGGAGCGGGCCCAGCCGGGCGTGGCGGCCCTCGCCACCTTCGTCGCCGCCTACGAGCGGGCCGGGGAGCTGCCCGGCGCCATCGAGATGCTGCTCGAGCTGGCCGAGACCCGCCAGGCCGAGGTCGCAGCCGGTGCGGGCGTGGCGGCCGAGCCCCCCATAGGACGGGCCGGCGCCCTCGAGCGGCTCCGAGGCTTTGCCGAGCGGGTCTTCGAGGGCGTCTCTGAGCAGAGCGCCGTCGACGGGATCGAGGACGACCTGTTCCGCCTGGCCCGCCTGGCCGAGTCCCGGCCCGAGCTCGGAGCCGCCCTCTCCGGCCCGGAGGCCCCGCTGCCGGCCCGCCTCCAGGTGCTCGAGGAGCTGTTGAGCGACAAGGTCGGTGCGGACACGATCGCCCTCGCCGGTTACGTGCTCCGCTGCGGAAGGAGCCGCGACCTGGTGGGCGCCCTCGACTACCTCGTCGAGCTGGCCGCCGCCGAGCGGGGCCGGCGGGTGGCCCACGTGAAGGCGGCCGTCGCCCTCGGCGACGACGAGCGGGCCCGCCTCGCCGAGGCGCTCGGGGCTCGCATGCGCCGGCCCGTCGAGCTGCGAGTGGTGGTCGACCCCGCCGTTCTCGGCGGGCTGGACGTCGCCGTCGGCGACACGGTCATAGACGGGACGGTCCGCCACCGGCTGGACCAGCTGCGCGACACGATCCTGCAGCTGGACTAGCCATGCTCGGTCGCAGGACAGCGAAGATCGCCAAGAACGGGACGAAGGAAAGAAGAACGAGGAAGAGATGTCAGAGCTCCTGATCTCACCCGCCGAGATAGAGGCGGCGCTGAAGCGCCACATCGCCGACTACAACCCAGAGGTCCGGGCCGAGCAGGTGGGCCGGATCGCCGAGGTCGGCGACGGCATCGCCCGTGTCGTCGGCCTGCCCGGCGCCCAGGTCAACGAGCTCCTCGAGTTCGAGGAGGGCACCGTAGGCCTGGCGCTCAACTTGGACGAGGAGACGATCGGGGCCGTCGTGCTCGGCTCCGTCGACAGGCTCGAAGAGGGCCAGATCGTCCGCGCCACCGGGCGCATCCTCTCGGTGCCGGTCGGCGACGGGCTGCTCGGCCGGGTGGTCGACCCGCTGGGCAACCCGATCGACGGGAAGGGCCAGCTGGGCGAGGTCAGCCCCCGCCGGATCGAGATCCAGGCCCCAGGCATCGTGCGGCGCCAGCCGGTGAAAGAGCCGCTCCAGACCGGCATCAAGGCGATCGACGCCATGACCCCGATCGGCCGCGGCCAGCGCGAGCTCATCATCGGGGACCGCAAGACGGGAAAGACCACCGTGGCGGTCGACGCCATCATCAACCAGAAGGGCCTTGGCGTCAAGTGCATCTACGTGGCGGTCGGCCAGAAGGGCTCGACCGTCGCCCAGACCGTCGCCACCCTTGCCGAGCACGGCGCTCTCGAGTTCACCGTGGTGGTGGCCGCCCCGGCCTCCGAGCCGGCCCCCTTCAAGTACCTCGCCCCCTACGCAGGCTGCGCCATGGGCCAGCACTGGATGGAGAACGGCGAGCACGCCCTCATCGTCTACGACGACCTCTCCAAGCAGGCCGAAGCCTACCGCCAGCTCTCGCTCCTGCTCCGCCGGCCGCCGGGCCGCGAGGCCTATCCGGGCGACGTCTTCTACCTCCACAGCCGCCTCCTCGAGCGGGCCGCCAAGCTCTCCGACGAGATGGGCGGCGGGTCGCTCACGGCCCTGCCGATCATCGAGACGAAGGCCGGCGACATCTCGGCCTACATCCCGACCAACGTCATCTCCATCACCGATGGCCAGGTATTCTTGGAGACCGACCTGTTCTACTCGGGGGTCCGGCCGGCCATCAACGTCGGCAACTCGGTCTCCCGGGTGGGCGGCGCCGCCCAGGTGAGAGCGATGCGCCAGGTCTCGGGCTCGCTCAAGATCGACCTCGCCCAGTTCAGGGACCTTGAGGCCTTTGCCACCTTCGGCTCTGAGCTCGACAAGGCCTCACAGGCCCAGCTCGACCGGGGCTACCGGCTGACCGAGCTTTTGAAGCAGGGCATCAACGAGCCGCTCCCGGTCGAAGAGCAGGTGGTCGTCATCTACGCCGGCACGAGCGGCCACCTCGACGACATCGCCGTCGAGGACGTCCGCCGCTTCGAGACAGAGCTGCGGGCTCATTTCCGGGGCCGCTACCCCGAGGTGCTCGACCAGATCCGGACTACGGGCCAGCTGGCCGACGAGGCCGTGCTCGACAAGGCGATCGCCGAGGTCAAGTCGGGCTTCGCGCGGACGGCTCCTCAAAGCGAGGAGAACGGCGACGGCCCGGGGAGCGAGGCGGGCCAGTAGATGGCCGGTGGGCAGGAGCGGGTCCTGCGAAGGAGGATCCGCAGCGTAGAGTCGACGAAGAAGATCACGCGGGCGATGGAGCTCATCGCCGCCTCGCAGATGGCCCGCGCCCAGGCTCGCATCGCCGGCTCGAAGCCCTACCTCGAAGGGATCGAGGCCGTCCTCACAGACGTCGTGGCCGACGGCTCGGCTCCCGGCCGGCTCCTCGGCGTGCCGGAGTCGCCGAGCCGGGTCGGCGTCATCGTCATCGTCTCTGACCGCGGTCTGTGCGGTGGGTACAACTCCTTCGTGCTGAGAACCGCCGACCGGCTGATGCGGACTGGGGAGCGCGCCGGGCGGAGCTACCGCTTCATCGGAGTGGGGCGAAAGGCGCTCGGCTACTTCCGCTTCAGGGGAAGAGGGCTCGACGCCACCTTCCCGATGGGCGACCGGCCGACCTACGAGGACGCCCGCCGCCTGGCCGCCACCGTCGTCCCGGCCTTCATGCAAGGAGAGCTCGACCTCGTCCAGCTCGTCTCGACCCGCTTCATCTCTGCCGGCACCCAGGTGGTCGAGAGCCGCCAGCTCCTCCCACTCGACCCCGCCTCCCCGAGGACGAGGGCGGCTGGCGGGCGAGAGGGTGAGAGGGCCGCTCTTGCAGCCGCCGCGGCGGGGGAGGCCACCGCCTCCGGCCCCGGCTCGCTCGCGGCGGGAGAGGGCTACTTCGAGTACGAGCCAGAGCCAGACGAGCTGCTCGCCCTGCTCGTCCCGCGCTATGCCGAGGCGGCCCTGTACGGCGCCTTGCTCGAGGCCTCCGCCTCCGAGCACGTCTCGCGCCAGCGGGCCATGTCGGCGGCGACCGAGAACGCCGACGACCTCATAACGACGCTCAGGCGGGTCATGAACCGGGCCCGCCAGGACGCCATCACGACCGAGATCATGGAGATAGTGGGCGGATCGGAGGCGCTCAGGAGAGGTGCCGAGCGCAAGGCCGCCCCTCAGCCCGAGGAGATTGAGGAGTTCGCATGACCACCATCGAGAGCAGCGAGGCGGGCAGGAAGGAGGGCCGGCTCGAGGACGGCCGGGTCGTAGCCATCGCCGGGCCGGTCGTCGACGTCGAGTTCCCGCCCCACTCCCTGCCGGAGATCAACCACCTGATCGAGATCCCCCTCACAGTCGAGGGCGTCGCGTCGGTCGTGCCCGCAGAGGTCGCCCAGCAGATCGGTGAGGGCCGGGTGCGGGCCATCTGCATGAGGCCGACCGATGGGCTCGCGCGGGGGGCGGTCGCCCACAACACCGGGCGAGGCATCACCGTCCCCGTCGGTGACGCCGTGCTCGGCCATGTCTTCAACGTGACCGGCACGCCGCTCGACACCGACGACATCGGCCAGGCCGACGACTACTGGGAGATCCACCGCCCGGCGCCGGACTTCGACACCCTCGAGCCGAAGCGCCAGATGTTCGAGACGGGCATCAAGGTCATCGACCTCCTCGAGCCCTACGTGCAGGGAGGCAAGATCGGCCTGTGCGGTGGTGCCGGCGTCGGCAAGACGGTCCTCATCACCGAGATGATCCGTCGGGTCGCCCAGAACCACGGGGGCGTCTCGGTCTTCGCCGGCGTCGGTGAGCGCACCCGTGAGGGCACCGACCTGTGGCTCGAGATGCAGGAGTCGGGCGTCATCGACAAGGCCGCGCTCGTCTACGGCCAGATGGACGAGCCGCCGGGCGTCCGCCTGCGGGTGGCCCTCTCGGCCCTCACGATGGCCGAGTACTTCCGGGACGTGAAGAACCAGGACGTCTTGCTTTTCATCGACAACATCTTCCGTTTCGTCCAGGCCGGCTCGGAGGTCTCGACGCTGCTCGGCCGGATGCCGTCGGCCGTCGGCTACCAGCCGACCCTCGCCGACGAGATGGGCGAGCTGCAGGAGCGGATCACCTCCACGAGGGGCCACTCCATCACCTCCATGCAGGCGGTCTACGTGCCGGCCGACGACTACACCGACCCGGCGCCGTTCACGACCTTCACCCACCTCGACGCCACCACCGAGCTCTCCCGCCAGATCGCCGCTCTCGGCATCTTCCCGGCGGTCGACCCGCTCGCCTCGACGAGCAACATCCTGGCCCCCGAGGTGGTCGGCGCTCGCCACTACGACTGCGCCCGCCAGGTGCAGGCGGTGCTGCAGCGCTTCCGGGAGCTGCAGGACATCATCGCCATCCTCGGCCTAGACGAGCTCTCGGAGGAGGACCGGATCACCGTTACGAGGGCGCGCAAGATCCAGCGCTTCTTGTCCCAGCCGATGTACGTGGCCGAGGTCTTCACCGGCATCCCCGGTGTGACCGTCCCGGTCGAAGAGACCGTCCGCTCCTTCGAGGCCCTCCTCGGCGGAGAGCTCGACGACGTTCCCGAGCAGGCCTTCTTGAACGTCGGCGGGGTCGAGGACGTGCACAAGAAGGCGAAGGAGTTCTCCTAGTGCCGACCCAGGCCGAGCTCGTGACGCCCGAGCGGGTCCTCTACTCGGGCGAGGCGGAGTTCGTCGTCCTCCGAAGCGACGGCGGCGAGATCATGTTCCTGCCCAACCACGCCCCTTACATCGGGGCGGTCGACATCTCCCTCGTCCGCATCGCCCCGCCCGGAGCGGAGGCGGGAGAAGCCAGCCACGCCGAGGAGGTGCGGGCAGCCGTGCACGGCGGTTTCGTGCACGTGGTCAACAACAAGGTGACCCTGCTCGCCTCGGTGGCCGAGCGGGCCGACGAGATCGACCTCGACCGGGCCCGGCGGGCCCTCGAGGCGGCCGAAGGCGCCATCTCCTCCTCGGACGAGCCGGCCGACCACCGCGAGAGCCGCGGCGGTCCCGGCCGGGCCGGTGCCGGCGCGGTCCCAGAGGGCGAGGAGGCGGAGGCGGAGGCGCAGCTCTCATCGACCATGCGGGCCCTCATCTTCCCCGACGACCCAGAGGTGGCCGCCCGCAGGGCGCGGGTGCGCCTCGAGGCTGCCGGCGAGGGCGAGCGGGCCGCCGCCCACTGACCTCGCCCGCCGGGCAGGTGGCCAGGCGTCGGCAGCTCGCCGTTCTGCTCGCCATCCCCGGGCGGGCGGCCGTCGAGATCGACGGGCTGCGGCGCGCCCTCGGGGCTGCCGCTTTGTCCCGCATAGTCCCCCACGTCACCTTGGTGCCCCCACGCAACGTGGGAGAAGACGACCTCCCGGTCGTTCTCGAGGTGGTGCGCAGGGCGGCCTCGGCTCTTCCGCCCGTCCGCCTCGAGCTCGGCCCGCCCGAGAGCTTCCTCCCGGTCACCCCCGTGCTCTACCTCTCGGTCGGGGGCGACCTCGAGACCCTGGCGGAGTTGCGCCGGCTCCTCCTCGCGGGGCCGCTCTGCCCGCCGCCCGGGCGAGAGGAGCGTGGCTTCGTCCCCCATGTCACCATCGACCAGCGGATCGAGCCGGCCCGCCTGCCGGGCGCCCTCGAGAGCTTGAAGCACTACCGGGCGTCGGTCACAGTCACCGAGGTGACGGTCGTCGAGTTCCACCCCGAAACACGGCGTTGGCTGAGCCTGGCGGCAGTCGCGCTCGGGCAGGAGAGGGTGGTCGGCCGGGGAGGGGTCGAGCTGGAGCTGACGGTCTCAGCCGGGCTGGACCCGGACTCGGAGGCCTTCTTCGAAGAGGAGTGGGCAGCCTACGCGCGAAGTGCCTACGGCACCCACCGGCCCGAGCGACCCTACGCGGTGACGGCTCGCCTCGACGGCGAGGTGGTCGGGACGGCCAGCGGGGAGCTGCGCTCCCGCCTCTGCCACCTGCACTATCTGATCGTGGCCGCCGGGGCGAGGCGACACGGGATCGGCTCCCAGCTCGTGCGGGCGGTCGAGCGCCTGGCGATCGACGACGGCCTCGAGAGCGTCCGGCTCGAGACGAGGGCGGGAGGACCGGCGGAGGGCTTCTACCGCCGCCTCGGCTACGAGGCGACCGCCCTCCTCCCAGCCTGGGTGGAGGGGAGGGACTTCCTCCTCATGGAGAAGGCGATCTCGCCGCCGAGAGGCTGAGGCGGGCGGCCAGGCGTCCGAGCTCTTCAGCCCCGCTCGCCGGGTCGAGCTGGCGGCCGCCCACTCGCTCGAGCAGGTCCCTCCCGGCGGCCAGGGCCGCTTCCTCCTCCCCAGGAGGGATGCCGGCCCGGCGGGGCGCCAGGCGCCCGAGGATGCCCGCCACGAGCTGGCTCGAGGCGTCCGCCACGAGCCGCTCCATCTCCTCTGAGAGCCGCTCCCGCCGGCGGGCCTCCAGTCCCCCTCCCTCCTCGAGGTGGCGGCGGTGGGAGACGATCGCCTGCAGGAGCTCGTCCACCCCATCGCCGCTGGAGGCCACCGTCTCGACGATCGGCGGGCGCCAGGCCATCTCGCCCGAGAGCTGCAGCATCTGCTCGAGGTCCCGGCGGGTCTGGCGCACCCCGGGCCGGTCTGCCTTGTTTATGACGAGGACGTCGGCCACCTCGAGCAGCCCCGCCTTGTTCGCCTGCACGGCGTCGCCCCAGCCCGGGTTGAGCACGACCACGACCGTGTCACAGGTCCCGGCCACCTCGACTTCGACCTGGCCGACCCCGACGGTCTCGACCAGGACGAGGGGCCAGCCGCAGGCGTCGAAGAGGCGGACCGCGTCCGGGACGGCCGCCGCCAGGCCGCCGAGATGGCCCCGGCTCGCCATGGAGCGGATGTAGACCTTGGAGTCGAGGCCGTGCTCTTGCATCCGCACCCGGTCCCCGAGGATCGCCCCGCCGGAGAGGGGCGAGGATGGGTCGATGGCGAGGACGGCCACCCGCTCGTGACCCTGGCGGAGCGCCACCGCCACGAGACGGCCGGTCAGGGTCGACTTGCCGGACCCGGGCGCCCCGGTGAGCCCGACCGAGTAGGAGCCGCCCGCCATCTCGTAGGTGAGCCTCCCGACGCAGCGGGCCGGGGCGCCCCCCTGCTCGACGACCGAGAGGAGGCGGGCCAGGGCGCGGCGGGAGGCCGAGCCGCCCTCTTTCGACCGGGCCATCTCGAGGAGCTCGTCCGGGTCCTCGCTTCCCCTCACTCGCAGTCGCTCTCCCGGCTGACGTCGGCTCCGAGCGAGGAGAGCCGCCCGGCCAGGTCCTCGTAGCCCCGGTCGACGTGCTCGGCCCCTGAGACCTGGGTCACTCCGTCGGCCACGAGACCCGCCAGGACGAGGGCGGCCCCGGCTCTGATGTCGGTCGAGCGGACGGGAGCCCCCGAGAGGCGGGGGACGCCGCGCACCACGGCGTGGTGGCCCTTGGTCACGATGTCTGCTCCCATCCTCTTCAGCTCCTCGACGTAGCGAAAGCGGCCGGCGAAGATGTTCTCGCTCACGATGGCGACGCCCTCGGCGACCGTGAGCAGGCTCACGAGCACCGGTTTGTAGTCGGTGGCCACTCCGGGGTAGGGCAGGGTCGAGACGTCGACCGAGCGAAGGGGCCGGCGGCCGGCTGCGAGGATCCCGCGGCCGGTGTCGACGCAGTGGACTCCGATGGCCCCGAGCTTCTCGATGAGCATCTCCATGTGATCGGCCCTGGCGTTCAAGAGCTCGATCTCACCGCCGGCCAGGCCGACGGCGCCGAGGAAGGTGGCCGCCTCGACCCGGTCGGCGATGGCCGCGTGGTCGGCCGGGCCGAGCTGGTCGACCCCCTCTATCTCGATGCGGGAGGTGCCGGCACCCTCGATGTGGGCCCCCATCTCGGTCAGCATGGCTGCCAGATCGATGACCTCGGGCTCGCGAGCGGCGTTCTCTATCACCGTCGTCCCCTTGGCCAAGGTGGCCGCCATCATGACGTTGTCGGTCGCCGTGTGGCTAGGGAACTCGAAGACCACCCGGCCGCCTACCAGGCGGTCGCAGCGACCCTCGACGTAGCCGTGCTCGGTCGTGAAGACGGCCCCCATCTCCTCGAACGCCCGCAGGTGCATGTCGATCGGCCGCCCCCCGAAGTCGTCTCCGCCCGGCAGCGACATGCGGGCCGAGCCGTAACGGGCCAGGAGCGGTCCCATCACGACCACCGAGGCGCGGATCTTCTCGACCAGCGCGTATGGCGCCACGGGGAGGACGGAGGCGGGGACGTCGATGTCGAGGAGTCCAGCCGTGCCCGACCCCTCATAGCTCGAGCTCACCCCCATCGCCCCGAGCAGCTCCCGCACGATCGTGACGTCGGTGATGGCGGGGACATTCCGCAGCCGGTGGTGCCCGGTCGACAGCAGGGTGGCGGTCATCAGCTTGAGCACCGAGTTCTTGGCCCCGTAGACCTCGGCCTGGCCGGAAAGGGGCCCGGAAGGCCTGACGACGAAGCGCTCCATGAGGAGCCAGATGGTACCGGCTGGCTGCGAGACCGGTCAGCTCCGCCCGGCTCACCAGCAGCTGGGCCCTCGCTCGCCGAGCGGCACCCTCACAAGCTGTTGCGCACGGGCGACGGCGCGGCCGCTCCCGGCGCGACGAGCGCCGGGCGAGCGGGCAGCTTTGGCAGGCGCCCGGGGAAGGGCGAGCCGACCCTCTGGCGAGGCCCGCGGCGCTCCCGGCCGGGCCGGGCGGGAAGGGCGGCCGTGGCCGACTCGGTCCGGTAACGTCAACACGTGACGACCGAACGCCAGGCCCCCGACCGCAACCTCGCCCTCGAGCTTGTCCGGGTGACCGAGGCCGCCGCCCTGGCGGCCGGCCGCTGGCTCGGGCGGGGGGACAAAGAGGGCGCCGACAAAGCCGCCGTCGACGCTATGCGCGTCGTCTTGCAGAGCGTGCCGATGGACGGTGTCGTCGTCATCGGAGAGGGAGAGAAGGACGAGGCTCCGATGCTCTTCAACGGCGAGCGGATCGGTGACGGCTCGGCGCCCTCCGCCGACATCGCGGTCGACCCGATCGACGGCACGAGCCTCACGGCGACCGGGCGGGGCGGGGCGCTGGCGGTGATCGCCGTCTCTGAGAAGGACTCGATGTTCGATCCCGGCCCCTGCTTCTACATGGAGAAGATCGCCGTCGGGCCCGAGGCGGTCGGAGCCGTCGACATAACGAGGAGCGCCACCTGGAACCTGCAGGCGGTGGCGGCGGCCAAGCGGACTGCCGTGAAGGACCTGACGGTCGTGATCCTCGACCGTCCCCGCCACGCCGACCTCGTGGCGGAGGTGAGGAAGGCCGGCGCCCGCATCCGGCTCATCTCCGACGGGGACGTGGCCGGCGCCATCTCGACGGCCTGGGACCAGTCGGGCGTCGACCTTTTGGTGGGCGTCGGCGGGACCCCCGAAGGCGTCATAGCGGCCGCTGCGCTGAAGTGCATGGGCGGAGAGATCCAGGGCCGGCTCTGGCCACGGACCGACGAGGAGCGCCAAGCGGCCGAGCAGGCCGGCTACGACGTCTCGCGGGTGCTCATGACAGACGACCTCGTGCAGGGTGAGAACGCCTTCTTCGCCGCCACCGGCATAAGCGGAGGCGAGCTCTTGCGGGGGGTGCGCTACGACAGCAACGGAGCCACCACCCAGTCGCTCGTGATGCGCTCGAAGTCCGGCACCGTCCGGTTGATAGAGGCCCGCCACCAGCTGACGAAGCTGCGGGCTTTCTCGGCGATCGAGTACGGCTGAGCCATGGCGGAGGTCACCCTCGAGCGCCGGGCCGACGGCGTGGCAGTCGTCCGCCTCGACCGCCCGAAGCTGAACCCGCTCTCGCGGCGGCTGCTCGACGAGCTGCGCCAGGTGGTGGGCGAGCTGGCCGCCGAGCTGCCCGGGGCGGTCGTCGTCTGGGGCGGGGAGCGCTGCTTCTCGGCCGGGGCGGACGTCACCGAGTTCGCCGGGGCGGAGCGGGCCACCGAGGTGGCGGCCGGCTTCCACGGCGCCCTCGATGACCTGGCTGCTCTTGGCCGCCCGACTCTGGCGGCTATAGCCGGCTTCGCCTTCGGGGGCGGCCTCGAGCTCGCCCTCGCCTGCGACTTCCGCTTCGCGGCGGCCGGAGCCAGACTCGGCCAGCCGGAGATCCTCCTCGGCATAATCCCGGGTGGAGGCGGCACCCAGCGCCTGGGCAGGCTCGTCGGCCCGGCGAAGGCGAAGGATCTCATCTTCACCGGACGCCAGGTGAGCGCCGAGGAGGCGCTGGCGATGGGGCTCGTCGACCGGGTGGTGGCGCCCGAGTCCCTCTTCGAGGAGGCGCTCTCGTATGCGGCCGGGCTGGCGGCCGGAGCTGTCGTCGCCGCCGGACTGGCCAAGCGAGCCATCGACCAGGGTCTGTCGGCCGGGCTGGCAGAGGGCCTGGCGCTCGAGCGGGAGCTCTTCGCCGAGAGCTTTCGCACCGAGGATGCCGCCGTCGGGGTGGCCTCCTTCCTCGAGAGCGGCCCGGGCAAGGCACGCTTCTCGGGGCGTTGAGCCAGCAACCCCTCTTCGCCGACAGCGATCCTCGCTGGTACGAGCGGGCGATCTTCTACGAGCTCGCCCCGCGCAGCTTCTACGAC
>JAJZLV010000092.1 GCA_021803215.1 Actinomycetes bacterium | reverse complement strand
GATCTCGAGCTGCGGGGCGCCTCGGACGGCCCCTACCCCTTCCAGGAGCAGGTCGACGTCTTCGTGGCGGAGGCCGACTTCGGACAGGCGGTCGAGCTCTTGCTGGCCGACGCCGTCGACGACGCCATCGACGATGACGCCATCGAGGCCGAGTTCGCCCACGGGGTGGGCGAGCTGGACCCGGCCGCCTACGAGCCGGGTCGCATCGAAAGGGGCCTCGCATCCCAGCAAAGGCGGCTGGACCGGGTCGGCACGATAGTCGCCCTCGCCCTCGTTGTCGCCCTTATAGTCGTCGGGCTGGCGGTCACCGCGCGCTGAGAAGCGAGCGCGCTACTCGCCTTCCTCCTCAGGCAGGGCCGGCGGGACGCTCTCGCCCTCGGAGGCGAGCGGGCTCGGCTCGCCCGCCGGCACTCCCCCACCGCGCAACAGCTCGGCCAGCTCGCCGTTCTGCAGCCGCCGGAAGGCCCGTCGCTCGTGCCCCTCCTCCAGGACGGCGGCCTCGAGGTCGTCTGCCGCCAGGGTCCTCTCCGGGCCGGCAAGGGCCATCACGCAGCTGCTGAGGGCCTCGGGAAGCGGCCAGCCGGGCCGGTAGGCCTGCGAGAGCCGGGCTGTGACTGTGGCGGCGTCACCGCCGAGGGCCGTCACTCCGACCTCGTCGACCACTGTCCCGTCGTAGGCGATGTGATACAGCTGGTGGCGAGAGTCGCTCGGGCCGAGCTCGGCCACGAGGATCTCGATCTCGAGCGGCTTCATCTCGTGCGTGAAGACCTGACCGAGGTACTGGGCGTAGAGGTTGGCGAGCGAGCGGGCGTTGACGTCTTCTCGCGAGTAGGAGTATCCCTTGGTGTCGGCGTGCCGGACGCCGGCCACCCGCAGCTGGTCGAACTCGTTGTAGCGGCCCACGCCGGCGAAGGCCACCCGGTCGTAGATCTCGCTGATCTTGTGGAGCGTCTTGGAGGGGTTCTCGGCGACGATGAGGATCCCCCGGTCGTAGCTGGCGGCCACGAGGGCCCGACCGCGGGCGATGCCCTTTTGGGCGTACTCGGCCCGGTCCTTCATGACCTGCTCGGGAGCGACGTAGTAGGGCATGCTCATGGGCGGGCGCTCCCCCCGGTGTCGTGGCGGGCGGCGGCCGCCCCCCGCTCGATCGAAGGCGGCCGGCGGCCTGCCTCGAGGACGGCGGCGAAGGCCTCTGCCAGAAAGTCGTCGCCGAGGCGGCGGTAGCCGCTCTCGTCGACCACGGCGACGACCGGGTAGATGCCCCGGAGCGGATCCGGCCCGCCGGTCGCCGAGTCCTCGTCGGCCGCCTCGTAGAGAGCCCGCACCACGAGCTCGACGGCCCGGCGCTCTGACATCTCGGGGTCGTAGCCGAGCTTGATGGTGTTCTTGGCGTCCCGGCCGCCCGATCCGGTGGCGTGGAACTCGATCTCCTCGTAGCGCCCGCCGGCCAGGTCGAACGAGAAGATCCGCCCGGTCCTCTGCCCGAGGTCGTAGCCGGCGAAGAGCGGCACGACGGCGAGGCCCTGCATGGCGAGTCCCAGGTTGGCCCGCACCATCTGAGCGAGCTGGTTCGCCTTCCCCTCGAGGCTGAGCGGAGTGCCCTCGACCTTCTCGTAGTGCTCGAGCTGGGTCTGGAAGAGCCGCACCATCTCGATGGCCGGACCGGCGCTCCCGGCGATGGCGACGGCCGAGTGGCGGTCGGCCGGGAAGACCTTCTCGATGCCGCGGTGGGCGATCGAGTGGCCCTCGGTCGCCCGACGGTCACCCGCCACCACCGTTCCGCCGGAAAATCGGACCGCCGCGATGGTGGTGCCGTGCACCACGCCCCGAAGGCCGCGCGAAGCCTCCGGCAGGAGCTGGTGGGCGCCCTGAGGAAGGGGCGAGGGGGCGGGCCCGAGGCCGACGAGCAGTCGGGCGAAGCTCGGTCCGGGGTCTTCCCCGATCGGAAAGAGGGGCAGGGTCATCGGGCCGCAGGCTACAGCGCGGCCCGCTACTGCCCTCCTTTTTGGACGTAGTTGCGCACGAACTCTTCGGCGTTGTCCTCGAGCACCTCGTCGATCTCGTCCAAGAGATCGTCGATCTCGGCCTTGAGCTTCTCGCCCCGCTCCGTGACAGCCGGGGCCTCCTCGGCCTCGACCTCTGTCGTCTCACGAGCTGGAGCGCTCCGCCGCTTCTGTTCTCTCTCTGGCATCTCGTCTCCTAGGAGCCCAGGCGCTCGACTAGCTCAGCCGGGCTCTCACATCCGTCAAGCAACGTATCGACATGCTGGGCCGTTCCCCGCAAAGGCTCCATCATCGGAACTCTACGCAGCGGATCGGCCCCGACGTCGAACACGACCGAATCCCAGTTGGCCGCGACGATGGAGCGGGCGAAGAGCGAGAGGCAGCGCCCCCGGAAATAGGCCCTCGTCGTGGCGGGTGGCTCGGTGACGGCCGATTCAACCTCCTCCAGGGGGACGAGGGTCTCCATCTTCAGACGCTGGAAGAGCGACCTCGAGGGTCGGATGTCGTGGTACTGCAGGCCGAGGGCCTGCAGGCGGCTGTCGGACCAGTCGAGGCCGTGGCGCTCGCGGTAGCCCTCCATGAGCCTCAGCTTTGCCACCCAGTCGATCTGCCCGGCGAGCGACATGGGGTCGGTATCGAGTCCGTTCAGCGTTGCCTCCCAGCGCTCGAGCAGGAGGGCACCGACCGATTCGTCCCCGAGGGCGGCGAGGCCCTCGGCCTCGGCGTACTTGCGGGCCCTGGTGAACAGCTCCCACTGCAACTCGAGCGCGGTGAGCCGCTCGCCGCTCGCCAGCTCGATGCGAGTGCTCAGCTCCGGGTCATGCGAGACCGCCCGGATGGCCGCCACCGGGTTCGCCAGCGTCAGGTCCCGTCCGACCTCGAAGTCGTCCTCCAGCACAGCCAAGAGGAGGGCGGTCGTGCCCACCTTCAAGAAGGAGGCGACCTCGGAGAGGTTGGCGTCTCCGACAATGACGTGGAAGCGCCGGTACTTCTGGGCGTCGGCGTGAGGCTCGTCGCGGGTGTTGACGATGGGCCGCTTGAGGGTCGTCTCGAGACCGACCTCCTCCTCGAAGAAGTCGGCCCGCTGGGAGAGCTGATAGCGCACCGGCTCGGAGGTCTCGGAGTTCTCCTGCCCGAGCTTTCCCGCTCCGGCATAGATCTGGCGGGTGACGAGGTGCGGCGTCATCTGCTGCACTATCCGGTTGAAGGGCACCTTTCGCTCGACGAGGTAGTTCTCATGACAGCCGTAGGAGTTGCCCTTGCCGTCGGAGTTGTTCTTGTAGACGACTATCTCCTCACCCGGTCCGAGCAGGTGGCGGGCCGCCTCCATCGAGCGGGCGAGGACCACCTCTCCGGCTCGGTCGTGGCAGATCAGCTGCAGAGGGTCGGAGCACTCCGGCGTCGAGTACTCGGGATGGGCATGGTCTACGTAGTAGCGGGCTCCGTTCGTGAGCACGGCGTTCACCAGGTGGGTCTCGATCTCGGGCGGCATGGCGGACTCCCGCGAGAAGCCCCGGGCGTCCCGGCCGGGTGACTCGTCCTCGAAGTCCCAGCCGATCCGGCGCTCGAGCCGGGCGACGTAGGCGTTGATGAGGAGAGAAGCAGCTGTGGTCGGGCTCATCTCGCCGTCCGTCACCACCTGGATGCCGTACTCGGTCTCCATCCCGCAGACCTTCGTGATGGCCACATTCGGACGCTACCCCACCGGCCCGCCGACGATGCCGCAGGGACCTGGAGACCAAGAGCCCCGCTCGGCTGGAAGGCCCGGTCGGACAAGCTCCCGGCCCGGACCTCTTCGCCTCGGGCCGGCCCCTCGGCGGCCTCCTGGCAGCGCTCGGGAGAGCCTCGGCTCTGCGCCGCCGGCTCCGGCCGGCGAGGTCGACCGGCCCCGGGCGGCGGGCCGGCTTGCCTCCGGGCGCTAGAGGTACTGGCCGGTCCCGACCCTCTCTATCGAGCGGCCGCCCTTCGGGGGCTCGGTCCCCTCCCCGGTGAGGGTGCGGACGTAGACGATCCTCTCGCCCTTCTTGCCGGAGATCTTCGCCCAGTCGTCCGGGTTGGTCGTGTTCGGCAGGTCCTCGTTCTCCTTGTACTCCTGGCGGATCGAGGCGAGCAGGTCCTCGAGGCGGATGCCCCGTCCCTCCGCGGCGATGGCCCGCTTTATGGCGAGCTTCTTGGCGCGCCGGACGATGTTCTCGATCATGGCGCCCGACGAGAAGTCCTTGAAGTACAAGATCTCCTTGTCGCCGTTCTGGTAGGTGACCTCCAAGAAGCGGTTCTCGTCGTCCGAGCGGTACATCTCGCCCACCGTCTTCTCGATCATCGCCTTCACGGCCTTGTCCGGGTCGCCCCCGCCGAGAGAGGCGACCGCCCCCTCGTCCAAGGGGAGGTCCGAGCTCAGGTAGCGAGAGAAGATCTGCTCGGCTGCCGCCTCGTCAGGACGCTCGATCTTGATCTTCACGTCGAGGCGGCCCGGCCGCAAGATGGCCGGGTCGATCAGGTCCTCTCTGTTGGAGGCTCCTATCACGATGACGTTCCTCAGCGTCTCGACGCCGTCGATCTCTGCGAGCAGCTGCGGCACGATCGTCGACTCCATGTCAGAGGAGATGCCAGTCCCCCGGGTCCGGAAGAGCGAGTCCATCTCGTCGAAAAAGACGATGACGGGCACGCCTTCCTCGGCCTTCTCCCGCGCCCTTTGGAAGACGAGGCGGATCTGGCGCTCGGTCTCGCCGACGTACTTGTTCAGCAGCTCGGGGCCCTTTATGTTCAAGAAGTAGCTGCGGGTGTTCTCGTTGCCGGTCCGCTCGGCGACCTTCTTCGCCAGCGAGTTGGCGACCGCCTTCGCGATCAGGGTCTTGCCGCAGCCCGGCGGACCGTAGAGCAGGATCCCCTTGGGAGCCGGCAGGCGGTAGTCAGAAAAGAGCTCCCGGTACATGTAGGGAAGCTCGACGGCGTCGGTGATCGCCTCGATCTGGGCGTCGAGGCCGCCGATGTCGGCGTAGGAGATGTCGGGCACCTCTTCCAAGACGACCTCTTCCATCTCGGGCCGGGGCAGCTTCTCGAGCAGGAGGCCGGTCCTCGGATCCATGAGGGCCGAGTCGCCGGCCCGCAGCCGGACGCCCGCCAGGTACTGGGAGAGCTCGACCACCCGTTCCTCGTCGGCCCGCCCCACGCAAAGAGCGCGCTTGCCGTCCTCGAGGATCTCGACGATGGTCACCACCTCGCCGCCCCCGTCCGGCGGGCGGGCCATGACGACGTTGAGCGACTCGTTCAAGACGACCTCCTGGCCCTTCTTCAGCTCGTCGGGGTCGATCTCGGGGTGGAGCGAGACGCGCATCTTGCGGCCGCTCGCATAGACGTCGACGCTGCCGTCGTCGTTCGCCTGCAGGTAGGTCCCGTAAGCAGCCGGAGGCTGGGTGAGCTTGTCGACCTCCTCGCGCAGCGCCGCGATGTGCTCCTTGGCCTGCTGGAGCGTGAAGGTCAGCTTCTCGTTCTGGGCCGCCGCGTGGCTCAGCTGACCCTTCGCCTCCAAGAGTCGCTCTTCGAGGGCACGCACCCTCCCCGGCGCCTCCTGCACACGGCTTCGCAGCTCGGCGATCTCCTCGTCGGCCTCCGCGAGCCTTTGTCGCAGCTC
>JAJZLV010000100.1 GCA_021803215.1 Actinomycetes bacterium | reverse complement strand
CCCTGGCTGGCGCTTCGTGAGGAAGGCTGCGGGCTTCCTGCCCGAGCGGAGCGGCTCGTACGTCACCTACGAGTCGCCCGATCGCTCCGCCTGGTCAACCGTCCTGCAGACCTCGACGGCGAACAAGCCTCTCCTCTTGCGCTTCCACGTGACCGGCGGCCTGCCGGCGAGAGAGGTGCAGGTCTGGCGGAGCGACCTCAACGACGGCCAGTACTTCGCTCACCTCCAGCCGATCGAGGCGCGCCACGGCACCTTCAGCTTCCGAGTCATCCCGGGCCGCCTCTACACCTTCACCACCCTGCGCGACCTCTCTAAGGCGGGCGGCCAGAGCCTCCGGGTGCCAAGGAGCGGTCCCATGCCGCTCCCCTACTCGGTGAGCACCGACCGGGCCGGCATGCCGGCGCTCGTCTCGCCGATGGAGGGCGCCTTCACCGCCGTCCGGGGCCGGATCGTCCAGACCGCCATAGGGCGGCCGGTGCCGTGGCTTCCGACCGGTGGCTCGTATCCCTACGCCGTCTTGGGGAGCCGGCGGTGGAAGAACTACACGGTCTCGGCCGACGTCTCGCTGCCAAGGGCGCCGAACGGCTCCTCGCCGCCCGGGGCGCTCCTCATCGCCCGCTTCGATGGATACGGCCTGCAGCATCACGCCTTCCGGTTCTCCGGCTACGAGTTCACGGTCAGCTCGGCGGGCACCTGGCAGCTCGTCGAGAACGGCCCGACTCCCATCGTGCTGCAACAAGGCCTCATCCCTGCCTCCTCGCGGTTCAAGATGAGCCTCACGGTCGTCGGCGACCAGCTGACCGCCGCCGTCGACGGCCTCCCGCTGGCGGCCGTGACCACGACCAAGTACAAGAGCGGGCTCGCCGGGCTCGGCTCGACCCTCTACGACGCCGTCCACTTCGAGCACTTCTCGGTCACCAAGCCCGCTCAGGCGCTCGCCTGAAGTCCGCCGCCGACCGGGCGGGCTGCCGCCGGGCGAGCGGCACCGCCTGGAACGAGGCAGCGCCGCAAGCGCAGTATTGAGGGGGCCGGGAAGGACCCGGCAGGATGGAGAAGCCCTTGCCGGGCATGAGCCCTGGCCCGACGGCCACGGATCCGAGGGTGGTCGCAGCCTTCCACGACGCTCTCGCCTGGCGGGGACTCGCGGCAGCTGTCGTCCTGGCGGCTGTTCTCCTGGTCTGGTGGCGCCTCAAGTCGCTCCAGCTGAGGGCGGCCGCGGCCGGCCAGCTGCCGGAGCGGCACCAGCTCTTGTCTGAGGCACCGGGTCGGAAGGCCATTCGGGTCGCCTTCGGCCTCCTTTTCGTCTTCGACGGCTTCTTGCAGACTCAGCCGGCGATGCCAGAAGGTCTCGTCCCGCGCGTGATCAAGCCGACCGCTGACCTCTCGGCCCGCTTCGTCCAGGTCGTCGTGGCAGGCGGCACCAGCCCCTGGCGGCACCATCCGGTGACGGCGGCAGCAGCAGTCGTCTTCATCCAGGTGGGAATCGGGCTCATGCTGCTCGTGGCGCCGCGGGGCCTCTGGTCCCGCCTGGCGGGCGGGGCGGCCCTTTTCTGGGCCCTTCTCGTTTGGACGGTCGGCGAGAGCTTCGGAGGGCTCTTCGCCCCGGGGGGATCCGTCCTGTTCGGCCTGCCCGGGGCCGCCCTTTTCTACGTGCTGGCCGGCGGTCTCGTGGCCCTGCCGGAGCGCCACTTCTCAGATGGGCGCCTCGGCCGGCTCTTGCTGCGGCTTCTCGGTTGCTTCCTGCTCGGGATGGCGCTCCTGCAGGCCTGGCCCGGCCGAGGCTTTTGGCGGAGCGGAGCCGGCAACCCGGTGTCGGAGATGGCCCGTCAGATGGCGCGGGTCTCCCAGCCGGCCGTCTTCACCAGCGTGGTGCGCAGCTTCTCGGGCTTCAGCGCCTCCCATGGCTTCGACGTCAACCTCGCGGTCGTGGTGCTGCTCGCCCTGATCGGGAGCCTCCTGCTGCTCCGAGGTGACCTGGCGCTCCGCCTCGGGCTCGGCCTCCTCGTCCTCTTCGCTCTCGCCACCTGGCTCTTGGTGCAGGACCTTGGCTTCTTCGGCGGGCTCGGGACCGACCCGAACAGCATGGTGCCGCTCATCGTCATCGCCCTTTGCGCCTATGTCGCCCGCTGCAGGCCGAGCCCGGCGGAGGCCGAGAGCCCGGTTCGCTCCGGCGAGGCTCTTTCGACCCGGCTCCGCCAGGCCGCCATCGAGAGACCGACCTTCTTGCTCCGCTCGACCGCCGCCGCCGCCGCCCTCGGCGTCGTGCTGATAGGAGCGATTCCGATGGCGGCGGCCGCTGTCGGATCGGCCCTCGGCCCGGCCGCTCACCGGCCGGCGGCCGCCGCCGAGATGACGGGCCGACTGGCTCGGCTGCCGGGAGCGACTCGCTCTGCCGCTGGCGGCGGCCGTTGAGAGGAGGCCTCGGGCGAAGGGGGCCGGGCCGGGCTCGGATCGTCGCTCTTGCCGCGCCCGCCCGGGCTCGGCCCGTCGCCCGCCACTTGGCGCGAGGGCGGCTGACCGGTGTTGCGGGCCCCGACGACGGGCGGCGCCACTCCGCCAGACCGCCAGATCCTGCGCGGGCGATGACCACTCTGACCTCCTCGCACCTCGGCACGTTCCCGTTGGCAGCCCTCCAGCGGGCAAGAACCACGACGGCGGCGCGCCCTTAGCCTGAATCCGCCGTCCCGGTGCCCGTCTTGTCCAGTTGAGCGCTGAGTTCGGCGGATCTGCTGGGGTTCGTCGCTCGATCGTGGATCGACGAACCCCGTCAACACGCCGGTCCAACCGGCGGCCATCTCGCCTTGCCGGGCCGCCAGCAGCCGGCTCAACCGCCCCTTGCTGCCGGGCCCTCCGCCACGGTCCCGCCCGGGAGATGACCGTGCTTGGCGAGCCAAGCCGCCTCCCAGGCAGAGGCCGGCGGGCGATGCTGGCCGCTCGTGTCTCTCAGCGAGGCGGCCGCCACCGGCTCGAGCTGGGCGGCCCGCTGGGCCGCGTGGGTGTCGGCTCTGAGGCCGGCTCGCTGCTCGGAGCGGGACCACTGGAGGTAGATGGGGAGGAAGCCACCGAGCGTCGAGAGCTCGGTCGTCACCCACAAGAGCGCGCCGCCGGAGTGGGTGCTCGCCAGGGTGTACATAGAGGCCTCCGGATGGGAGGCGGCGAGGATGGCGACTCCGAGGAAGGCCTCGACGGCCGAGCCGAGGAGCAGGTTCAACAGTCGCATGCCGTAGGTCATCTTCCAGTGGATGATCGGGTCGATCCCGACCATCGGCCACCAGTAGAGGGTTCCGCCGAACAAGAAGCCGAGGTTCAACAGGTCCATGAGCGCCATGTGATGCATGGCGAGGTTGATGAGCGGAGTGAGGAAGAAGACGAACATCACCCCGAAGTAAAAGAACCACACCGTCACCGGGTGGCTTATGGCTGAGAAGGCAGGCGAGCGCAGCACCGCCAGCCAGCGCTGCTTGGTCTTGCGGGAGGCAGTCTGCAGCAAGAGGGTCGAAGGGGCGCCGAGGGCGAGGAGGGGGGGCGCCACCACCATCAAGATGAGGTGCTGGATCACGTGGGCCTGGAAGTACGACATCGCCAAGGTGGCGACCGGCGACTGGAAGGCGAGCTCGATGGCGACGAGGCCGCCGAGGAAAGAGGCCGTCCGGACCGGCTTCCAGCGCCGGCCTCTCAAGGCGAGCTGCCAGTCGGCCCTGAGATACCAGACTGCGATGGCGACGAGCACCGCCAGGACGACGAAGGGAAAGGCGCTCAGGTTCCAGGCGGCGAAGGCGTTGTGGAGGCTGAATTGCACCCGCTGCATTCCCGGCACCGTCTCTACCCTTTCGGCCCGGCCGGCCTGGACGCCGCCACCGACACCGGCTGCCAGGCTACCTCCCGTCCGAAGGATGCTCGCCAGCCGCCAGCTGCCCGGCGAGGGGCGCAAGCCGGTGACCGGCGCCACGAGGAGGGCCGGCTCGGATGACCGCTGCGATCCGGCTTCTTTCGTCGGCTCGCTGAGCCGCCGGAGCTGGGAGAGCTCGAGAAGGAGAGCTCCCAGGCGGCGCCCGTCAGCTCCAAGCGATGCGTCAGGTGGAGCACGCCGGCCGAGTGTCCCGCGACCGCTGCCCGGCTGCAGTCCTCTTGGGAGCGGGCTTCACCGCTTCAGCCAGTCGACGAGGGCCTGGCGGAACTCCGGCCTTGTGACAGCCGAGAGGTGGTCGCCCGGCACCACGAGGCTGCGCGCTCCCGGGATGAGGCGGGCAAGCGAGTCCGGCTCCCCGACCATCGTGTCTCTCTCCCCGTTCACGACCAGGACCGGGACGGCGATCCGCCCGGCCTCCTCGCCCTCGCTCGCCCGGTCGGCCCGTTGGATGGCTGCGAGCGCCAGACGGTCCTGCTTGGTGGCGTCGGCAAAGTTGCGAAAGGCCTTGGCGGAGGGCTCTGCCACCTGGCGGGGATCGTCGGGCTCGAGCGCCTCGGCGATCAGCCGGGCGATCTCGGGCTGGCGCACCCTCATCTGGCCGGTGCCCGCCCCACCGAGGAAGCAGCTTGTCAGCCTCGCCTCGGAGACGGCGACCGACATCGTCACGAACGAGCCCATCGAGTAGCCCGCCATGTCGAAGCTCTCGAGGCCGAGATGCTCGACCAGAGCCGAGACGTCCCTTGCCATCGCCGAGTCGGCATAGCGCTCCACCTCGTGCGGGTGATCGGAGTGGCCGTGACCGCGGGCGTCGAAGTAGACGACCCGACGACCGGCCGCCACGAGCGCCTCGACCACCCCTGGAAGGATCCAGTTGATCTCGGCCGTCGAGGCGAAACCATGGTGCAGCACGACGGCGCTCTCGCCCTTTTCCTCGCCGACGACTCCGTAGGCGATCGAGAGACCGTCGAAGCTCTTCAGGTAGTCCATCGATGGCTCAGTCGAGCGCGATCCGGATCCGCTTGTTGCCCTTGCCCTTCGACTCGGTCTTCACGACCCGCACCCTGCCCACCTCCGAGGTCGAGCGGACGTGGGTGCCGCCGTCGGCCTGCTTGTCGAGCCCGACGATGTCGATCGTCCGGACCCTCGTGATGTGCGGCGGGACGAGGTTCTGCTTGGTGCGCAAGAGGGCCGGGTCGAGGCCGGCCGCTGCCTTGTCCAAGAAGGCGACGACGATCTGGCGGTCACGGGCGACCTCCTCGTTCACCCTCTGTTCGATCCTCGCCCCGAAGCCCTCTGGCAAGGGGTCGAATTCGAAGTCCATCCGGGCCGAGAGCGGCTCCATGTTCCCCCCGGTCACGGCCTTTGCGTACTCGTTCCAGATGACGCCACAGAGGATGTGAAGGGCGGTGTGGGTCCGCATGAGCTGGTAGCGCCGCTCCCAGTCGATCTCTGCCTCGACGAGCGCTCCGAGGGCGGGCAGCTCTCCCTCGAGCTCGTGCCAGACGACCCCGCCCTCGTCTCGGGCCGCCAGGACCCGCCGACCTCCGAGGCGGCCGGTGTCAGAGGGCTGGCCGCCGCCTGTGGCGTGGAAGACCGACCGGTCGAGGGCAACCCGGCTCTGCTCGGGGTCGAGACCGACGACCCTCGCCTCGCAGCAAGAGAGGTAGGCGTCCTCCAGCTGGAGCTGCTCTGTGACGGGGACGGCGGCGGGCATGCACCATATGGTGTTCCACCGAGCCCTCCCGGCGCTAGCGGCGGGCGATCGAGGGGTGCGGAGCTGCTGCCGAGTCTATCAGTGTTTATCAGCGAACATCTGTATTAGTCTGTGGTGGTGCGGTTGCGGGAGTGGGCGGAGTCCCAGGGT
>JAJZLV010000029.1 GCA_021803215.1 Actinomycetes bacterium | reverse complement strand
CTGCCCGGCATCGCCGACGGCAGCTTGCGGGCCGCTTTCGGTCTCTCCGAGCCGGGGGCTGGGAGCGACGTTGTCGGGATGCGCACCCGGGCTACGCCTGACCGAGAGCGCCCGGACGGCTGGGTGCTGAACGGCACCAAGTGCTGGATGTCGGGAGTGGCCCAGGCGGACTGGTACACGATCTTCGCCAAGACCGGCGACCCTTCGAGTCGCCGGCACGACTCGATCACCGCCTTCATCGTCGACCGTCACCAAGAAGGCGTCTCGGTCGGCTCCCTAGACGACAAGATGGGCGTCCGCGGGGTCGACACGGGCGAGCTCGTCCTCGAGGGTGTCCGTGTCCCGCCCGAGAACGTCATCGGAGAGGTCGGAGGTTTTCGTCTCGCCATGCTGGGGCTCAACTCGATGCGCCCCATCGTGGCCGCCCGGGGGATCGGACTCGCCGAGGGCGCCCTCATGTACGCCACTGAGTACCTGAAAGAGCGTCAGGGCTTCGGGCACACTATGGCCGACTTCCAGGCTCTCCAGTTCGAGATAGCCAAGATGGCGGTCGAGATCGAAGCTGCCCGACTCCTCACCTACCGTTCTGCCTGGCTCGCCGACCAGGGCAAGTTCAGCCGAGAGTGGGTGCCCTACCTCTCGATGGCCAAGTACTACGCCAGCGAGACGGCGGTGAAGGCCTCCGGACTGGCCGTCCAGCTCCTCGGGGCGGCCGGCTACATGAAGGATCACCCGACCGAGCTCTGGTACCGGGATGCCCGCCAGCTCACGATCGTCGAGGGGACCTCCCAGGTGCAGCTGGGACTCATCGCCAAGGGAGTGCTCGATCGGCACCTGTGGTGGGACTGAGATGGTGCAGGACGGGGGGATCGATGACCACGGGGGCTGGCCTGGGCTCCTCGGTCGCCTCTTTCGCCGGGAGGACCTGACGAGTGAGGAGGCGGAGGCCGCCCTCCATTCGATCCTCGCCGGGCTGGCCGCCCCGAGCCACATAGCCGCCTTCGCGGCAGCTCTTCGCACGAAAGGGGAGACCACAGAGGAGATGGTCGGCCTGGTGCGCGCCATGCGCTCTCATGGTCAGCACATCGAGCTCGGGCCGGGACTGCTCGACACGTGCGGGACAGGCGGTGACAGCTCGGGCAGCATAAACGTCTCAACCATGGCGGCCGTGGTCGCCGCGGCCGCCGGGGCGTCGGTCTGCAAGCACGGCGGGCGGGCATCGAGCTCGATCTCGGGCTCGGCTGACGTCTTCGAGGCTCTCGGGGTGGCGGTCGACCTGGGCCCGGCGGGCGTCACCAACTGCATCAAGCAGACCGGGCTCGGCTTTTGCCTGGCGCCGGTGTTCAACCCGGCGATGCGCTACGCGGCTCCTGTCCGGCGGGAACTCGGCACGCCGACGATCTTCAACTTCCTAGGACCCCTTGCCAACCCAGCGGGGGCGACTCGGCAGCTGATCGGGGTGGGGGACCCATCGATGGCAGAGCGCATGGTGGCCGTGCTGGAGGCAAACGGCACCGAGCGGGCGATGGTCGTCTACGGAACCGACGGCCTGGACGAGCTCTCGACGGTCGCCCCCTCGAGGGTGATCGAATCGCGTCGCTTGCCGGAGGGTGGTTACGAGCAGCGCCGCTACGAGGTAGACCCCTCCTCCTTCGGCCTGGCCCGCGCCCGCCCGGAGCAGCTACGGGGCGGCAACCCGGAGGAGAACGCCTCTTTGGCGCGGCGGGTCTTCGCAGGAGAGGGCGGGCCCCGGCGCGACTTCGTCGTCTTGAACTCCGCCGCCGCGATAGTGGTGGCCGGGCTCGAAGAGGAGCTCGAGGCTGGCATCGAGCGGGCCAGCCAGCTCCTCGACGACGGTTCGGCGGCCGCCAAGCTCGATGAGCTGGTGTCGGTCTCCCAGAGGGAGGCTCGGGCTCAGCAGGGCTAGTTCGACCTGCTCGAGACGGGACGACGATCGGATCGAGCTCGCGTGGCATGAGGGCGAGCCCGGCCGCATTCCGCTCACAGGCTTGATCAGCCGCTGGCGGCTCCGCGACAAGCCCCGGGTCGGGTGGCGCTTGTGATCACACCGAGGGGAAAAAGGAGGCGAACCACCTTCCTGTGCAAGACCAGCACTCACAGGGCACACGCGGACCTGCACGTCGCACGGAGGTGCTCACCTCTCGTGGCCAGGTCGCCGCAGCCGATGGCCCCCCTGTGAGCCGCCACCCGAAACGACGGCTGGCGGTGAGAGGCGGCTGTTCAACCGGTGCCGGCTGCCTCCTGCCAGCAGCACAGCTCTTTGGACCGCGCGACTGGCTCAGCACAGACCTTCAGCTCGCCTGCCATTCGGATGGGCAAGGCTCCATGCCGATCTGGCCGGGCCACCTGCACTCAGGCTGGGTTCTTCGGGCCGAGCATGATGCGCAGCCTTACAAGGCCGATAGGCGAGTCGAAGGTCCGCCGCCAGATACCAGTTCTGGCCGGCCGCAGCTCCCGGACCGAAGCCGGCACCTCGACGACGGCAAGCCCGGCTCGCTGGGCTCTCGTCACCAGCTCGACGTCGTAGAGGGCGCCACTCGAGCGGGTCTTGGCGACGACGGGGGCGAGGGAGCTCCTCCCGAGCGCCTTCATGCCGTGGGCGTCGGTCACCTCGAGCGAGAGGAGGGCTCTCATCAGCTTTGTGAAGCCTGCCGTGAGAAGGCGCCGGATGAAGGGCCGCTCATCGGAGGCGCCTGGCGCCCGCTTGCTCGCGAGGATGAGGGCGGCTTCGCCGCCTTCGATCCTCGCTACTGCCTGGGTGAGGAAGTCGAGGTCGAAGTAGTCGACGTCGAAGCAGACGACCACGTTGCCCCGGGAAGCATTGAAGCCGGTCCGAAGCGCCTCTCCGTAGTCGGGCTCCATCAGGCGGACGAGGCGGACCTCGGGGAGGTTCGTGAGCATCCTCGCCACCGTGGCGGTGCTGTCGGTGGAGCCGTTCTCGACGATCAGCACCTCGAAGCGCCGTCCGGCTCCCCGCAGGGCCGTGACGATCTCGTCGGTCGTATGCGAGAGGAGCTCCTGTTCGTTGTAGGCAGGCAGCACGACGCTCAGATCGAGCGGCTCTCGCTCTGGCTCCTCGGACGCCGCCAGCAGCCAGGCGGGCTCCGAGCGCCGCCCGGTCTCCTCGTCGATGAGGTCGTCCGCCAGCGGTAGGGCCGGCTCGTCGGGGAGGGATGGCTGTGGACCAGGGGTGGCCGCCAGGGCGACGACCCCGGCGAGACCGACGAGACTGGCGCCCCGGCCGGCCCAGTCGGCGGCGGAGGTGCCGTATCTCAGGCCAACGTGATGCGAGCTCGGTACGACTGCCATCAAGTTGGGCGAGACCTCGTAGGGGCCACTTGCTCCGCTGGCCTTCCAGTTTGGGAAGTACGGCACCTTCACGAGCACCGGCACCCCGGTCCGGGAGACGTCGAAGGAGAGCGACTCGGTTCGCATCTTCACGTGACTCACCCTGGTCGGCCCGGTCGGCACCCCGTCGAGTGGCGGGACCAGGGTTCCCGGCTTGGCATGCGGCCAGGTGGGCGGGCCGGAGCGGGCGAGGAGGGTCGGCCAGAACTGCTCGCTCTCGTACCAGCGCAGGTTGGTGCGGAGCCAGCTTCCCGCCGTGGCGTGCTCGACTACCGGCAGGTGCCGGAGCGGGACGACGAGCGGGCTGTGCTTGATGAGGTAGAGGACCACGTGGGGGTTCTTCACAGGGAGCTTGTTGTACGGGCCGGGAAAGCTAGGTGCCGAGCCAATGCGGACGAGGTTGGGGTCTGTGTTGGCGACCGCCTCGACTGGAGGCGACATGGCGAGGAAGTAGCGAACTCCCATCAGCTGAAGATGCCTGATGCCGTCGGGGAGGTCGAAGCCGGGATAGGCGAGACCTGCGACCGGGTCGGGGGCTTCGCCGTTCTGGGAGACCTCAGAGACGTCGAGGAAGTGGAAAGGCGTGGTGGTCGAGGACTCGAAGTAGATCCCGTCGGTCGTCTGCATGCAGCCCTTGGTCCACATCGGGATCGACATCATCTCCTCGCTCGAGCCGAAGGCGTTCGTCGTCTCTGATAGGTACTCGTACTGAAGCCGGCCACAGCCGTAGCGCCGGCCAGCTCGGTCGAGGAGCGAGATGATCCCTTTGAACACGGGCCAGCCCGGGCGGGCCTGGATTCCGCTGTAGTTCCACTGGATCCAACCCGACACCTGCGTGTGGGTCGCGGGGATCCTGTATCCGAGGAAGGACGAGCCCTCCAGGCCGCCGGTGAAGATGGAACCGACGATGGCGCCGACCGTCATGAGAGAGACGGTGACGGCCGTCACCGCAGAGGGCGCCCCGATCCGCCCGATCAGCCGAGCGAGCTCGCCGAGCCCGAAAGCCGCCAGCATCGAGGCGAACAGGAACCAGAAAGGGAGCCAGCGGGCGTTGTAGACGAGGCCGGAGGGCAGGTAGTGGAAGGCGCCGACCGACAAGACGGCCGAGACGGTTAGCACGAGGCCGACCCGGTTACGGGTGAGCAGAGAGAGGACTGCCCCGAGGGCGGCCGGGATGAGCATGAACAGGTATCCGTCCGGCAGGAAGTTCTGGCTGAACCAGTTGGGTCCGCCGACGGCCGCGTAGTTCATGGAAGACGAGTACTGCAGGTCAACTCCGAAGGGCAGCAGCCACCACGCCGCCAGCAGTGCCCCCACTAGACCGATGGGAGCGATCGTCCAAAGGCCGTTCCAAAGGCGCTGTCTTTTGATCGTGAAGACCGCCATGAGCAGCCCGACAGCCGCGAAGGCGAGGGCTGGGACGACGTGACTGAGGCAGGTGAGGGTGAAGAGAAGGGCTGCGAGCCACCGGAGCCTGCCCGTGCGAAGTGAGTAGGCGACCACTCCGAGAAACAGCACGCCGAAGGTGATGGCAAGGGAGAACGAGAACTCTCCCGCCATGGTTGAGGCAAGGTTGCCGCCGTCGATCGTGTAGCTCGTGTTGAACATGTAGGGGAGGGTGGCGAGCGACATGAGGATCGGAACCGGCCGGCGAAAGCCCGCCAGGCGTCCGAAGGCGTAGCCGGCTATAGGTAGCGTGGCGGCTCCGAGAGCGGTCACGATCTTGAAGGCGACGGCGTAAGGCGCCACCAAGGTGAAGCCCGCCACCATGAGAGCGGGGAGCGGGAAGTAGAAGACGTAGAGGGGGAAGCCGTCGAACCACCAGGGGTCCCATCCCGTCACCTGGAAGTGGGGGAGTAGGTAGTGGATTAGATAGTAAGGGGCTGCGATGTGCCCGCCGTTGTCTCCTCCGACGTCTACGCCCGGCCCGAAGATGAGGTCCGGACGGAGCTCGACGATGAGAAATACCATCGCGGCGACGAAGGCGACGAAAGAGATGGCGGCGGCCCGCCGCGAGCCAGCGCGGCTCGGCAGCGAGTGTCTCGAGGCCAGAGCCGCTGGCTGCCCGGCTCTGGCCTTCTCGGTTGCGTCCATAGCGATGACTTCGGGCAGGTCGTGGCCCTCTTCTTGCTCTGTGACCTTTCCGCCGAATGCGCCTGAGCTTGCCGGGCCCGCTGGCCTCGGGTCTTCGCGCACGACTGCAGAATCTAGTTGTCGGGGCGCCTGGCTCAGCGTCGCCTTCTCGGCCCTCTGGTAGCGTTACGCCCTCGAGGGCCGTTGGCGCAGCTGGTAGCGCACCTGCATGACGCGCAGGGGGTCAGAGGTTCGAGTCCTCTACGGCCCACAAAAGGAGGTCTTCACGTTTTACGTGGGGACCACTTCACGTTTCGAGCTGTCGTCATCGTGCCACGGCGGTGTGACCTCCTCCTCTTGGTGTCTGCTGAGCACA
>JAJZLV010000044.1 GCA_021803215.1 Actinomycetes bacterium | reverse complement strand
GATCTCCTGCCGGTGACGGTCCAGTCTCTCGGCGGGACCTCGAACACCAGCCATGCCCTGTACGGCGGTCACCCACAGCTCTACTCGGTGACGCCCTCGGCGGCACCTGACTCGGGCGGCACGACGGTGACGGGATCCGGCCTTGCCCTCTCCGGATCCGCCTACGCCACGCTCCTCGACACCATCGGCCCGTTCTCGGCCGGAACGGCCTACGACCTGTCCGTCACACAAGACTCCAAGGTGACTTTCACGACTCCGCAGATCAATCCGGGCATCGTCGAGATCTCGCTCTGCACGGTGACCGCCTGCTCGGCCCCGCTCAACACAGACATCATGGTCGTCTACCCGCCCGGCAATCCGGTCGTGCGGAGCAGCTACCTGAAGGCGGGACCGGCCCACGGCGGCACCCCCGTCGCCATCCACGGTCAGAACCTCGGCTGTGTGATCGGAGTCTTCTTCGGAGGCAAGCGGGCCGTGACCTACTCGAACGCCCAGGCCCTCTTGGACTGCGGCTCGACCTCCCAGGTCAACGTGATCGCTCCGCCTGGCAGAGCAGGCAGCAGCGTGCCGGTGACGGTCGAGACCGTCGAGTCGGGCGTGACGGGATACGGGCGGAGCCGCCCGGTGACGACCGCCCGCTTCACCTACAAGAAGAGCTCCCCCACGGCACCGCTCGTCTACTACTGCCGGCCGGGCGGCCGGGCGGTGTCGATGCGCTGGAGGCCTCCGGTCGACGACGGCGGAGCTCCGATCCGCCGCTATGTGATCCGGGCGACCGCGCCCGGCTTCCCGGGCAGGGTCGTCGTCGTCCCTGCCCGGGCGAGGTCGTTCACCCTCAGGCGGCTCTGGCCCGGCGTCAGCTGGCGCATCATGGTCACCGCTCACAACGCCAAGGGAGCGGGTCTCTCGGCCATCCGCTACAAGAGGCCGATGTACTGAGCCTGAGGGCCGGGCCGTCGCCGCCACGAGGGGGGCGCGGCGCCGGTCTGGCCCTCTCTCAGGCCCTCCGCCCGGAGAGCCTCGATTTGAGAGCGGCGAGGCGCTCTTTGAAAAAGGGCTGCTGCAGGGACCAGAGCTGCGCCTCGAGCTCCCGGCGGAGAGCTGCCTCGTGGCTGTCGTGACCGCCGGCGGCCCGCAGCGTCTCTTTCATCCGAAGCGATAGCAGGCGGGGCACGCCGGCTGCCCTCCCCGCCAAAGCGACCGACTCGGAGAGAAGTTCCTCGTCCGCCACGAATCGCCAGGCTAGGTGCCGCTCCACCAGCTCGGCGCCCCGCAGCGCCTCGTTGCAAAGGAGCATGGCAGCGGCCGTCTCCGGCCCGACGAGCCGGGCGAGCAGGTAGGTGTGGCCGCCGCCGGGGTGAAGGCCGAGCTCTCCGAAGCGGCACTCGAAGCGGGCTCGTTCACCCACCAGGCGGATGTCGCATGCGAGGGCGAGGTTCATGCCTGCTCCGATGGCCGGCCCGTTCACGGCTGCCACCGTCAAGAGCGGGCAACGGGCGACTCGCATAAACCCCTCGTAGATAGCCTCGAGGCCCGCAGCCGACCGGTCTCCAGCCGACGAGCCGCTCTGGCTCACCCCGGCCAGGTCACCGAGATCGGCCCCGGCGCAGAAGCCGGGACCGGCCCCTGCCAGCACCACCGCTCCTACCGCCTCATCTCGCTCGACCTCGTCGAAGGCTGCGACGATCCCCTCCACCATCCCAAGCGACATCAGGTTGCGGCGCTCCGGGTCGTTGAGCGTCACCACCGCCACCACGCCCTCGCCGACGACATGGCGCTCCAAGAGCACCCGGTCAGCGGGCGGCCCCGTCGGCTCAGCTCCCTGCGTCAAAGCCGTCCTCCCCACCCCGCCGGTTGCCGTCGAGCCAGCTGCCGATCCGATCGGCGATGTTCTGGATGCCGGTCCCGGCCCGCTCGACGATGCCCGCAAAGCGGGTCCGGTAGTGCTCGAAGGCCTTCTCGAACTCCTGGCTCGGCGGTGGTTCTTGACCCCTCCGGAGGTACTGCCCAGAGCGAATGCGGTCGTACTCGCCGCTCGCGACCCAGGAGATGAGCTCACGGACCCTTCGGACGGGGAAGGGATGGGTGGTCTGGATCTCGGAGAAGAAGCGGGACCAGCGGGCGAAGGGGTCGCCCTCATCCTGGTAGTCGGTCGCCTGGCGGATGAAAGCGTCGAGATCGAGGCCCTCGATCGGCCCTCCGGCCACTCGCATGAGGGTGCGGCAAGGGATACGGGGGTCGGCGACGACGAGAGCCGCCGCCCGGTCGGCGGTGAGCTCGGCCGCCCGCGACCATTCGAGGAGGGCGTGGTAGAGCGCCAGCAGAGGGATGCCGACGAGGGGCTGCCCCCGAAAGACGCCCCGCAGTATCCGCGTCACGGTCACGAAGGCGGTCGTGAACGCCACATGGTCGGCCAGGACGTGCCCGGTCTCGTGGGCGAGAACACTTCGCAGCTCGTCCTCCGAGTAGGACCCGACCAGTCCCGACATCACGAGGATGACCGGCTGGTTCGCCCCGATCGTCATCGCCTGGCCGACGGGAGCCTGAGTGACGTAGAGCTGTGGGCAGGGGTCGATGTCAAGGGTGTGGACGCACTCTCGCTGGAGCGCCCAGACCCTCGGTAGCTGCTCTTGGCCGAGGCGGACGGCCTGGCCCAAGAAGAGCTGGCGCAGCCGGCGCTCGTAGCTCAGCTCAGTGAACTTCTTTATCGCCGTGCTGAGCGGCGGGATCGACCTCAATGCCGCCATGGCTGCCCGATCGGCCGGGTGGGCGAAGCCCTGTCCGCTGATCCCCTCGTAGCGAGTTACCGGCTCGATGCTCGTCATGGCAATCGCCTCCTCGCTGCCAGTGTGTCACCCAGACAGCCCGGGCGAGCGGTCGGCCGGATAGCTTCGCTCTCGATGAGAGAGGCTGAGCTCCGGGGCGGGCCAGGACCCGATCTCGCCGGCAGATCGCTGGCGGCCCACCTCGCACGGCTCTTCTCCAGTGAGCCGGGCCGTCGTCTTCTCTACGAGGACGCCACCGGTTGGCACACCGCCGGAGAGATGGAGGAGGCCAGCCGCCTGACCGCCGAGCTGTTCACCGGAGCCGGGCTCGAGGCAGGCGATCGCCTCGTCCTCTCCGCCGGAAGCTCTCTCCCTTTCGTCATCGCCCATCTGGCGGCTCTCCGCCTCGGACTCGTGCTCGTTGTGGCCAACACCTCGTATACGGCCCGTGAGCTCGCCCACATAGCCGCTGACTGCGATCCAGCCGGCGTCGTCTCGGACGACCCTGCCAGAGCCGAGCTGTTGGCCGCTGGCACCAGCAGGCGATTGGTCCGCTTCTCGATCGCCGAGGGCCGGGTGCTCGGCCCGGCTGCCCGAGCACCCGCCGTGCTCGACCGGCCAGAAGGTGGCGAGCCGGCGCTCATCGTCTACACCTCGGGCACGACGGGAGAGCCCAAAGGCGCGCTCCTGTCGCAGCGGAGCCTGCTCGCCAACGCCCTCGCGGTGAACGCCGCCTGGCGCTTTCAGCCAGAGGACCGCCTGGTGCTCTCGCTTCCCCTCTTCCACGTTCACGGGCTCTGCGTCGGCCTGCAGGCGAGCTTCGCCGCCGGCTCCTCGGTCATCCTCCGGCCAGGCTTCGACCCGGCAGACGTCGGCCGTTCGATCGCCGGTCACTCCGCCACCCTCTTTTTCGGCGTGCCGACCATGTACGCCCGCCTCGTCGGCATCGACGAGCTCTCCCGGCTCCGCCTCGCGACTTCCGGCTCGGCCCCCCTGCCAGCGGGCCTGCACGAGGAGATCTCCCGCCGCCACGGCCAGAGCATCCTCGAGCGCTACGGCACGAGCGAGACCCTGATGATCGCCACGAATCCCTACGAAGGTGAGCGGCGCCCCGGAAGTGTCGGCCGACCTTTCCCCGGCGTCGCGCTGCGCCTCGGTGACTTAGGTGACGACGGAACCGGCGAGGTGCTCGTGAAGAGCCCGAGCCTCTTCTCCGGCTACTTCGGCCGGGCAGGGGAGACGAGGGCCGCCTTCGATGACGAGGGCTGGTTCCGCACGGGAGATCTCGGTCGCCTCGACGCCGACGGCTACCTGCACCTCGTCGGGCGAAGGAGCGACCTCATCATCACCGGGGGCTACAACGTCTACCCACCAGAGGTCGAAGAGGTTCTCCGGCGCCATCCCGCCGTGCACGACGCCGCCGTCGTCGGCGAGCCGGACGAGCTCTGGGGAGAGCGGGTGGTGGCCTATGTCGAGGCGGCTCGAGCCGGGCTGAAAACGGCCTGCCTCTTGGATGATGCAGCCACACAGCTCGCCCCATACAAGCTCCCTCGTCGCATCGAGGTGGTCGACTCGCTTCCCCGAAACGCCCTCGGCAAGGTGGTGAAGAGCCTGCTCGGCCGCAGCCCGGGTTGAATCGAGTGCTGGCCCAGGCGCAGACTGTTCCAGGCTGATCGACTCCGAGAAGGTGGCGGTGAGCGAGGAGGGCGCAGTTCCACACCATGAGCCAAGGCCGTGAGCGGGACTGGAGTGTCACCGCCGGCTGGTCGGTCCGGCACCTCGCCGAACTGCCCGCCCGGCTTGCCCGTCTCGGCCTGCTCGGCAGCGTCCTCGGGGGCCTCGCCGTCGACCAGCTGGCCCACTCGCCTCAGAGACGAGCCGAACGGGCCGGCAAGGGCGGTGGCTACGTCTCCGGTGCTCTCGTGAACGAGATCGACGACGCTCTCGGCCCGGCCGACCACGCCGAGATTGCGTCCGCCGCAGTGAAGGCCTTCGCCTCAGGAGCAGAACAACTTGATCGTTGAAAGGTTGATGGTTGAAAGCCACGCCGTCTTCCACGGCGCCTTCGAGCCGACAGCCGGCGGCCATCCTCCCGGCCGCTTCGAGCCGCCCGGCCTGCCAGGCTCGAAAGGCCCAAGGACTGGCTCGGCGCCCGTCCTACAGTGCGAGCCTCCTCGGGCGCTCCGGCGACAATCTCCTGGCTCATGAGAGGGGCCGTCATACGCCGCTTGCGGTCGGGCGACTTCGAGAGCTGGCACCGGTTGTTCCACCAGTACCTCGAGTTCTACCGGGAGGAGCTGGAACAAGACGTCGTGAGGGAGACCTTCTCGCGTCTCGTAGCCGAGAGAGGGTCGCTCTTCGGGCTGATCGCCCTCAGCCACGAGGACGAGCCCGTCGGCATCGTGAACTGCGTCATGCATGCGACGACCTGGTCCAAAGGGCCGACCTGCTACCTCGAGGACCTCTTCGTGGTCGAGGCTGCCCGAGGCACCGGGCTGGCCCGGCACCTGATCGCCCAAGCCAAGCAGGAGGCCAGCCGCCGGGGAGGCGGCCGAATCTACTGGCACACCCAGGCCTTCAACGGCCGGGCCCGCTCGCTGTATGACCAGGTGGCAAGGCTCACCTCCCTCGTCGTCTACGAAGAAGAGCTCTAGTACCCGTCACCTCCCCGCCCGGGCGTCGGCCATCGCCAGAGCGAGGGGCGTTCGCTCTGTCCCGTGCGCCGGAGTCGACCCGACCCTGCGAGCCGCGTGAGGTCGCCCTCCGCCGGCGGCCCGCCAAGAGAGCGACGGACCCATCACTTCGCAGAGCGCCGCTCAGAGGCAAAAGAGCCGCAAAGCGCGGCTGCCGACTCCGCCAGACCGGCCCTCCGGCTCTCCCGCCAGGCGCGGCCGTGGGACTTGAGCATCACAGAGCGGGCTTGCGACGGCGACCGGGCCGGCACAGTCCGGAGTCGCTCGCCATCACCCTGACCAGCACCCCGAGGAGAAAAAGCCGGTCATGGGGCCCGACCCTGACCCGGCAGGCGGAGCTCTCCCAGCCCTGCCGGCTGCGCACCGGTCCACGGCGGCCGGATCGTCGGCTCACGCTGGTTCCTCGCGGAGGCGGAAGTGCACGAAGAAGGGAAGACGGCTCAGGCCTTCGAATGAGCTGGGCTCGATCCGGGCCAACTCTTCCAGCGGCTCCGGTTCGTCGAGCAGCTCGATCACGAAACCGGCCTCCGCGATAGCCCGAGTCATCTCTCGAAGCGGACGGCGCCAGAAGGTGACTTCGAAAAGGCCCTCTCCCCGCTGCCACTTCTCGGTCACCTGCATCTTCTTGAAATAGTCATCCGGACTGTGATTGCACCCGTCCCAGGTCGGGTGATGGGTCGAGAAGACGAAGTGGCCGCCCGGACGGAGCACGCGGTGGATCTCGGCCAGAGCCGGCTCCCAGGACTCCAGGTAGTGGAGGACGAGCGAGGCCACCACGAGGTCGAACTCTCCGTCTTGCGCGAAGACGAGGCCGTCGTGCAGATCGGCCCGAAACAGCTCGGCGTCTCCTGGCGAGGTGCCGGACGCCAGCGCGGCGCGCGCCAGCGTCAGCATCGCCTCGCTCACGTCGAAGGCGCGGACCCGGGCGCCTTGTGCCAACAGCCACTTGGTCAGTTCGCCGGCGCCACATCCGATCTCGAGCACCCGGGCGCCCTCCGCCAGCCGCCCGATCAGCTCCTTCGTGGCGGGCCGTTCGTAGTAGGCGTTGGCGGCGCTCCGACTGTTCAGCGAGGCGTACGGTTGCGCCATGGCGTCGTACTGGCGCGCGGTCAGCTCCCCCTCGGCGCTCGGGCTCACGAGCGGCTGGCCGCCGAACGACGGAGCGGAGGAGCGATCTTCGGTGGACGACGCCGGGCGGGCAGCTCTTCGAGGAAGATGGCGGTGGCGCCCGCTACATCCGCCAGCGCCTTACCGAAGGCTGCCTCGGTCGCCCCGGAGACCTTGGCTATCCCCCCGACCTTGCGCAGGTACTGCCGGGCGGCTGCTTCGATCTCCTCAGCCGTGGCTGGAGGCTCGAGTCCCCGCAGGGCGGAGATGTTGCGGCACATACCCGACAAGTTAGGCGGCTTGCTGCAGAACCGGAAGTAGCTCCCGAAAGGCTCGTGGAGCCTGGCCGGGTGAGGCCCTGCAGCGCCAGCGGCCACCTCGGCCGGCCAGCTGCGGGTGAGCGCACGCCTCGCTGGCAAAACCCGCACTTTCCCCGTCCGCTCAGGCGCTCCAGCTCTCTATCTGTAGTTGGGCGAGCCTCTCGGGTCTTTGGCAACGGCCTGTGCGAGGCTCACTCGCGGTCGTGGTGGGTCGCCTGCAGCTGCCGGCCGCCGCGCTGCTGACCGGCTCCCTGCGAATCGCTGCTATCTCCTGCGGCCGGCCCCTCCGAGCTCGAGCGTCTCGGGTCGAGCTCGCCTCCGGGGCCACGCAGAAAAGAGCGCCGCCCGACTGGGAGCTGGCAGCGCCTGGCAGTGCGCCTCCAAGGCGCCTCTCACCGCTCCTCTCTTGGAGAGGAAGCTCTGAGGAGCCGTCTCTCGCCGGTGGACTACCGGCTTTGCGAAGGCGACTTCGTCCCCGAGGGCGCCTTGCTCGCCGGTGGATCGGCGCCGTTCGCAGTCCCGTGCCCCTGCCCGGCGAGCAGCCCGAGGGCGGCCGTCTTCTCCGGTGAACCGAGAAGCATCAGCCGGTCACCCGGCTGGAGCACCGTGCGTCCTTCCGGGAGCACGACGGTGCGACCCCGTTCGATGGCCGTGACTATGACGCCCGGCGGGAGGGCGGCATCCCTGAGGGTCTTTCCCGAAAGGGCGCTCCCCTCGTGCACCCGAGCCTCGTAGATCCCGGACGCGCCCGCCAGCTCGGCCACCTTGCGCAGGCTCCCTTGCAGCTCGCGCCGGTAGGAGCGGACCATGTCCGACATCGCCAGGGTGCCGACAACCCGTCGGTCCTGGTCGGTGACGGGAGTCCAGGTCTGGGCCGTCGTCGTCATGATCTCTAGCGCCACGTCCAGGTGCTGACCCTGCTGAACGGGCGAGAAGTCGGCGTCCACGAGGCTGCTCACGGCCGCGTCGGCGAGGTCGTCGATGCGCTCTTCTATGTCGCTCGCCCGCACCACACCGGTGAAACGGCCCTCGGCATCGGCCACCGGCGCCTCGGTGACGTTCGCCTCGGCCATGTCGGAGAGCGCTTGCCAGCACGGGGTCTGGGAGCTGAGCACCAGCTTCGGCCGGGCCATCGCCTGCCAAGCGGCGATGCGGTTGAGCAGGGGCATGCCGCCCAGGATGCGGTGAGCAGGCGCCTCGGCCCGATTGCGCAGCTGCGAGCGGTAGATGGTGTCATCGCTCCGGCGGACGATGAGGGTGGCTATCCCGACTGCCACCATGGCCGGGACGAGGATCGTGAGGTTGTCGGTCATCTCGGCCACCATCAACATGATCGCCAGCGGAGCCCGCGCGATGCTCCCGAAACAGGCCATCATCCCCACCACCACGAAGGGCGCCGGATCGTGTCCCATGCTCGGGAAGAGGCCGTGTAAGAGATCCCAGAAGGCGGCGCCCGTGAAGGCACCGATGACCATGCCGGGACCGAAGATGCCGCCCGAGCCGCCTGAGCCGATGGACAAGCCCGTGGCGACTATGCGGGCGAAGGGGAGCAGCACGACTATCCAGAGCGGGATGGCCAGCAGGCCGGGACCGAGGCCGCGCTGGATCCAGCCGTAGCCGGTGCCGAGGACCTCGGGGACGGCGAGGGCGATGAGCCCGACGAGCAGCCCGCCGATGGCCGGCCGCAGAGCACGGGGGACAGGCAGCCGGGCGAAGAGATCTCCGAGACCGTAAAAGCCCTTGGCGTAGGCGAGGCCGATGAGGCCGCCTATGACGCCTATGGCGGCGAACCACAACAGCCCAACCGGGCTCCTCAGCTCGTAGTGGCGGACGAAGCCGAAAAGCGGGCCGTACCCCTCGAAGGCGCCGAAGAGCGCGTAGCCGACGATCGAGGCGATGAAGGAGGGAAGGAGGGCCTCCACTTCGAAGTCGTCGCGGTAGAGGATCTCGGTCGCCAGCACCGCCCCGCCAAGTGGCGCCCCGAAGATGGAGCCGATCCCGGAGCCGATCCCGGCCGAGACGGCCACCCGGGCATCGGCCGGGCTGAGATCGAAGATGCGGGCAAGCAGCGAGGCGAAGCCAGCGCTTATCTGACCGGTCGGCCCCTCCCGACCAGCCGAGCCGCCTGAGCCGATAGTGATCGCCGAGGCCACGATCTTCACGACCACCGTGCGAAAGCGGATACCACGGGGGTTGTCGTGCACGGCCGAGATCGCGGCGTCGGTGCCGTGCCCTTCGGCGTCGGGCGCTATCCCGAAGACAAGAAGGCCAGAGATGAGGCCGCCGACGGCGACGACAAGGGGTATCGCCCAGGGTCGGGCGAAACCCGAGGAGCCAAGGGCATTCCCCTCCCCAGCCGGCGTCGGGGGCCGGTAGCCCGCCAACGTGCCGAGGAAGAAGTGGGTGGCAAGAACGAGGGCGCTGTAGAAGACGACGGCACCGAGCCCAGCGATCACGCCGATGATGACGCCGAGCACAAGCCACTTGCGGGTAAAGGTGGCCTTGACGAACCACTCGGCACCAAAGGCCCTGACTCTCCGGCCGAGCGCCCGCCACCAGGCCGTCGGCGCGGGCGGAGTGGCGAGGCTCAAAGGTCCCATCCCGTCGCCCAGTCCTCCTCACGTCTCTCGCCCGCGGTCGTCGCGAAGCGCTGCAGGGCGTGCACCACCACCTGCTGCTCGCCGGCCGGAACGCGCCGCACGATGGCAGCGATCTCCGCCCGCCGCTTGGCCGTCACGGCATCGACCAGCTGGCGCCCGCGGGCAGTGAGGATCACCTGGACCTGGCGGCGGTCGCCTCGCTCGGTCCGGCGGCGCACGAGTCCCTTGCGGACCAGGCGATCGCACATCCGGGTAGCCGTTGCCGGCGTCACCGAGAGGGCGGACGCCAGGTCGGCGACCCGTTGCGGCCCCCGAGAGGCCAGCACCACGAGCGTGCGGTACTGGGCGAGGGTCGCCTCTTCTCCCGCCTCGGCGAGCGATCGGGCGGCCACCGCCACAAGAGCTCGGCTGGCGACGAGAAGAGCATCTACGAGTGATTCGGCCTCTTGAGGCTGCTCGGTTCGCCTCGGCTCGTCCTCGGAGCCCGCAGTTGCCTTCATACAGCAATGATTGTATATGACAATGATATTTCTCCCAGCCGCGCCCTTGACTGGCCCGCCGCCCGATGGGTAACCACGAAGCACCGGAGACTAGGGAGGAGCCAAGTGAGCACACCGCCGTCGGGAGCTCAACACGAGATCTCATTCGGGAACCAACGGGCAGTCGCGGTAGAGGTCGGGGGCGGCCTGCGCCTCTACCAGGTCGGTGAGCGGCCGGTCATCGAGCCCTACGAGCGAGATGAAAGCTGCGACGGAGCCCATGGCGCCCCGCTCATCCCCTGGCCGAACCGGCTGGCAGACGGGCGTTACAGCTTCGGCGGGAGCGAGCACCAGGTACCGATCGACGAGCCCGAGAAGTCCAATGCCATCCACGGTCTGCTCCGCTGGCGCAACTGGTCAGCCGTGCGGGCTTCGGACTCGAAGGTCGTGATGTCGACCCGACTCCACCCGATGCAGGGCTACCCCTTCTTCCTCGAGGTCTCCATCGCCTACTCGCTCTCTGAGGAAGGACTCGAGGTCGAGACGACCGCTCACAACTTCGGCGAGGTCACCCTCCCATACGGCGCCGGGCAGCACCCCTATCTCTCGCCTGGACACGACAGGATCGACACCTGCGAGCTCGAGCTGCAAGCAGGCAGCCGCATCCTCACCGACGAACGCCAGCTCCCCACGGGAAGCGAGCTCGTCGCCAGGACGGAGTACGACTTCTCGCGGGCGCGGTTGATCGGCTCACTCGAGCTCGACTTCGCCTTCACCGACCTGGTCCGAGACTCCCGCGGACGGGCTTACCTCTGTCTGAAGGGCAACGACCAGCGGACGGCCACTTTGTGGGTGGACGAGCACTACCCCATCATCCAGCTCTACACCGGTGACACCCTCTCTTTCTCGCGGCGACGGACCGGCCTCGGCAGCGAACCGATGACCTGCCCTCCGAACGCCTTTAAGACCGGCGACTGCCTGGTCGAGCTGCAGCCCGGCGAGAAGCTCACAAGCCGTTTCGGCTTCAGCCTCTCGCCCTGACCGGCGCTATCGTCCCGGTTCTTCCTACGATCGAAGCCCTAGCCGCTTAAGGAGAGTCGAAATGACCACAGCCAACCCGATGCAGCTCGGCATGGTGGGACTCGGCCGGATGGGAGCCAACATCGTCCGTCGCCTCATGCGAGACGGCCACCGCTGCGTGGTCTACGACGTGAGCCAGGAGGCGGTGCAGGCACTCGTGGCCGAGGGGGCGACCGGGGCGACCTCCATGGCGGACTTCGTCTCCCAGCTCGAGCAGCCTCGGGCCGCCTGGGTCATGGTGCCCGCCGGCGAGACCACCGGGAAGACCATCGAGCAGCTGGCCGCCGAGATGGATGCCGGAGACGTCATCATCGACGGCGGCAACTCCTACTACCGCGACGACATCCACCGCGCCGACGAGATGGCGCGAAAGGGGATTCACCTCGTCGACTGCGGCACGAGCGGGGGCGTCTGGGGCCTCGAGCGGGGCTACTGCCTCATGATCGGAGGCGACAAGGAGGTGGTCGAGCGGCTCGAGCCGATCTTTCGCACCATCGCACCCGGCGTCGACTCCGCCCCGCGGACAGAGGGTCGGTCCGGAGAGATCGACACTGCCGAGGAGGGCTTCTTGCACTGCGGGCCGAGCGGGTCCGGACACTTCGTGAAGATGGTCCACAACGGCATCGAGTACGGGATGATGGCGGCGATCGCCGAGGGGCTCAACGTCTTGCACAACGCCAACGCCGGCAAAGCGGCGCCGAGCCGACAGGGTGACGCCGAGACCGCACCGATGGAAGAGCCCCGCTACTACCAGTACGACATCGACGTCCCCTCGGTCGCCGAGGTATGGCGGCGCGGCAGCGTCGTCGGCTCCTGGCTGCTCGACCTGACCGCCGAAGCCCTTTGCGACTCGCCACAGCTGAGCGAGTTCGCCGGCCGGGTCTCGGACTCTGGCGAAGGGCGCTGGACCTCGATCGCGGCCATTGACGAGGGGGTGCCGACGCCCGTCCTCACGACGGCTCTTTACTCTCGCTTCGCGTCGCGCAACCTCGACGACTTCGCCAACAAGGTGCTATCGGCCATGCGGAAGGGCTTCGGCGGCCACGAGGAGAAGAAGCCGTAGCGCTGCTGACACGAGGCCGCGAGAGAGCCCAGGGTTGGCGACCGGGCGAAACAGAGCCCGCCCTGCCAGGCTGGCTGGTGGCGGCGAGATCGAGAGCCCCGCGCACGTTCTCTCCACAGCTCCCACCGCCAGCAGATGGCGCGTGGTGGGAGTCCAAGCCCAGCTCTGCGCAGCTGGGCTGAGCCGGGTGAGCCCGGCTCTCGCCGCCCGCTGTCCACGCGATCCGGGGATGCACCTCGAGAGGCCCGTTTCCGCCGCCTGGTGAGGCTGGGACACAGCCGAGCGGGATCGAAGAGGATCATGATGTCGCCCTCTGCCTCGGCAACGGTGGCCAAGTCCCACATGCCGAGGTCGGGCCCGGCCCGGGCCTCGGGCTTCCTCGGGAGCTTCCCGCTGGGGCTCGCAACGAGCCTGTCGTGTCGCGACGCCTGCCACAGCGCCTGGCCGACCCGGGTCCTTCGACCGGGCATCGCAGCGGGGCCAGGGGCGCGTTTCTCGATGGGGCCATGCGCTTGAGCCCGACCGGCGGACCGTCGCCTTTCCCGTGATCGGCGCCCTCGGCTCCAAGGAGGGCAGCCGCCGGGTCGAGCGCCGGCTGTCGTCTCGGCGAACCACGCGGTGAGGACAAAGGTCGTGAGCCGTCGCGGCCGAGTGAGCGACAGTGAACACCCGCCTCCGAGCCCTTCTCGGGGCTGCTCTCCTGTATCCAGCGTGACTTGATCCCGGGTGGCAGCTGGACTACCAAGGAGGGAGGCGACCGCCTGGTAACAAGCGGCGGCGCTGTTTGCGGTAACGAGCTTTGACGATGTCGAACTATGAACCAGGGGCCGATGTGAGTCGCTTCGATGCGGCGGAAGTGGCCTACCTCGAAGGCGAGCTCGACTACTTTGCCGCCGAAGAGCTGGGTGAGAAGGTGCCAGTCAGAGGGCGCCCGGTGGTAGTGGACCTCTCCCGCCTCAAGTTCATCGATGCCGGTGGTGTCGGCGCCCTTGAGCAGCTGCGCGACGAGGTGATCGCCAGTGGCGGCGAGCTCAGGCTCGTGAACGCCTCCGGCAACGTCCGGCGGGTCTTCGAGCTCACGAACCGGGCAGACCTGCTGGCTGCCTGAGAGTGCCGGCCGCACCGGTCGGGACCAGAGCGCCGATGCCCTGATCGAGTGCGAAGGTCTCGTCTCACTCGACTCCGCGCCCTTAGAAGATCTAGATGGAAGGGCACCGTCCACTCGGCGGCCCGGGGCCGGCAAGCCCCGTGACACCACCTGGCCGGCGCCACCTCAAGACGAGGGGCCAACTTGGAGCGGCGAGCTGTCCGAGGCGGGCCTCAAGAGCTCGACTGGGTGCCTGAGCAGGTGCCATGGCGATTTAGATCCGCCCCAGCCGCTCTCCTAAGATGGGAGGCGATGTGAAGCCTCTGCCGGCAAACCGCGAAGATCCAGAGCCGACAGACGCTGGTCGGCTCGTCAAAGGCTCTGCCGCCACAAAGCGCATACGCCAGGCCATCGAAGCCTTTCCCCGGGAGATCTCCTATGTCGTGGCCGAGGCAGGCGACATCGGCCCCTTCGCCTCCCCTGGACAGCTGGCCGAGGAGGGGCTCTGGTTCCGCGGCGAGGATCTCTTATCCTTGCCGGAATGGCTCGGCTCGCTCGTCTGCCAGAGCGGTTCCGCGCTCGGAACGGAGGATCTGCAGATCTCGGCGTCGCTGTTCCTACAGGGCTACGCCTATCGAATCCTGATGGTGGCCGTCGCCTGCCTCACCACTTCCGGCGTCGTACCGGACTCCTCCGCCGAGCGGACGGCGATCGCCATATCGAAAGGACGGCCACGGGTGGTCGGTTACTTCGATCCGGCCGCCTTCCTGCTCGACCAGGAGAGATCGGTGGCAGCTCTCCTCCCGTCGCAGAGCCGGTCCGCCATCGACTTTCTCGTCGAGTCCGCCATCGAGGCCCACATCGCCCCGCTCGTCTCGAGCATCCGGCGCTCTGTTCGGGTGGGCGCTCGCCTGCTGTGGGGGAACGTGGCATCCTCGGCGGCCACTGCCTTTCGCACCATGGACGGCTGCCTGGGCCCGACCGTCCGCCAACTGGCTGAGGCCTTCTTCGAGCGGGCCCCGGCCGAGCTGAGAGGGCTCGGAGCCTTCCTCTCGCTCGAGCAGGGAGGGCGGAGCGGCTGGTTCTGGGAGCGCAACAACTGCTGTCTGTTCGATCGCCTGCCGGGACGGATTCGCTGCTCTGACTGCAGCCTGACAACGACCTCCTCCAGGCGGGCCGCCTATCTCGACTCGCTCCGCAGCCAATAGGCAGGGCGCCCCGTTCAGGCGGCGTCTCCGGGCTTCGGGGCAGGCTTGGGCCCGATGGTGAGCGGTATCTCTCCGGCATGGTCGACCTGCAGTGTCGTGTGAGTTATCCCCTTCCGGCTGGCCAGCTCTCGCTGGAGCCGTTGGCGAACGGCGTGGCAGTCCTCGCCAGGGCTCACCAGGACGTGGGCCGACATGGCAGGCAGCCCGGAGGTGATGGTCCAGAGATGGGCGTCGTGGACGGAGTCGACACCGGGGCACGAGGTGATGATCTCGAAGGTCTCCTCGGCTGAGATGTCCTCGGGGGCGCCCTCGAGCAGCACCCGCCCCGAACGCCGAATGAGACCGGTTGCGGCTCGCAACATGATGGCTACGACAAAAAGCGAGGCGATGGCGTCAGCCCGCTCGAAGTGGGTGAACACGATGACGATGCCCGCCAGAAGCGTCCCGGCAAAGGCGTAGAGGTCCGTCAGTATGTGCTTGAAGGCCCCCTCCACGTTGAGCGATCGCCTGTCGGCCCTCGCCAGCAAAAGCGTCAGAGCCAGGTTCACGACGACACCGACTGCGGCGACCATCACCATGATCGTCCCGTTCACCGGAGAGGGCGCGACAAGACGACGGACGGCTTCGTAAGCAAGGATGAGCGCTATCACGAGCAGGCTGTAGCCGTTGGCCTGGGCCGAGAGGATCTCCGCTCTCTTGTAGCCGTAGGTCCAGCTGCCGCTCGCCGGCCGACGGGCGAGCCTCATGGCGAAGAGGCTCCCCGCCAGCGCCCCGGCGTCGGTCAGCATGTGGCCGGCATCAGAGAGCAGGGCTAGGGAGCCGGACAGAACCGACATCGCGACCTCGAAGGCCATGAAGGCCATGATGAGCACAAGGGCGAGCACGAACAGCCGGTCCTCCGGACGGATCTGTCCACCCACCTCGGTCGGGCTCTCGCTCTCAGCTCTCGACATGGTCTCTCATGGCTCACCGGCCCTTCGTCACTTTATTGGATTCCCTCCCACCGACAGCTGAGCTGCGGTGGGCGGGCGGTCCCACAACGCCGCCCTAGAGGAGGCGCCGCAGCAGCGTGAGGGCGTCGTAGCGCTTGGAAGGGCCCCGCACCCTCCAGAGCTCCTCTACCTCCCGGCTGGAGCGGACGGCCGTCACGATCTCGTAGCGGTCCGCGCCGCAGTCGTGCACAGCCCGCCAAGCGCCGCTCCGGAGGTCGAGATCCACGAAAAAGCGCCCGTCGGAAAAGTAGACCATGGCCGTACCGTTCTCGACGCCTTCGTAGACGAGCCGGCGGCGAGCCGGCCCCGAGTGGCCCGCGTACGAGAGCCCGCCTTCTTCTTCGAGGACCAGCCTGCCTTCCTGCTCCGGAATGAAGCCGGCCTGCCCTGCAAAGGCGGCCGCCTGACCCGAGCGGGAGTCCTCGATGGATCGCTCCACCGACCAGCGGCCGGCGAGGAACGCCAGGACATCTGAGACTTCCACCCGGCTATTGTCCCCTCTCCGCCTTGGCCGCCGCAGATGTCAGGTTGATAGGGTCGTGCCAACCTGGCCGACGCCAGCACGAAGACCCTGATCGCGAGGAGGATCTGACTGAGATGTCGAGCACAATCACGCTGCAGAGCAAGAGGCCGGCCGTCCTCGCCGACCTTGTTCCCGGCTCGTTGGTGCGCGACGTCTCCCTCGTCGTAGGAGCCGCCGGACTCGTCGGCCTGCTGGCGCAGTTCTCGGTCCACCTCTCCTTCACACCCGTGCCGGTGACCGGCCAGACCCTCGGGGTTCTCCTCGCCGGGAGTGCTCTCGGCTGGAAGCGGGGCGGAGCCGCCATGGCTCTTTACCTCGTAGCCGGCGTCGCCGGCGTGCCGTGGTTCGCCGACCACTCGAGCGGATACGTCGGAGCCTCCTTCGGCTACCTGATCGGCTTCGTGCTCTGCTCCTTGCTCTGCGGCGCCCTGGCCGAGCGGGGCGCCGACCGCTCGGTGCTCAAGTCGGTCCCGGCCATGCTGGCGGGTGAGATCGTCATGTACGGCGCCGGGGTCATCTGGCTAGCCGTCGACCTCCACGTTGGCGCTGCCCGCGCGATATCGCTGGGGCTCACGCCCTTCATCGTGGGCGATGCGATAAAGGCAGCCATCGCGGCCGGCCTCCTACCGGCCGCCTGGAAGCTCGCAGGACGAGCCTGAGCGATCGGGCGAGGCTCGCCTTTTCTCCCGAAGCTGACCGATCACGGCTCTCGCTTGGGTCTCGCTTCTCACCGCAGGGGAACGGCATCGCCGCTGAGCGCTCGACCACCGGTCCCGGCTGGCAAGGCGGTGGGCATCGATGTCGGAGTCGCCGGCTTCGCCACCACAGCGGAGAGTCACCCCATCGCCAACCCCGCTCGGGGCGAGAGGCGGCCGACGACCTCGCCCGCGCACAGGAGCTCCTGGCCCGAAAGAAGCCAGGCTCGGCCGAGCGGCGAACGGGAAGAGACGGTGGCTCTTGGCACCGCCACCTCGCCAGCCAAAGCCGAGACTCCGATCACAAGACTGCCAGGGCGCTCGCCGCCGGCTATGACGTCATCTGCCTCGAGGGGCTCTCGACAGCTGAAATGCTTCGCCGGGCAGCTCGACCCCGCCCGACGCGCCAGCCGAGCTGTCTTTCGCTGCCGGAGCTGGGGGCAGGAGGCCCAGGCCGACCTCGACGCTGCGCGCGAGATCTGTCGGGCTCGAAGGGCCCGTCGGGGCGCGCCAGCGGCCTGAGGAGGAGATGGCGGCCTGAGGAGGAGATGGCGGCCTGAGGAGGAGATGGCGGCTTCAGCCCCTCAGAGAAGTCACGCTCTCGTGGCATCTTTTCCTTCCCACGCCCGCTCTCTGATTCGTCGGGTCGCTGTGACCAGGGTCGCCGCACTCTGGCTTGCGGCATCGACCGGGAGCCCTCGTCGTCCCGGCCCGCTCCACCAGGGCCCCTGGAGCGCTCGAGCCCGCCGGCGCCAGGAGCTCTGGGACCTGACCGCGGCTGCCCAGCGGCGCTTCCTGCCTCGCTCTAGCGACGCCTGGCCGTACCTTCGAACAGGTAGCAAAAGGGCTTCGGACCTCTCATGTAGTAGGTCGACAGCGAATCGATCTCTAAGCCGGCACCGGCTATGAGCGCGTCGATCGGCCGGTTCAACTGGCAGCCCCCGGCCACCTTCTCTTGCAAGGGGGTGAGGAGGTCCTGCCAGCGAGCGACCCTTGGCTCAGGCGCCAGACCGTGCTCGACGAAGTGCAGGAGACCACCTGGGCGAAGCACACGGCGTATCTCGCCGAGCGCTCGCTCCACTCCGGGGATGGTGCACAAGGTCCAGGTGGTGAGGACATGGTCGACGCTGGCGTCGGCGAGCATGAGCGCTTCGCCGTCGAGCCCGACGTACTCCACAGGTACCGGGCTGGCAGCGACCCTGGAGGCTGCCAGCTGTCGACCCGTCACAGCCGGGTCGACAGCCAGCACCCGCTGCACGGCTGCCGGGTAGTGAGGCACGTTGCGTCCCGAGCCGAAGCCGACCTCGAGCACCTCACCGTCGAGGTTGGAGGCCACCCGGGCCCGTATCCGGTCGAAGCGCTCACCGCCGAGCACGATGTCGACCAGCCGTGGAAGAACTCTTTCCGCGTAGAGACCCATCCATGAAGTCTGCCAGCGAAGTACGGCAAGGAGGTCGCTCGGTCTGTGATGCGCAACCCGGCGAGCCCGGACAGCTCAGAGCTCCGTCGGCTCTCGAGCTCCGGCTGCCTCGGTGGGAAATGACTCCGGCGGAGCCGGGCCGCCGAAGAGCAGCCCTTGCATGTAGCGGATGCCGAGACGGCAGACCTCGTCGCGCTGGCGCCCGGTCTCCACCCCCTCGGCAACCACGGCCAGCTCGAGGGTACGGCACATCGAGGCGATCGCCTCCAGCAAGGCCGCCGCCCGACGGTCCTGCCCGAAGCGGGCGATGAAGGAGCGGTCGATCTTCACGAAGTCGAGCGGCAGGCCGGCAAGGTAGCTGAGGGAGGAGTGGCCCGTCCCGAAGTCGTCCAGCCCGACTCTCACGCCGATCTGCCGGAGCCCGTCGAGAACCCGGGCGGCGCGGTCGAGGTCGGTCATGACAGCGCTCTCGGTGACCTCGAGCGAGAGGGCAGCCGGGGAGATCTCCGCTCGCCCGAGGGCCTCGCGCACGACCGCCACCAGATCGACCTCGGTGAGCTGACGGCTCGAGACGTTGACCGACATGGAGAGCGGCCGGCCGGAGGCCTCGAAAGCGGCGGCTTGGCGGCAGGCGGCCTCGAGGACCCAAGCGCCGATCGGGACTATCAGCCCCGACGACTCGGCGTAGCGCACGAACCGGTCAGGACCGACCAGGCCCTCGAGCGGATGCTCCCAGCGAACGAGCGCCTCGGCGCCGACGATGCCTCCCGTCTCGGAGTCGACCACCGGCTGGAAGACAAGCCGCAGCTCTTCTTCTTTGAGCGCCCGCCGCAGCCCGGAGGCCATGTCGAGCTGGGCAGTCACCTCCTGGCGCATCCGCAGGTCGAACACCGCAGCCCGGTCCTTCCCCGCCCGCTTGGCCGAGTACATCGCCGTGTCCGCCTGGGCAAGGACGTCGCCCGGCGTGAGCCCGGTCTCGGTGACGACGGCGATCCCGATCGAGGCGGTGACGACGACGTGGCGTTCACCGAGATCGATCGGAGAGGCGAGCGCCTGACGGATCCGCTCGGCCATCCGCTCGGCTGTCTGGCTGCTGGCGTCCTCGCACAAGACGATGAACTCGTCGCCGCCGAGGCGGGCCACGATGTCCGAGTGCCTGAGCTCGCGAGAGATTCGCTCGGCCACGGCCGAGACGATCTGATCTCCGGCCGCATGTCCGAGGCTGTCGTTCACCACTTTGAAGTCGTCGGTGTCGATGAAGAGCACCGCCAGGCTGCCCGGCTGACGGTCCAGGCGGGCAAGGGCCGCCCCGAGCCTGTCGAGCAGAAGCGTCCGGTTCGGAAGCCCGGTGAGGTTGTCGTGCAGCGCCTGGCGGAGCAGCTCTCTTTCGGCTCGCCACCGGCCGATGGCGGCGGCCAGCACGTTGGCAGTCGCCTCGAGGAAGGAGACCTCGTCTTCGGAGAAGGCGTCCGGCCTGGTCGAGTAGACCGAGAGGGCTCCGTAGAGCTGCGTTCCGTCCCCGATCGTCGTGGCGGTCCCGCTTCTCACCCCGAGGCTCGAAAGGCGGGGGTAAGGGCTCACCGAGCGCTCCTCGCTCCTCCAGATCATCGTCCTCTTCTCCCTGAGGGCACTGGCAGCGAGCGAGACCGGCTGTCCGCCGACCTCTCTCGCAAAGGGGCCTTCGAACAGGGGCGAGCCGGACCGGACGACGACGCGCAGCTGATCTGGCCCCTCCAGGCGGAGCACGGTGCAAAACTCGACCTCGAGGACGCTCGCCACGAGGTCGACGGCCCTTTGGAAGAGCGCGTCGGCCGTCCCTCCTTGCAGCGCCTCATGGCTCAGCCGCGCCACAGCATCCTGCTGGGCTGCCCGGCGGCGGCGCGCCGAGACATCGCGGCTCGTCACCACGACCCCGGCCACAGCTGGGTCCTCCAGGCGGTTGTGCGCCGCCGACTCGAGCCAGCGCCACGAGCCGTCTTTGTGCCGGTAGCGGTACTGGAGGACCCGGCCAGGACCGCCTCGCGCGACGCTGAGCCAGAATTCCCTTGCTGCCTCCACATCCTCTTCGTGGATGAGCTCGGCGGCCTCGGCATCGAGCAACTCCTCCGGGCTCCAGCCGAGCATCGGAGTGACGGCCGGGCTGCAGTAGAGGTAGCGCCCGAGTCGGTCATGCAATGTGATGACGTCCCAGGAGCCGCTCACGAGGGCACGCAGCCTGGCCTCGCTCGCCCGGAGACGATCGGCGGCCTCGCGCGCCTCGGTGACATCCCTGATGTTGAGGACAAGGGCACCCACGTCCTCGTCGCCGAAGAGGCTCGTGCCGAGGATCTCCGCGTGGCGAAAGCTGCCGTCGCGATGGCGCAGGCGGTGCTCGGCAGGAGCTGACAGGCCAGCGGGCTCCGCTTGGATGTCGAAGATCGCCCTGGCACAGTCGATCTCCTCTGGATGGACGAACTCGATGGCCGAGCCGCCCTCCAGCTCCGCCGGTGGGTATCCGAGGAGGTCGACCGAGGCGGGAGAGGCGTAGACGATCCGGCCGCGGCCGTCGACGAGCAGCGTCAGGTCATGGGCGTTCGCCACGAGCGCCCGGAAACGCTTTTCAGACCTGCGGAGCGCCTCCTCGGCCGCGGCCGCCTCGCTCACGTCCACGACCTGGGTGAACAGCCCGACAGCCTCACCCTCGCTGTCACGAACAATGGTCGTGGTCCGCTCGACCGTGATGGTCGAGCCGTCCGGGCGCTCGTAGCGCTTCCGGCGTTTGTCGCTGACGCTCGCTCCGCTCGCGAGAGCCTCGAGGGCCGAGGCAGAGTCCGGTCTGTCCTCGGGATGGGTGACCTCGAGGGTCCGCTTACCGAGAATCTCCTCCGGGCCGCGCCCGAGGAGCCGGCAGAGGGCCGGGTTGACCATCCTGAAACGACCGCCGAGATCGAGGATGGCCATGCCGGCAACTGCATGGTGGAATGCTGCGTCGAGGCCAACGGGGCGCTCCGCCGTCTCGGCGAGGGGCGGGTCGTCCACTGTCATCTTGCTCTCCAATCCGCCCGGGTGTTCATCGGCACGTCACCCCGGCAGCTTTAGCGAGCAAGCGATCCTGCCGGCAGGCAGAGAGCCGAGCGCGCTCGGGAGCCTCGTTCGAGAGGCAGGAAGCTCTGCCGCCGCCCCGCGAGCCGAGAGCACCTTGCCCGGCGGGCGCGCCGCGACCGCCGCTGCAGGGGCGCTCGGAAGTGATCGATACCGGTCCGGCTCGAGAGGCGTCTCCCCGTCCACAAGCCGAGAGCCGAGCGCCGAGAGCGCCTTCGCCAGGACTCCGCCGCCCGAACAGCCCGGCGCGACCCTCGGGGGAGGCCGTCTCGCCGCCCCTTGCCCGCCAGCACGAAGCCGGGCCTCGGCCCGCAGGCGCCGGCTCTTTCACCGGGCGCCGGCCGAGCCTGACCTGACCAGGCGCCGTCCCAGCCAGCCGGCGCCTGCCCGGGCGTCAGTTGACGACGCTCACGATCGTCCCGTAGGCCAGGTAGGGCCAGGCCCTGGCGGCCTCGGCCAACGGCAGCTCGACGCAGCCAAGGCTCTGCGGAATGCCGTAGGCAGCTCGCGGGAAGTAGTGCACGGCGTCCCCATCGTGAAAGTATGCGACGAACTGGACAGGGTCGGCATAGGGCGTCCCGTTGGGATTCGTCCCCTTCATGATCTCGTTGCGGTAGCGGGCGTAGACGTTGAAGTTGCCAGACGGCGTCGGAGACTGCGGTATGCCCGTGTTGGCAGGCGAACGGAAGACCACCTGTCCGTTGTGCCAGATGGTGAGCGACTCCGGCGGCGCTTTGCTGGCGATCGCATAGTTGTACCCACCGGTGTTGCGGGAGCCGTTCGACAGCGCCAGCAAGAGGGCGTTCCAGAGCCCCCCGCTGACCTGCCCGTTCACAATGAGACCGTGGTCGGCTTGGAACTCCATCACGAGGCCACGAGTAAAGACGTTGTAGCTGCCCTCTTGCCACAGCGCCTGCAGGCGGGCGGGCCAACCCGAGTCGCGCCAGGAGAAGCTGCCCGCCGGCGGCGAGTACATCGCCTGCAGCTGGGCGGCTGAATCGGACGGCGCTATCGCCGGGCCGGCGGGCTGCCAGGCGAGCGGCGAGTAGTCGAGCAGCGACAAGAGCTGCTGCAGGCGCAGGATCGACCCGTTCTCGACGGTGAAGTTGTCGCTCACCGGGCCTGACAGCGCCTTGCCGGCCGCGTCCACGAGGCCACCCTGCCCGCCGGGTATCGTGAGCGTCTCCTGGCTGAGGGGAACGAAGGCCGTGGTCGGCTTGAAGACCAGCCTCCGCCCCTTCACCTGCCAGTTGCCGGGGACGCTCGGGTTGAGCTTCGGCATCGGGGAGCTCTTCGAGACTGGTTGGGAGAACGTTATCGACAGCCGGGCCGTCCCGCTCACCCCGCTGGCACCGCTGTGCGGCGTCGTCGAGACGACCCGGAAGGGCGCCCCGCCGCTGCCGCTCCCACTCGAGCCGCCCGGTCGCCTCGAGCCGCCGGAACGCCGAACCCTCTGGCTCTGGCTCACCCGTCGAGCTGGAGACCTCGTCACGAAGTAGGTCACACCACCGGCTGCGGCGGCCGCGACGAGCACGCCGGCGGCGATGGTGCGGCCCGGTCTGATCATGCCCTGACCTCGGCGAAGAGGCCTAGGAAGATGGCGTGTCGCCCCGATGCAGTAGTCATTTCCTCCACTTGACTCCGACGGGACAATACCAATGTCACCGAATTTTCATGTGTCGCCCCCGCTTCTCGCCGGCCAGCGCCGCCTGGCGGGGATGGGCCAGAGCTGCCGCTCTGCCGGCGGCAAGCTCCTGAGCGCCTCCCGGCAGACCGGCCCGCTGAGAGGCGGTGACGGCACCTAGAGTGAGGCGATGTTGCGGACCGGATTCGTCGGAGCCGGCCTCATCGCCTGGGCCCATGCGATCAGCCTTCAGGCCATGATCGAGACGGGCACCATCGATGCCGCCATAGCCGCTGTCTACGACGTCGACGCGAGCCGCGCCTCGGCTCTGGCCGGAGCCTGCGGGGCGCGGGTGGTCGCCGGCATCGACCAGCTGCTGGAGCAGTGCGAGGCGGTCTGGGTCTGCACCCCTACCGCCCTCCACCGAGAGGCAGTCGAGACAGCGATCTCGCGGGGAAGGGCGATCTTCTGCGAGAAGCCACTCGCCCCCGACCTCGCCGGTGCGCAGGCCCTCGCCGAGGCCGTCGAGGCGAGCGGGGTTCCTGGCCAGGTCGGGCTGGTGCTCCGCTATGCCCCCGTCTTCCGGCGCCTGGCCGAGCTCGTCGCATCCGGAGAGCTCGGCCAACCCATGGCGGTCGTCTTTCGAGACGACCAGTACTTTCCCGACCAGGGTCTCTACGGCTCGACCTGGCGGGGCAGAGCGGAGCTGACAGGTGGCGGCTGTCTCATCGAGCACTCGATCCACGACCTCGACATCCTGCGGTTCTGCCTGGGCGAGGTGACCCAGGTCTCTGCCCGCACCGCTCGCCTCTCCGGTCACGGTGATGTCGAGGACGTCGCAGCCGCCACTCTCGCATTCGCGTCGGGCGCCTCGGCGCAGCTGACGAGCGTCTGGCACGATGTGCTCAGTCGTGAGTCCAGCCGCCAGCTCGAGCTGTTCTTCCAGCACGGCTACGTAAGGCTGCAGGACGACTTCTCGGGCCCCCTTTTGGTTCAGACCTCGGACGGACAACGCAGCCTCGAGTGCCCGGCACCTGGTTGGTTCGACGATCTTTCCATCGCCCCGGGGTCAGAGGGCCTCGCGATCGGCCGGTACCTGGAGGAGAACCGGGCCTTCGTCGAGGCCGTCGTCGAGGGCAAGGAGCCGAGCCCCGGCTTTCATGAGGCGGTGACGGCTCATCGCCTGGTGGATGCCGTCTACCGCTCGGCGGCTGCCTGCGGCGCACCGGTCCGCCTCGACGGAGGCGAACCGGAACCTCCACAAGAGGCACCGGCAAACCCGGTCGACTGAGAGCCGGGCGCTTGGAAAGCGCGCCGGCGGCCTCGCCTTCTCTTGGTACGCGCCACCCCTCCTCGGTGGGACCGGGCACTCGCCCGGGTAGGTTGCCCGCTCCTCCCGCTGGAGCTCCGAGGCGTCGGGCGGCGCGGGATCTCCGAGCGCTCTCCGGGCTCCGCCCGAGCCCGAGCGCCGGGACGAGCGGCGCGACCGCGAAGGCGCCGGCCGGGACCGACCCAGGCTTTGTCATTGCCTCTGATCGGTCCCCGCGGGGCTCGAGCTCGCCCAGGCGATCGGCTGATCGGAGCGACGGCACCCGAGCGCCCGCAGGACGCCAAAGCCCGACCAAGGCCGCTACCACCTGCTCCGTCGGCCCCTGGCGCGGATTGCAAGCCGATCAGGCGGCGGGGGGCCGCTTTCTCCCGAGATCTCCTCGCTCCAGCTGTCGAGAGCGCGGCCCGGCTCGCCGCCCGTCCTGAGAAGCGCCGGACCGGGGGCCGCCCGTCAGGACGCGTCGCCGGCGGGAGTGGCCTAGCCATCCGAGCCCGGGAGAAGCATCGAGCTGCGCGCCACCTGCTCGCCCGGCTCAGGGACCGGAGCCGGCGGGCGGGCGGGATCGAGACCGCCCCCTCGCGGTGAACTCGTCGACCGCAGCCAGCAGCCCGCCCCGGCCCACGTAGACGAAGAACATCCCGGCAGCCGAGGCCGCCTGCTGGTCGATCGGCCGATCGCCGATGTAAAGGGCCCTTGCGGGATCGACCGCCAGCTGCTCGCACGTGACGAGGAGCACCCGAGGATCAGGCTTGGCGGCGCCGACGTCGCTCGAGGTGACCACCGACTCGAAGTAGCCGTCGATGGCGGCCCGAGCAAGGAGCGCTCGCACCTCGGGCCCCCGCATGACCGCCGTGTTCGTGGCGGCACCGAGGCGATACGAGCGCGAGAGGGCGGCCAGCTCGGCGGCGACACCGGGACGGAGGACAGGCACGAGATCGCTCGTCGGCGTCGCGGCGGCTGCCTCGAGGACGAGCGTGCCACCGATGTCGAAGACGATTGCATCCAGCCGATCGCCGTCGTCACCGGTGAGCGGGACGATCGGCATCACGGTCGATGGCGCCACCTGCTCTCCTCCCAGTCAGGAGCGATCGCCGGCAGCAGACGGCACTGCCAAGAGCCGCCAGGCGGGTCCCCTCTGGCGGCAGAGCCCCGCTCGACGCCCGTGGACCGCGCGAGCGGCATGCTGCAGCCCGCATGATGCTCGCCCAGAGCCAGCTGAGGAGCCAACTCCCGGCCGGCTACCCCGCAAGGGCCGGTGAGGGCTGGACTCGGCCCGCCTGCGCGATGGAAGCCCTCTGAGCCGCTGTGAGGCGGCCCGCGTCGCCCGCAGTCCACCCCCGCCGGCTGCAGCCTCGCCGCCGCTGCTCTTGCGGCGGCGAGGCTGCCCTGTGCGAGCCAGGACGATCGCGAGGCCGGCGTCGCATCGAGAGGGGAGGCCGGCCCACAAGATCTCCCGTGGAGTCGCTGTTCGAGCGGGCCGGTCACCTCAGCTCCCAGTGAGGGCGGAGCCGTCCTCCGACCTGCGGCGTACACCTCGGCCGAGGTCGGCGACGGGTCCGACCACGATGACGGCGGGGGCGCCCAGCTCGACGACGGGCAGCCCGGCGAGCGTCGTGCGGACCATCCGCTGCGCCGGCGTCGTGCCGTCCTGGATCACGGCGACCGGTGTATCGGGCGCCCGGCCGGCAGCGAGCAGCGCAGCAGCGATGGCCGCTCGCGAAGCCATCCCCATCAGGACGACGAGGGTTCCCCCGGTGTGGGCCAGCGCCTCCCAGTTGGGCTCGTGGCCCAAGCCAGATCCGGCACCCGAGTCACGGGTCTGGCCGGTGACGACCGTGACGGACGAGGCGAGGCCCCTGTAGGTGGCAGGGATGCCGGCAGCGCCGAGCACTCCGAGGGCTGACGTCACCCCTGGGACGACCTGCCAGGCGATCCCGGCCTCCTCGAGGATCTCGATCTCCTCGGCTCCGCGCCCGAAGACGAACGGATCCCCACCTTTCAGCCGGACGACGACCGCCGAGGTGCGGCCGTGCTCGACGAGCAGGCGACCGATCTCGCCCTGTCGGCGATCGGCCCCGGGGGTGTCGGTACCCGGACGCTTCCCGACGTCGATGCACAACGCATCGCTCCGCACCAGGCTCAACACGTCCCGAGTGACCAGCCGGTCGTGAAGGACCACGTCGGCCCTGCCCAAGAGCTCCGCTGCCTTGAGGGTCAAAAGGCCGGGGTCGCCGGGCCCGGCGCCGACCAGGTAGACAGTCATGGCGCCCCGTGCCTCCTATCCGCCCTCGGCCTCACCGACCGGGCTTCGCTCGTTGTGCCGCAGTGGCGCCGGAGCGCCTCTTCGAGACGGGGGAAGTGCTCCTCTCTGGGCACTGCGATCCGGACGGCGTCACTCAGGCCGAAGCTGGCACAGTCGCGCACGACTATCCCCTCGGTCAGCAGCTGGGCCCGCAGCGCTCCAGCCTCGTCGACGAGGACCCACGGCCCCTGGCCGGCGCGCACCGAGAGCCCGCAGGAGCCCAGAAGGCCGGCCAGGGCCTCCCGCAGCGCTCCGGTCTGGCGCGACCAGGCTGGCAGATCGACCGGGCGCAGCAGATCGGCCAGGGAGTCCGCCGCCAGACCGTTGACGGACCATTCGGGCTGGCCTCGGCGAATCCGTCCCATCAGCGCGTCGTCGGCGCAGAGCACGTACCCGAGGCGCAGTCCTGGGCAGGCGAGGAGCTTCGTCAACGACCCCACCACGACAGAGCCGCGGAGGTGGTCGCCCCGAGTCCAGCTGCCGGTGGCCAGGGGCCAGAAGGCCTCGTCCCACACCCCGGCCCTCGCTCCGGCCGGGGCAAGAGTTCCGAGCGGGTTGTTGGGATTGGACCTCCAAAGGGGCCCGCCGGCGCGTGGGTAGAGGGAGAAGTCGGGCTCCTCGACGGTCCCGCCGAGGACCGATCCCGTCAGCGCGATGGCCTCTGCCCCGCCGTTGGTGAGCAGAAGGTGCCCAGGCTCCACCTCCATGGCCTGCGCCAGGAGAGTGGTCGCCCGCTCCGGGTCCGGGTAGCGGCCGAGAGCCCCGAGGTGCCGGCGCACCGCCGCCGAGGGGTCTGGTGCCACCGGGCAGAGGCTGGCCGACAGGTCCAGCACAACGGCCGGATCGATCCCCAGCTCTGCGGCGAGCCGGGCGCCGTTGCCGCCGTGGGCTCGCCGGTCGAGCGGAGCGCTCCTCAACGGACACCTCGACTCGGGCCGCTGCTCCTCGGGCGGCGCCACTGCTGCCAGAGCGAGGGGGCCGCCAGGGCGGCGGCAGAGACGAAGGTGACCCGGCGGGCCAGCCGCCGGGCACGGAGGATGTCCGCCGCCGCGGCGGGCCGCCCGTCGCCGAGCTCTGCCCGGTGCTCGACCATGTCGCCGTAGCGGTTGGTCCCGCCTAGACGAAGACCGAGGGCGGCGGCAAATGCCGCTTCCGCCACTCCAGCGTTGGGCGAGGGATGGCTGGGGGCTTGCCGGCGCACCGCCTGGACGACGGAGCAGGCGCCGCCCGGCGAGCAGAGGGCGACCAGCGCCGCCCCGACTCGGGCGGGCAGGAAGTTGGCGACGTCGTCGGCTCGCGCCGAGGCCCAGCCGAAACGGCCGTAGCGGTCGTTTCGGTAGCCGACCATGGCGTCGAGCGTGTTGACGGCGCGGTAGGCCGCAGCAGCCCCCGCCCCCCCCACTGCTGCCCAGAAGAGCGGGGCCAGGACGGCGTCCACGGTGTTCTCGGCCACCGACTCGATCACTGCTCGGGCGATCTCGCCCTCTTCGAGACCGGCCGGGTCCCGCCCGACCAGGGCCGGAAGCAGCAGACGCGCCTGCTCGAGCTGGCCCCGCGCGAGCGCCTCGCCGACCTCGAAGGCCCGACGATCGAGGCTGCGCGCCCCTAGCGTCATGGCCACCACGCCGACCGAGAGGGCGCGTTCAGCTGCGACCCCGCCGGCTCGCCGGGCGGCGACGCACCCGAGCGCGGTGGGCAGGGAGGCGAGGAGCAACCCGGCACCCAGGTGACGGACTCCGCTCAGCCGGTCGTCGCTCCACGCCCGGGCTTCGCGCCGGGCCATGGCCTGGCCGAGCCAGGCAACCGGGTGCAGCCGGTTCGGCGGGTCTCCGACGAGCTGGTCCAGCACCACGGCCAAAGCGGCCGACGCGCTGCGCCGCCGCCACCCGGTCACCAGCGGAGCCCCGACACGAGGAGCGCTGCCGTCTCGGCAAGGACCACGGCAGCGCCGAGGACGTCGCCGGTGAAGCCGCCCAGACGCCGGTGCGCCAGCCAGAGAAGGCCAGCTGCAACCAGCACCGCTGCGCCGACGCCCGCGCCGGCAGGGCTCCCGCCCGCCCAGACGGCGAGCGACGTGCCCGCCGCCACTCCCACCGAGGCAGCCAGCGCCGAGAGAGCGGCTCCCCCTCCAAGAAAGGCCGTCGCCAGGCCCCCTGCGGTCCTGGCGTAGGGGAGCACGAGCATGGCGAGCACCATGAGCGAGCGCGACACGCACCAGAGCCCGACCACGAGGGCGACGTCCGGGCGCAATGAGCCGAAGGCCGCGAAGCGCAGCAGGAGCACGGCCAGCGTCGCGACCAGCCCGAAGGCGCCGACGTCGGGCTCGGACATGACTTCGAGCCGGCGCTCCCGGCTCAGGTGGGCCAAGAGGCCGTCGGCGCTGTCGGCCAGCCCGTCGACGTGCAGCAGCCCGGTCAGGATCAGGTCGGCGGCGACAGCCAGCGCCGCCGGCACCAGCGAGCCGTGCCAGCCCTTGGAGGCAGCCCACCAGACGAGTCCCACGATCGCACCGGCCACTGCCCCGACAACCGGGAACCAGCGCAGGGCGGCCGGGCTGGGTGCCCGGCTCGGGCCGAAGAGGGTGAGGAACCCGAAAGCGGCCAGCACTACAGCTCCAGGGCGCGGCCGGCCACGACCAGGATGACGCGGTCGGCGACGGCTGCCACCGCCTGGTTGAGCGCTCCGAGCGCGTCCACGAACGCCCGCCCGACGGCGCTGGGCGGATGCACCGCCAAGCCGACCTCCTCCGACACGATCACCGTGCTCCCCGCACGCGTCCGGAGGGCGTCGACCAGGCCTTGTCCGTCGACCTCGAGCTCAGGGGCCGATGCCACCCAGGCACCGAGGCTGTCCAGCAGGACCTCCCCCGCCAGGTGCGCCAGGAGCCCGGGCAGCTCGGTGCTCGAGCGCAGCTCGACGGTGCTCCACCCCCTCGGGCGGCGAGCCCGGTGGGCTGAGACGCGGCGCTCCATCTCCTCGTCTGCCACCACCGCCGTCGCCAGGTAGGTAACGGCCGCGTGCTCCTCGGCTGCCAGCTCGGCGACGAGCCGCTCGGCGAGCCGCGACTTGCCCGAGCGGGTGCCCCCGAGCACCAGGACGACGCCGGCGCCGGGCTGGCTTCCCGTCACTCCTCCACCCCCGGCGCCAGCACCCGGGCGCGGATGGTGCCGGCCAGCGCCGCGCCTGGCCCGGGCCGCTCGATCTCCTCGAGCAGCACGTAGTCGGCCGACAGGATCGCCGCCAGCGACCGGGCGAGGCCGAGTCGGGCCGGGCCCGTCTCGGCATCCACGACCAGGCACGCCACCCCGGTCGCCGCCAGCTCTGCCGCGGCCGAGTTGGCGGCCTCGAGCGGGTCGTCCCCACCTGCGGTCGCCCTACCGTCGGTGACGAGGACGACGGCCGGTCGCGGCCCGCCGGGCCGCTGGGCCGCCCGTACGAGGGCGGTGACCTGCCTCAAGCCGGCCGCGAGCGGCGTCCTGCCTCCGCTCGGGAGGTTCGCCAGACGCGCCCGTGCCACCTCGACAGACCCGGTCGGGCGCAGGACCAGCTCGGCCGACTCGCCCCTGAAGGCCACCAGCGCCACCCGGTCACGGCGCCGATATGCGTCGACGAGGAGTGACATGACGGCGGCGCGGGCCGCTTCGAGCCTCCTGCGGCCGGCGATCGAGCCCGAGGTGTCGACCGCGAGTATGACCAGGGTCGCTTGGGGATCGGCTGCCACGACCGCCCGAAGATCCTCGGCTCTCAGGCGGTGTCGCTCGTCTCCGTCCTCCTCCGAGACGGTGCGAGTCACCTGGGCCAGTGCCGTGGCCGCCCCGTCGAGACGCTGTCTGGTGTCGCTGAGGGGCACGTGCCCGATGCGGCGTCCCCGGCCGGCACCGCTGCCCGCCGGACCGTTGCCGACCGCCCCTTGGGCCCTCGCCGTGGCGCTCGGAGGAGGCGCCAGTGCGAGCTGGCCCGCGTCGACCTCTACCTCAGGGGGATCGGGCGGCGGGCCGGCCGACGCCGGCCGGCCGGCCGGCTGATACCGATCGCCCACTCCCCCGCCGGGCCCTGGCCGAAGACCATCTGGAGGTGGTGGCTCTCGACCCGGCTGCGGCGCGCCATCCTGGCGCGAGGAGCCGTCGTCCCTTGCGGGGCCGGCTCGCGGCGATGCTTCCGGCTCTGCGCCTCGCTCGTTCGTCGCGCCGCCGGCCCTTTCCTCCTCCTGCTCGCCCTCGAGCACCCGGTCGAGCGCCGAGGCGAGCTCGTCGGCCGCGATGCCGGGCGACTCGAAGGGGTCTCGCCGACGTCGGTGCCCGAGGACGAGCGGGGCCACCCGACGCAGGTGCGCAGGGCCGGCGCTCTGGGCTTGCTCGAGGCCGGCCAGGGCGCCGGCGGCGCGGCACAGCGCCAGGTCCGCTCGCAGTCCCTGGGCACCGACCGCCACGGCCAGCTCGGCGGCCGCTAAGACGACCGCCTCCCCGCAGGATGCCGGGCGGGCCGAGGCGAGCTGGCGGCGGAGCTGCTCGTCGGGCGAGGGGTCGACCTCCCCCTCCGCCTCAAAGGCCAACTGGCGGCGGACGATCTCGGCTCGCAGGCGGGGATCGTCGGGTGCCCTGACCTCCACTGCCAGGCCGAAGCGGTCGAGCAGCTGGGGACGCAGCTCCCCCTCCTCGGGGTTCATCGACCCGACCAGCACGAAGCGCGCCGGGTGGGTCTCGGAGAACCCGTCGCGCTCGACGCGGTTGGTGCCGGAGACTGCCACGTCGAGCAGGACGTCCACCAGGTGGTCGGGAAGGAGATTCACCTCGTCCACGTAGAGGACCCCGCCGTGGGCAGCCGCCAGCAAGCCCGGCCGGAAGCAGTGGGCGCGAGACTCCAGCAGGGCCGCCACGTCGAGCGCTCCCACGACGCGGTCCTCGGTGGCTCCGATGGGCAGCTCGACGAAGGGTGCGCCTCCTGGCAACAGGGCAGCCAGCCCTCGGGCGAGGGTCGTCTTGGCCGACCCCTTGTCGCCTCGCAGCAGCACCCCTCCGAGCCGTGGCTCGACGGCCGCCAGGAGCAGCGCCAGCTTGGCATCGTCCTGGCCGACCACGAAGGAAAAGGGCAGGTGCGAGCTCATCGGGACTCCTCCCACCCGTCGGCCTCGAGCAGCGCCCGCCGCAGGCTGTCGGCGGTCTCTTGGTCTGGCTTCCACCGGCCCCGTTCCTCGGCCTCGAGGAGCCGCTCGACGATGGAGCGCAGCGCCCAGGGGTTGGAGCGCTCGAAGAAGGCCCGGCTCTCAGGATCTGCGACATAGGCCTGCGCCACCCGCTCGTACATCCACGGCTGCGCCACATGAGCGGTCACGTCGTAGCCGAAGAGGTAGTCGACAGTGGCTGCCATCTCGAACGCGCCCTTGTAGCCGTGCCGGCGCATCGCCTCGAGCCACTTGGGGTTGATCACACGTGTCCTCACCACCCTGGCGGCCTCCTCGGCCAGCGAGCGGACGAGCGGCCGCGAAGGGTTGG
>JAJZLV010000055.1:2258-5973 GCA_021803215.1 Actinomycetes bacterium | reverse complement strand
GCTCGGCGCCGAGGCCTCCTTCGTCGCCCGCACCCACGACATGGATCGCAAGCACATGCAGGAGATGATCCGCCGGGCTCACGAGCACAGGGGGGCCGCCCTCGTCGAGGTCTATCAGAACTGCAACGTCTTCAACGACGGCGCCTTCGAGCAGGTGACAGGCCGGGCGACCCGTGAGGAGATGCTCATCCCGCTCGAGCACGGGCGGCCCATCCGCTTCGGAGCCGAGGGCCACCGCGGCGTCGTCATGGACAGGACCGGCCAGCTCTCGGTGGTCGAGGTGGACGGGGTCGGAGAGGACGCCATCTTGGTGCACGACGAGAAGCGGGCTGATCCGGCTCTCGCCTTCGCCCTCAGCCGGATATCGAGCGGGCCGCACGAGCCGACCCCGATGGGGGTCTTCCGGGCAGTCGAGCGACCCGACTACGGTTCGGAGATGGACGGCCAGCTGCTCGAGGTGAGCGCCCGCAAGGGCCCGGGCGACCTGGCGCGCCTCCTCTCGTCGGGCACCACCTGGAGGGTCTAGCTCAGCCGGCGTCGAGCTCTCGAAAGACCATCCCCGTCAATATCTTCGGGTAGAAGAAGGTCGACTTCGGGGGCAGGCGCCTGCCACCGTGGGCGGTGGCGGCGATCTGGGCTACCGAGACGGGTCGAAGCAGGACGGCCGCCCCGGCTCTTGCCCCGGCGAGCGCCTTCTCCAGCGCGGCGAGGTCGTGCTGGTAGGCGACCTCGACCCCCGCCAGGCCGGCGAGCGCCTCATGCAGGAGGACCGAGTCGACCTCGCGGGCGGGCTGGCGGGGGACGAGCAGGCTGCCGGTGCCGCCGGCCATGAGGCCGAGACCGCCCTGTTCTGCCATCGCGCGGCGAAGCCCTGCGACCGTGCCCGGGGCGGGTCGGAGCTCGAAGGACTTCTCCAGCTGAGAGCGGAGCTCGTCCGGCTCGATGCCTGAGATGAGCCGGTGGATGGCCTCGACGTGGAGCTGCTCCTCGGAGAGCTCGATCACGAGGGCCAGCACGAAGCGGGAGCCCTCTGTCTCGTCCTCGGCCGCGAAGCTGCAGGCCGTCTCGTAGCGGTGGTGGCCGTCGGCCAGCAGGACCGGGGAGGCGGCGACGAGCTCTCGGGCCGCCTGGACGAAGCCGGCGTCGCTCACCTCGAAGCACTCGTGCAGGCAGCCGGCCGCGTCGTGGGCGGCGAAGGGCTCTCCGCTCCTCAGCGCTGCCTGCTCGCAGAGCCGGCCGAGTCCCTTCGAGAGCGAGAGGCCCCAGATGGGCGAGAAGTTGGTGCGGGCCGCCCGCAGCAGAAAGAGGCGGTCGCTCTTGTCCTTCGGGGTCGTCTCCTCGTGGGGCAGCACCTCACCCCGCTGCTCGGGATCGAGCCCGAGGGCCCCGAAGAGCCCTGTCGTCGTGCGGCGGGTGCCGTCGTCGGCCTCGAAGGTCATCCGGTAGAGGTAGAAGGAGGGCTCGGAGGAGCGCCTGAGGATCCCTTCGTCGCGCCAGGAGGAGAAGAGCCAGGCGGCCCTCTCGTAGCGATCGCCTCCGCCCGGGTCCTCTGGGAGCTCGACGTGGATGGCGTTGTAGGGCGATCGGGCCGCCAGGCGGGCCCGCTCGGCCGGGCCGACGACGTCGTAGGGAGGGGCGACGACCTCCTCAGCGGACACCCGGGCCGGGTCGTAGGTGGTGCCGCGAAAGGGTTCCAGACGGGCCATGGGCCATGACTATAAAGAGGAGAGGGCTCCTGCCAGGTGTCGCAGGCGGCCGCTTATCTGGCAGCATGCGGTGATGACCTGGCTGCTCGACTGCGACGGCGTCATCTGGCTGGCCGACACGCCGGTGCCGAAGGCCGCCGAGGCCGTCGACCGCCTCCGGCGCCTCGGAGAGCGAGTCGTCTTCCTCACCAACAACTCCTGGCCGCGGCGGGCCGACCATTTGGCCAAGCTCGAGCAGATGGGGATGCCGGCCGACCCGGAGGACGTGGTCACCTCCGCCATGGCAGCCGCCCGGCTCGTGAAGGCGCAAGAGCGCCTCCTCGTGCTCGGCGGGCCGGGTCTGCACGAGGAGCTCGAGAGGGCGGGCGCCGTCCTCATCGAGCCCGGCTCGGGCGACGCCACCGAGGCCGAGGCGGTCGTCGTCGGCATCGACCTCAACTTCGACTTCTCCCGTCTGGCGGCCGCCACGACTGCCCTCCGGGGCGGGGCCAGGCTGATCGCCACCAACGAGGACGCCACCTTCCCGACCGCAGCCGGACTCCTGCCCGGCGCCGGCTCGATCCTGGCCGCCGTCGCCACGGCCGGCGGCCGGCAGCCGCTGGTCGCCGGCAAGCCGCACCAGCCCATCGCCGACCTGGTGCGCCAGCTGGCAGGCGAGATCCGCCTCATGGTGGGAGACCGCCCCTCGACAGACGGCCGCTTCGCCTCGGTCCTCGGCGTCCCGTTCGGGTTGGTGCTGACCGGCGTGACGGCTCCTGACCACGGCCCTATCGAGCCCTCGCCCGACCACGAGGCGCCTGACCTGGCGGCCCTCGTCGAGCAGCTTCTTTGACCATCCTGTGGGCGCCCTTGGCGCCAAGGTGCTCACTATTGCAAGCATCCCAGCTCAGCGGGTATAATGTTGCCCTATGGCTTCCAAGAGCGCCTTCGAGCGGTACCTAAGTGCAGGCATGGCCCTCACCCAGTTCACCCGCCAGAGGGCAGAGGCGATCGTCCGAGAGCTGGTCCAGGAGGGTGAGGTCAGCAAGGACAACGCCGAGGAGTGGGTGGAGGACCTCGTCGTGCGGAGCAGCCGGAGCGCCGCCCGCCTGGCGACGATCGTCCGAGACGAGGTGCGCCGCCAGGTCGACCAGCTCGGCCTCGTCACGGCTGAGGACTTCGACAGCCTCCTCGAGGCGGCCCGCCGGGCCGGCCAGCGCTCGGTGCGGGAGGCCACCCGCCAGCTCGGGAGGAGCGGGCGGGGTGCCGCCCGAAAGGCCGATGAGCTGGGGCAGGAGGGCGAGGGCCCCGCCCGTTCGGGGGCGAGGAGCGAGACCGCCAAGAGGGCGACCCGGACGAGGACGAAGAAGGCCGCCACCGCGGGCTCGGAGAGCACCGGAGCGCCGCGCCGCGCAACCCGGAAGGCCGCGCCAACCCGGAAGGCCGCCGTCGGCAAGACGACCCGGGCGGCGGCCAAGAGCCTCCGTCCGGCGAGTAAGGCCACCCAGCCGGCCGGCAAGACGGCCAAGAGGGCGTCGGGGGCGCCCGAGGCGGCCGCGAGGAAGAGGGCTGGCGCGCCGCAAAAGGCGGCCGGTTCTGCCCGCAAGAGCTCGAGCACGGCACGAGAAGGCGCCCGCAGCGCCACCAAGAAGGCTGCCCGCAGCGCCAAGAGGTCCTGAGCCGGTCCGTCGGGCCGCCGCCGGCTCGATGCTGGCAGCCGGCAGCTGGAGCCGCGAGGATGACCCGGTGAGCTCGGTCCTCCTCGTCCTGCACCCCACGAGCCCCGAGGTCGCCTCGCTGGCCAAGACCGCCGAGGCCTGGTGCACGGCCCGCGGTCACGAGGTCCACACCTGGGACGGCTCGGCGAGCCCCCCGGCCGCCGACTTCGTCGTGAGCCTCGGTGGGGACGGCACGATGCTGCGAGCCGTCGAGCTCGCCCTCTCCTGCGACATTCCCGTCATCGGCGTCAACCTCGGGCGGATGGGCTACCTCGCCGAGGTGGAGCCGGCCAACCTCGAACCGGCGCTCGA
>JAJZLV010000055.1:0-2248 GCA_021803215.1 Actinomycetes bacterium | reverse complement strand
GGTCGCTACCGGCTCGACGAGCGCATGGTGCTCGACGTCAGGGTCGAGCGGACCGACACGAGCCACTTCGCCTTCCTGGCGCTCAACGAGGCCATCGTCGAGAAGACCGCCCCGGGCCACACCATCCGGGTGGCGGTGCGCATCGGGGGCCGGCCCTTCCTCACCTACGTCGCAGACGGGCTGCTCACCTGCACGCCGACGGGCTCGACCGCCTACAACATCTCGGCCCGCGGCCCGGTGGCGAGCCCCCTGCTGCGCGCCCTCATCCTCACGCCGGTGGCGCCCCACCTCGTCTTCGACCGCTCGCTCGTCCTCGGAGCAGACGAGGAGGTCGAGATGGTCCTCCTCGACGGCCACCCGGCGGCCGCCGTGATAGACGGCTCCAGGGTGGTGCAGCTCGGATCGGGCGACGTCGTGCGCTGCAAGGGGGCCGAGAAGCCGGCCCGGTTCGTCACCCTCGGCGAGCACGACTTCCACGCCGTTCTGCGCTCCCGCTTCGGCCTGACAGATCGCTGAGATGCTCGTCGAGCTCCACGTCCGCAACCTCGGGGTCATCGACGACCTCACTCTCCACCTCGGTGAGGGCATGACGGCGCTCACCGGGGAGACCGGTGCCGGCAAGACGCTGCTCATCGAGGCGCTCGAGCTTCTCATGGGCGGCCGGGCAGATCCCACCCTGGTGCGGGCCGGAGCCCAATCGGCCCTCATCGAGGGGCGCTTTGTGCGGGGAGCTCTCGGGGAAGAGACGGTCCTGCAGCGAGAGATCCCGGCCGAGGGACGCTCGCGGGCCTACGTCGACGGTCGCATGGCGAACGCCGGCGGGCTCTCGGAGGTCGGGGCCGGCCTGGTCGATCTGCACGGACAGCACGCCCACCAGTCGCTCCTGCGCCTGCCGGCCCAGCGCGCCTCGCTCGACCGCTACGGCGCCATCTCGAGCGCCGAGGTGGAGGAGGCGGAGGCCGCCCTCGCCGCGATAGAGGCCCGCCTGGCGGATCTGGGAGGCGACGAGCGGCAGCTCGCCCGAGAGGTCGACCTCCTCAGCTTCCAGCTCGAGGAGATCGAGAGAGCCGCGCTGGAGGACCCCGAAGAGGAGGCGGCCCTGCAAGGCGAGGAGGCTCTCCTGGCCGGGGCCGAGGCGCTGCGCGAGGCGGCCGCCCTCGCCCATCGCCTCGTCGGCTCAGACGAAGGGGCGGCCGACCTCGTCGGCCAGGCCCGCTCGGCGTTGGAGGGTCGGGCGGGCTTCGAGACGCTCGCCGACCGCCTCGTGGCGGTCGGGCTCGAGCTCGAGGACGTCGCCGGCGAGCTGAGAGCGAGAGCCGAGCTGCTCGAGGACGACCCGGTCCGCCTGGCGGCTGTGCAGGAACGCCGCCACCTCCTCTCCGAGCTGCGCCGGAAGTACGGCTCGAACCTGGCCGAGGTGATCGCCTACCGAGATGCCGCCCGCGCCCGCCTGGCCGACCTGGTGGCCGGCGAGGCCCGGCGGGCCGAGCTGGCACAAGAGCGTGAGTCCGCCCTCTCCCGTCTCGCCCGGGCCGAAGAGGCCCTCGGCGACGCCAGGCGCAGGGCCGCCCCGAGGCTCGCGGCCGAGATCGAGAGCCGGCTGAGGCTGCTGGCCCTTCCCAAGGCCAGAGTCGAGATCTCGGTTCCCCCGGCCGGGCGGGGAGAGGCCGTCGAGTTCGGCTTCGGCGCCAACCTCGGAGAGCCGGTGCTGCCCTTCTCGAAGGTCGCCTCGGGGGGCGAGCTCGCCCGGGTGATGCTGGCAACGCGGCTCGTCCTCTCAGAGGCGCCCCCCACTCTCGTCTTCGACGAGGTGGACGCCGGCATCGGCGGCGAGGCCGCCCTCTACGTCGGGCAGGCCCTCGCCGAGCTGGGCGAGCGCCACCAGGTTCTCGTAGTCACCCACCTCGCCCAGGTGGCCGCCTTCGCCGGCAGTCAGGTGGCCGTGCGAAAGAGCGAGGCCGCCGGGCGGACGGTCACCTCGGCCGCCCGGGTCGAGGGCGAGGAGCGCCTTGCCGAGCTGTCGCGGATGCTCTCGGGCCAGCCCGAGAGCGTCACCGCCCGCCAGCACGCCACCGAGCTGCTCACCATGGCGGCCAGCTGGTCCGCCGCCGGCTCTCCGGATGCGGTTAGCCTGTCCGGGCGGACACCTGGGAGGACAGCGTGAGCAAGTTCGTGTTCGTGACGGGCGGCGTCTCGAGCTCGCTTGGCAAGGGGCTGACGGCATCGTCGCTCGGTCGGCTGCTCAAGT
>JAJZLV010000041.1 GCA_021803215.1 Actinomycetes bacterium | reverse complement strand
GGGCGAGCAGCACGGTCAGCCCCATCATGATCCCCCACACCTCGACGTCGCCGTTCGAGGAGGAGTTCATCGGCGGCACCTGGTACCACAGGGTGTAGAGCCAGAGCCAGGCCTGGCCGGGGTAGTTGCCCGTCTCGTTCATCATCCCCCACTGCTCGCCGAGCAGGTGGCGGTTCGAGGCGACGTCGCCCATGTAGGCGCCGTCCGCGATGAACAGCAGCGGCTTGGTGTAGTCCGTGCCGTAGAGCTGCGGCGTCGCCGTGAGGGCACCGTCGAGCGCGCCGGTCCGGGCCATGTCGAGCAGGTGGGACATCATCGTCCCGACTGGGCCGTAGGCACCGGCGGGGACCCGCAAGACGCCGCCGGTGAAGGACGCACTCGCCACGGCCTTCTCGTAGGCGGCGTTCCAGGCGGCCTTTCTCGACGCGGGCGCCAGCTGGTACTCGGTGATCGCCCGGTCGAGGACCGGCACGTCGGGAAGGGTCCGCAGCGGACGGATCACGAACTGCTGCGCCGTGTCGAGGGGGATGTGGACGCCGACGAGCGACTCGAGCGAGAGCGGGCCGAGCTTCTGGCTCGCCCCGGCGGTGCCGGTGTAGGGCGGCCCGTAGGTGGCCGTGCCGCTCGTCCCGTCGAGCTCGGTCGTGGCGGTCTGGACGAAGTCGACCGGTGCCGCCTTCGACCAGGACTGGAGCGTGATGGCCCGCTCGTCGGGCGAGGAGAACACGGTTGCGAAGAGGATCGCCAGGAGGAGCACGACGACGAAGGCGATGCTCACCTCCTTCAACAGGTCGTAGCGGACCGAGGGCCCCTGCCACTCGGCGACGTCACGGTCGGGGTTGAAGCGCCTGCGGCTCACTTGTCGGCTCCTTTGGCGGGGAAGGGCGGCACGACGCCGCGCCGGCGGACGAGCAGGACGTGGACGGCGACCATGACCGCCACGACGAGCGGCAGCAGCAGCACGTGCCAGAGCAGCATCTGGCCGAAGTTGAGGACGTTCCAGAAGGCCCCCGCCCCCGTCGCGTTGATCCCGTCCTTGGCCTGGGTGCCGATCCACTCCGAGTCGAAGTTCTGCTGGGACAGGTAGCCGGTGAAGGCCGTCGCGATCGAGATGACGAAGGCCAGCACCCCGGTGATCCAGGTGGCCCGGCGCCGGCCGCGCCAGGCGGCCATGAAGAACTTGCCCCAGAGGTGGATGACCATGAAGAAGAAGAACAATTCGGTGCCCCACAGGTGCACCGAGTTGACGAACAGGCCCGCCGAGGAGACGTGCCACCAGTCGGGGCCCTTGATGGCAAGGACGGCGCCCGACGCCAGCACGACCCCGAAGGCCGCAAGGGTGAGGGCTCCGAAGACGTAGATCCACGACGCGACGTAGGAGGGCTGGCGGTCCGGCAGCAGCTTCTCGGGCGGGAGCGTGGCGACCGCCCGACGGCGCAGCCACCCCGTCCAGGTGGGTCGGGTCTCGAGCCCGTAGCCGGCCTGGCCGCCCGGCTCCATCGGGGTGTCCGAGAACGTGCTCACTTCTTTCCTCCGTGGGGGAAGGGAATGGCGATCGCGAGGATGAACACGAGCAGCATGAGGCCGATGACGACCAGGTTGGCGACCGAGATGTCGATGAACCCCCAGTGGACGTAGTGGCCCGGGCGGCCCAGGTCGACGAGCGCAGCGATGACGGTGGGCATGGATGCGGTACCTCCTCGTCCGCCAGCATGGGCGGTTGGTCCCTCGGGGAGATAGGGCCGAAGGGCCCGCCCCCCCGGGAAAAGGACCCAAGGGGCCGACTGTCCAGGGCCGAAGGACACCTGTTCACTCGGGACCGGGAGGCGACGGTCGACTCGGGGTCGGGCTCCCCCCAAAGGAGGAGCCGGTGTCCCGGACGGCTGCGGGAAGAGGGCCGGGTGGCCCGCAGCAGGGGCCTTTCGGCCCTGACGGCCCGAGGGGTGCCGCCGTCATCATCGGGTCTGGGGAGGTGATCCGATGATCTCAGACGGAGGCTCCAACAGGGCGAGCGGGGGCCCCATGCAGTGGCGGAGGGCACACCGCAACGGGGGTGGCGGCGGGGCTGCTGCTGCCTCGCACGCCGTCTTCGTCGGCGACTTCACCTACGTCGACCGGGACTTCGAGGAGCTCGCCGAGCTCTTCTTCGACTTCGGGGCCGAGTGGGCCAAGGAGGCCGAGCTGTCGGCGGCCCGCCAGCGGCTGCGCCTCACCGAGGGTCTTCCGCGCCGCAGCTCCTCGGCCGTGACGGTCCCGGTTCGCCTCGAGCCGGTGGACGAGGAGGCGATGACACCCTCCCTCGATGCCGACATCGAGCTGCTGAGCCTCGGGAGGGGCCACTGCCGCCTCGGCTTGAGCGGCCGGTACCGGACCTCGCGCGACGGCGCCAGCGACCGCGACCGCATGGCCGTGCAGCGGGCCGCCGAGATGGCCACCCGTCGGGTGCTGAACGACGTCGCCGCCTCGCTCTCGCCCCAGGCGTCCTAGTCGTCCGGTCCTCTTCAGGGCCGGTGGGCGGCCGCAGCCGCCGCCTCAGCGAAGACGAGGCAGCCGGTGCCCGAGAAGGTGAGGCCCACCCGCTCGCCTCGGCGCGCACGCTCGGTGGTGACGATGCCGGCCACCGTGCCCCCGCCGGGAAGGTCGACCACGAGCTCGTAGCCACGCCCCCGGAAGGCGACGTCCGCCACCTCGCCGCGTGCTTGGCACTCGGGAGAGTCGGGATGGCACAGGCCAGCGGCGGACGGACGGACGGCGAGGAGCGCCTCTCCGGGCTCGAGGGGCGCGATCGCCCGGGCGCAGATCGCGCGGGTGCCCGCCCCGCTTGCGAGCTCGACCTCGGTCTGCTCGCCCGCAGCGGCGTGACCGGTTCGCACCCGCAGCTCGGCCGCCAGCCCCGTGAACCGGGCGACGAAGGGAGTCGCCGGGTGGCTGTAGACGTGCTCGGGGGCGCCCAACTGGACGACGCGGCCGTCCGAGAGGACGCCGACGCGATCGGCAAGGGCGAACGCCTCGGCCTGGTCGTGGGTGATGTAGACGGCCGTCGACCCGCTCTCGCGCACGAGGGCGGAGATCTCGATGCGCATGCGCTCGCGCAGGTCGGCATCGAGGTTGGACAGCGGCTCGTCACACAGGATGAGGCCGGTCTCTCCGACGAGGGCCCGGGCGAGCGCAACCCGCTGCTGCTCGCCTCCGGAGAGCTCCGAGGGGTAACGGGCGGCGAGCTGGCCGAGGCCGACGCGCTCGAGCATCCGGCTCGCCCGCGCGCGCCGCTCGGCAGCGGTGAGCTTGTGGCGTCGCAGCGCGAAGGCGACGTTGTCGAGGGCGGACAGGTGCGGCCAGAGGGCGTAGTCCTGAAAGACCATCGCCAGCCGGCGATGCTCGGGCTGCAGGTGCGAGCGGGCGTCCGCCACCACCCGCCCGCCGACGGCGACCCGCCCCGAGGTGATGCGCTCGATGCCGGCGACTGAGCGGACGAGCGTCGTCTTCCCCGAGCCGGAGGGCCCGAGCAGGACGAGGAAGGTACCGGGCTCGACGGTGAGGCTCACCTCGTCGAGCGCCACGGCGCCGTTCCCGAACCGCTTGGTCACGTGGTCGAGCAGGAGCGACTCAGCCACGACCGACCGTCCCGATCCGGCGCCAGCCTCGTGGCGTCAGCAGCCGGTAGAGGCCGAGGACGACGCCCACGACGACGAGCGCGAGCAGGACCGAGACCACCGCCTGGGCGATCCCGACGCCGAAGTGGTAGTTGCCGAGGTTGTCCTCGATCGCGACAGAGACCGGCGGCGAGTTCGGTGCGTACAGCAGCTGTGAGATGGGCAGCTCGAGGAAGACGGCCGCGAAGGTGAGCAGCCACGCCATGACGACCGGGCGCGAAATGGCGGGCAGCACGGCATGTGCCCATGCCCGTACCGCCCCCGCCCCGTGGGTCCTCGCCGCGTCGTGCAGCGAGGCTTGGAGCTGCGAGACGGGGCCGAACAGGACGCGGGCGTTGGTCGGCAGGCTGGCGGCGATGTAGGCCATGACGAGCAGGGTCGTCGTCTGGTAGAGGTCGATGCCGATCTTCGACATGAAGGGGAGGTTGTAGGCGAAGATGTAGCCGGCGGCGAAGACGACGCTCGGGAGCGCCACGGCCGCCAGGAGGAGGAGGTCGAGCGCCTTGGCGAGGCGGCTCCTCGTCCGGGCGAGCATCCGGGCGGCGACGAGGCCCGCGGCGACGGTGACCGTGGCTGCCACGGCGCCGTAGAGGAGCGAACGCTCGACCGGGCCGAGCAGGCCCGAGTTCGTGAAGACGGCCTCGTAGTTGACGAAGGTGAGGCGAAACGACGAGCCGAAGTCGGCGAGCAGCGAGCCGCTCACCGCGCCGAAGGCGGGCACCGCAAGGGCTGCCCCGAGAAATGCCGTGACGGCTCCGAGAGCGCCGGCGCACTCCCACTTCGACAACGCGACCGGCGTCACCGGACGCGACCGGCCCGAGAGGACGGCGTACGACCTGCCCTTGAGCGCCCGAGCCTGGAAGGCGAGCGGGACGGCGACCGAGGCGACGAGCAGCCAGCCGATCGCCGCCGCAGCGGGGAAGCTCGGCGGAAAGCCGCCGATCGCCGAGTACAGCTGGTAGGTGGCGAGGGGGAAGTGGGCGGTGTAGGCGAGCGTGGCAGCCACCCCGAAGTCGCTCACCGACTCTGCGAAGCCGATGGCGAGTGCCGACGAGATGGCCGGCGCGAGGATCCGGGCGACGAGCATGAGCGTCCTCGCCCTGCTGGCCCCGTGGACGCGCGAGGCGTCCTCGAGCTCCTGGCCGAGCCCGAGGAAGGCGGCGGAGACCGCGAGGAAGGCGAAGGGGACGCTGCGCAGCCCGAGCATCATGACCACCCCGGCCGGCCCGAGGACGAGGTGGGTCACCGCGGGCAGGTCGAGGCCGAGCCGGTACATCACGCCGTCGGGCTCGACGAGCCGGACCCACCCGAGCGCCGGCAGCCAGGAGGGCAGGAGCAGGACGAGCCACATGGCCGCCCGCACGAGCCGCCGGGCGGGCATCGAGGTCCGCGAGACGAGCCAGGCGAGGGGGAAGCCCACGACGACGCCGATCGCTGCGGCGGCGGCGCTCACCCAGAGCGAGTCCGCCAGCGACGAGAAGGTCGTGCCGGTGAATGCGGCCTCGAGGTACGAGAGCGTGAACCACTGCGGGCCCTGGTCGAACAGGCGGGGGGAGACGGCGAGAGCGAGGAAGCACAGGCACGGGGCGATGATGAGTGCGACGAGGCCGATCCAGAGGGCGGGCCGGGCCACCACCGCCGCCCGGGCCATCAACCGGGCGGCGGTGGTGGGCAGCTGCGACCGGCCGCCGAGCCACAGGTCGGGGGATGCCCGCCGCCGACCTGTGGTCCTGCCGGCCGCCTGCTCCGTCGCGATCGGCGGCGCCGTCACCCCGTTCGCCGGGGGGTGCGGAGGGAGGGCCGTCGCCGTGACGGGCGGCTCACTGGACGATGTGGGAGTCGAACCACTGCGTGAGAGCCGACTCGCGCGCTCCCCAGGTGTAGGGGTTGATGTACTGCGTGTGCACCGAGGCGAGCGAGGGCAGCAACGGCAGCGGCTTCACCCCGTTCAGCACCGGGTAGTAGAGCGAGTCGCCCGTCGGGTCGCCGGACTGCATCACCTTCTGGCCTGCGGGCGAGAGGACGTACTCGGCGAACCGCTTCGCTTCTGCCTGCTCGGCCGCGGGTGCCTTGGCGTCGATGCCGATGCAGGAGGGCAGCATCGTGACCGGGTTGAGGTACTCGACCCGGAGGGACCTGTCGGTGGCCTCGGCGCCGATGCCGGCGGAGCTCTGGACGAGCGCCAGTCGGATCTGGCCGGCCGTGAGCGCCTGCAGGGTAGGGCCGTTCGTCGGATGGATGACGAGCCCGTTCGCCTTCAGCGCCTCGAAGTACCTCTCTCCGGCCGAGACACCGCCGAGGGCGTTCATGATGCCGGCGATGAAGGGATAGGTCGGACCGGACTGCGCCGGGTCGTTCGTCCCGATTGCGTTCTTCCACTGCGGGCTCGTGAGCTCGTTCCAAGAGGTCGGGGGGTTCTTCACCTTGGTCGAGTCGTAGACGACGGCACCG
>JAJZLV010000075.1 GCA_021803215.1 Actinomycetes bacterium | reverse complement strand
TGAACAGTTACGACTGGGCACCGTCAGTGGCTAGACCGACCCCCGCGGCCGAGAGGCAGTGGACCTGCCCTGGCGAGGGTGGGACCCCGGACAGAGAGGTGGTGCGGCCCCTTGCGAACGGGCAGGATGTTGCCATGGAGGTACTGGTGATCGCAGGCCAGCTGAAGGCTCCCGAGTACCTGCTGGCGCGGGTCAACCGGGTGGTCGAGGTAGAGGGCCCCGAGGTGCCCCCGCCCGTCCTAGCCGATCTCCGTTCCCGTCTGCCGAAAAGGGCCCTCGTCATAGGCGAGACCGGCAAAGCCGAGCGGGTGGCGGCCCAGCTGCACCGCTCAGGGCTACCCGTGCGTCTCCACACCGACGACGATGTGAACGGGCGACGCGAGTTGGCCGGCGTCGAGGTGCTGCCGCTCACAGACCGCGGCCCGAAGATGGAGGTCGCCGGCTCGCTCCTCGAGCTTGTCGGCAACACCCCGCTTCTCCGGCTGGACCGCGTCGGACGTGACCTGCCGTGTCCTCTCCTCGCCAAGCTCGAGTTCCTGAACGCCGGGGGCTCTGTGAAGGACCGGCCGGCTGTTGCCATGATCGATGCCGCCGAGAGAGAGGGCCTCTTGAAGCCAGGCGGCACCATCGTCGAGGGCACGTCGGGCAATACCGGCGTCGGCCTCGCCATCGTGGCGGCCCGTCGCCACTACAAGTGCATCTTCGTCATGCCGGACAAGATGGCGCCTGAGAAGATTGCCCTCTTGCGGGCATACGGTGCCCAGGTCGTAGTCTGTCCGAGCGCCGTCGCGCCGGACCACCCCGACTCCTATTACTCGGTGACCGCCCGGCTGGCCGGGGAGATCCCGGGCGCCTACCACCCCAACCAGTACGCCAACCCGGCCAACCCGGCAGCCCACGTAGCAACGACGGGACCGGAAATCTGGCGTCAGACCGCGGGGCGGGTCACGCACTTCGTAGCCGGCATCGGGACGGGCGGGACCATCTCTGGGATCGGGCAGTACCTGAAGAGCCAGAACCCCGAGATCCAGATCATCGGGGCGGACCCGGAGGGCTCGGTCTACTCGGGGGGCTCTGGCCGGCCCTACCTGGTGGAGGGGATCGGTGAGGACTTCTGGCCGACCACCTACGACCCGAACGTCGTCGACCGCGTCGTCATGGTGAGCGACGGCGACTCGTTCAACACCGCCCGGCGGGTGAGCGTGGAGGAGGGTCTCCTGGTCGGAGGCTCAGCCGGCACGGCCATCTGGGCCGGCCTCCAGCTGCAAGCTGAGCTGGGCCCAGACGACGTCGTGGTCACTTTGGTGCCCGACTCGGGGCGGGGTTATCTCTCCAAGCTCTACAACGACGAGTGGATGGCTGACCACGGCTTCTTGCGCTCGCGAGGCCGCACCATCGGCGACCTGCTCGAGAAGAAGGGTGGCTCACTTCCCGAGCTGATCCATGTCCACCCCAATGAGACAGCTCGGCAGGCCATTGAGATCATGGCTGAGTACGGCGTCTCTCAGCTCGCCGTCGTTCAGGCCGAGCCGCCCCTCGTGGAGGCAGAGGTAGTCGGCGCGGTCCACGAGCGGGACCTCATGCACCGCGCCTTTGCCGAGGGAGACATCCTCGACAAGCCGGTGAGACAGGTCATGGGCCCGCCGCTTCCGACCGTCGGGAGCGGCGAGGCTGTGGAGGTGGTCGTGCGCCGCCTCGAGGAGGCGACGGCCGTCGTGGTCATCGACCACGGCCATCCAGTCGGGGTCGTGACGAGGAGCGACGCCCTTGCCTTCCTCGCGTCTCTGGCGACGGGCGAGAGCCTGGAGGTGAGCCTGCATGACTGAGCACGGCTTCGAGACCCTCCTCGTCCATGCCGGACAGGAGCCGGACGAGCTGACGGGCTCGGTGGTTCCTCCCATCCACCTCGCCACCACCTATGCCCAGCAGAAGGTGGGCGAGCACAAGGGCTTCGAGTACAGCCGAAGCGGGAACCCGACGAGGGCTGTGCTCGAGAAGGTGGTTTCCACCCTCGAGGGCGCCCCCGCCGGCTTTGCCTTCGCGAGCGGGCTGGCGGCCGAGGATGCCGTACTGCGCTTTTGCCGACCCGGCGATCACGTAGTCATCCCGAACGACGCCTACGGCGGCACCTACCGCCTGATCGCCCGGGTGCACGGCGGATACGGGCTGGAGTTCACCCCGGTCGACCTGGGCGACGTGTCCGCGGTCGAGGCTGCTATCGGGCAGCGGACCCGTCTCATCTGGTCGGAGACCCCTAGCAACCCACATCTACGGATCGCCGACATCGCGGCTCTGGCCGAGCTGGCCCATCGCTCATCGGCGAGGCTCGTCGTCGACAACACCTTCGCGACCCCTTACTTGCAGCGGCCCTTGTCGCTCGGGGCGGATGTGGTGGTGCACTCGATGACGAAGTACCTGGGCGGGCATTCCGACGTGGTCGGCGGCTTCGTCGCCACGAGTGATGCCGAAGTGGCCGAACGGACCGCTTTCCTCCAGAACGCCACGGGTGCGGTCCCCTCGCCCTTCGACTGCTACATGGTCCTTCGCGGTCTGAAGACGCTCGCAGTTCGACTCGACCGCCAGTGCGCCAACGCCAGTGCCATCTCGACCTTCCTCGCGGAGCACTCCGCCGTCGCAGCCGTGCTCTACCCGGGGCTCGACTCGCATCCGGGCCACGGCATCGCCAAGGCACAGATGAGCCAGTTCGGAGCGATGGTCTCGTTCATCCTGCGTGGCGGAGAAGAGGCCGCTTTAGAGGTGGCAGCCTCGACGGAGCTTTTCACCCTGGCGGAGTCCCTCGGGGCCGTCGAGTCGCTCATAGAGCACCCGGCCCGCATGACGCACCTCTCGGTGGCCGGTTCGGCCCTGGAGGTCGATCCGGGGCTCCTCAGGCTCTCGGTCGGTGTCGAGACACTCGAGGATCTCCTCGGCGACCTCGAGCGGGCGCTCGAGAAGGTGGGTTAGCTAAACCCGCGAGTTCCAGGCCTCTGGATGTTCGAGCAGGTTCGCCACCGACTTTGGCAGCTTGCCGCTCAGCACGTCTTGGACGGTGACCGCGTCGAGGACGTGGCGGAGCGACGCTCGCACTGCCACCCAGACGTCCTGCAGGTGCTCGGCCGGCCCGAGGTAGCTGGCCGCCTCGGGCCGTTCGTTGCGGATCTCGGCGAGCGGTCCTTCCAGCTTGCGAAAGACTTCTCCGAGGGTGATCTGATCGGCCGGGCGCCCGAGGCGGTAGCCGCCTTCGTTTCCCCGTTGGCTGCTCACGATGCCCACCCGGCGCAGCTCGTTGAGGATGGCCCTCAAGAAGCGGACCGGCAGCTCCTGCTCCCGGGCCAGGTCCTCTGCCGTGAGCGCGCTGTCCTCATGGGCCGCCAGAGCGCATAGGGCCCGACAGGCGTAATCCACCTTGGCCGAGATGTGCACGGCCGCCATTGTTCCAGTTAGAAAGCCTCTTTAGGGTTCGTTGCCCCTGAACAGGTCAGAAGGGGGGCAAGGTGGCGGAGTCGACGAGCTTCAGGTAGCTCGTGAGGGCGGCCCGGACGGCCTCACGGTGGGCCTCTAGCTGCTGGTCGACGGCCTCCTGGTAGGCGCGGCGGGCGTCTGAGACGGCGCGAAGGTAGTCCTCTCTCGCTATGGCGAGCGACTCGTTGTACTCCTTGCGGATCTGGGAGGCAGCCTCGTTGTAGACCGCCCGCGCCTGGGCGACCACGTCACGGCGCATGGTAGAGGGGGCGTTGGCCACTGCGTGCTTGTATTCGGCCCAGGCGGCGTCGATGGCCTTCCCGTGGGCATCTTGGGCAGCGTCTTGAGCCTCTTCGTAGGCCCGACGAGGCTCGGCCAGGCCAGCCTCGTAGGTCTCCCAAGCCCGCTCCACCGCGTCCCGGTAGATCTCCCAGGCATCGTCGACCGTCGCGAGGTATTGGTTGCGCGCCTCGAGCTCCGCCGGCCTCGTGTCCGCCTCCTTCGGCATGCGCACCCCTTCCTCCACTGAGAACAAACGCTACCGTGAGCCCTTCTCCGCCCGAGGCCAATGCGGGAGCGGAGCTGTCGCGGCGAGGACGCTTCTCCGAGGCTATCGGGAGCTCTCTTGCCCCGAGCTAACCGGAGGCGAGCGCCCGCCGGCTCGCCTCGAGGGCGGCCCGAGCGACTGCAGACGAGCGACCCTGCAGCGTCGTGAGGCGCTGGCGGGCGACCTCGAGGGCGTCCAGGTAGGGCGAGGGCTGGCGGGAAGAGATCTGGCCGGGCGAGAAGGAGCGCTCCTTCGACCACGAGCAATGGAGCTCCTCTTCCGCTCGGGTACATGCGACGTACAAGAGGCGCCGCTCCTCGGCGAGGCTCGCCTCGTCGCGGGCATGGGCTATCGGGACGAGACCGTCCTCGAGCCCCGTAACGAAGACGACCTGCCATTCGAGACCCTTTGCCCGGTGAAAGGTGACCAGGTCGACGGCGTCGGCGCCATCCCTGGCGTCTCCAGCTCGGATGGTCGTCTCTAGGTAGCTGCGGAAGCCGGCGCCGGTTGCGACGACGTCTGTCCGCAGGTAGTCCTCCACCAGCTCGGCCAGCTCGGCCAACCCGTCACCGTCTTGGCCCTGAGTCTCCCCCTCCTCGTCGGGCGAGGCGTCCGCCTCGCTCCGTAGATCGGCCGCCAGGGCGGACAGGACGGTGGCGTTCGGGGCCCTCGACAGCTCGGTGAGAGCGGTGGCGACAGCGCCCCTGCGCAAGAAGAGGTGGTCGCCGAGAGCCCGATAAGGGATCTGCTTGACCTCAAAGGCGCGGCGAAAGGAAGACAGCTGGGCGTTGGTGCGAGCGAGGACGGCTATCTGGGACCAGGAGCGGCCTGGCCGGTGCGAGAGGCGGGCCAGCTCCGCGACCGACGAGGCCTCGGCGGCATCGTTCTCGTAGCTGCGAAGCGTCGGGATCGGACCCTCCGGGGCCGGGCCCTTCACCCGCGGGACCTCCTGCCGGTCAAGGACGGCCGAGGCTACGGTCAGGATCTCGGTAGTCGAGCGGTAGTTGGCCCGGAGTCGTAGCACGCTCGCCCCGGCGAAGTCCTGCGGGAAGCGAAGGATGGCTCGAGGGTCGGAGCCGTTCCAACCGTAGATCGCCTGATCCGGGTCGCCGACGACGCAGAGGTCGGGTTCCTCGCCGCACCACTGCCGCAACAAGGCGAGCTGGGCGGAGTTGACGTCCTGGTACTCGTCGACGAAGACGTGGCGGAAGCGCCAGCGGGCCGAGGCCGCGTAGGACTGATCTTCTGCCAGCTCCGCCGCGCAGAGTGTGAGCAGGTCCTCGAAGTCGACCAGGCGGCGCTTGCGCCGCTCGATCTCGTAGGCCCGGTAGACCTCGCCCACCATGGCCGGCGGTATCGAGCAGGTCCGGCCGGCTGCGGCCGCCCGCCGCTCGTATTCGGGCGGGCTCACGAGCCAGGCCTTCGCCCACTCGATCTCGCCGGCGATGTCGTGGACGGAGCGAGAGGCCGAATAGGCGGGACTGCGAGCCCCCTGACGCTTCGGGAGCTGGCCGGTCCTTCCGAGACCGTCTAGGACCTCGCCGATGAGGCGAGCCTTCGACGCGAGGACAACGGGAGCGGGGCGGCGGCGCTCAGCTGCCAGCCGCCGCAGCTCGGCGAGCGCGATGGCATGAAAGGTGCCTGCTGTGACGGCCTCTCCCAGCCGCAGGCTCGCCAGGCGGCTCTTCAGCTCTCCGGCCGCCTTGCGGGTGAATGTGAGCGTGAGAACGTGAGGCTCGAGGGCCGAGCCGTCGAGCACTCGCCAGGCGATCCGGCGGGTGAGGACGCGTGTCTTGCCGGCCCCTGCTCCAGCGAGGATGCAGAGCGGGCTGGCAGCCGAGGTGATCGCTTCAGCCTGCTCTTCGTCGCAGCCGGCCAGCATGTCATCAGGGGTCGGAGCCTTCGCCTGCCGCCGCTTAGCTGCCCGAGGTCCCTCTTCCACCTCCTTCACCGTACAGCCGAGGTGTCGAACTCCCCGAAGGCTCCTCGAGCTGGGGCGAGACAGCTAGGGTGCTCGCCGTGCTGACCTCCTTCGCCGGCGGCCGCCTCTTCGGGCAGGTCTACGGCTCGGGCTCTCCGCGGGTGCTGGCCCTACACGGCTGGCGCCGTGACCACAGCGACTTCGTCGCCACTCTCACCGGCGAGCCCGTCGCCGCTCCCGGCGGGCGACTTGCTCGTTTGGCGGATGACGCCGAGCTTCCAGGACGGCCGCTCGACTCGATCGCGCTCGATCTTCCAGGTTTCGGCTCTGCACCGGAGCCCGACGGCCCTTGGGGCTCGGATCGATACGCCGAGGAGGTCGGCCGGATCCTCTCTGAGATGGAGGCACCGGTGGTCGTCCTCGGTCACTCCTTCGGGGGAAGGGTGGCAGTGAAGCTGGCCGCCCTGGAGCAGCAGCGGGTAGGCGGGGTCCTGCTCACTGGAACCCCGTTGTTTCCGGCCAACCCCGGCCGGAGCAAGCCTCCGCTAAGGCTCCGCATGGCGCGGCGCCTGGCGAGAAGCGGGATCGTCGGCCAAGAGCGCCTCGAGGCGCTCCGCCGGCAATACGGGTCGGAGGACTACCGGACTGCCAGCGAGCGGATGCGGGGCGTCCTCGTGCAGGCCCTGAGAGAGGAGCGGGAGGGAGGCTATCGCGAGGCACTGCGCTCGATCAGCTGTCCCGTCGAGCTCGTCTGGGGCGAGCTCGACACCGCTGCCCCGCCGCGGGTGGCCGAACAGATCGCCTCTTGCCTCAGAGGTCCTGTGAACCTGGTGGTCAGGTCCGGAGTCGGCCATCTGACCCCGTTTCTCATCCCAGGCGAGCTGCGGGCGGGGATCGACCGCCTCCTCGGGTAAGTAGCGGGCGGATGACCCTTCTCGACGCCGCCGCCCTCGCGGCCGCTGCCGCCGGAACGGCCTGCGGCGACCTCCGCTTCTTGCGGGTGGCTCAACGCGAGCATTACCTCGCAGGCGAGACCTCGAACTTCGCCCGTCGCTGGTGGGCAGGAGAGTGGGAGAACGCCGGCTTGTTCCTTCTCGGGCTGGCCGGCGCGGCTGCGGCGGCCGGCTTCCCGGCCGCTGCCCTCGTCCCGGGTCTGATCGCCATCATCGCACCGCGCCGCCTCGGCCTGCGGGGCCGCACGGGGCATCTCAGCTGGACGAGGCGCCTTACGACCGTGGCAGGCGTCACGGTTCTCCTAGAGGCCCTGGGGGGCCTGGCCGGCGCTCTCGGGGATGGACTCGGCGGAGCCGTTGTGGCTCTTGGGCTCGAGGCGATGCTGACGGCCCTCTTCGTCGACGGCGGCCTCGTTGCGACAAGGCCCTTCGAGGAGAGACTGGCCCGCCGCTTCGTCGAACAGGCCCGCAGCCGCCTCGAGAGAGTCCGGCCCATGGTTGTGGCAGTGACCGGCTCCTACGGGAAGACAACGGTGAAGGGCTACATCGCCCACTTGATCGGCAGCTACAAGACGACCCTTCCGAGCCCGCGGTCCTTCAACAACCGGGCCGGGCTCGCCCGAACGGTGAACGAGCACCTCGGGTCTGCCACCGAGGTGCTGGTGGCCGAGATGGGCACCTACGGACCGGGCGAGATCGCCGAGATGTGCTCGTGGATGCGTCCTGAGATATCGGTGATGACGGCCATCGGGCCGGCTCACCTTGAGCGCTTCAAGACCCTCGACAACACCTTGAAGGCGAAGTCGGAGATCACCGAGACCGCCCGGGTCGTAGTGCTCAACAACGACGACGAGCGGCTCGCCCGCTTCGGGACCGAGCTCGCCTCCCAGGGCGGGAAGAAGGTCCTCCTCGCCTCCGGCCGGGACCCGGCGGCCGACGTCGCGGTGGTGCCGAGCAGCGATGGGCTCTCGCTCTTCGTCTCCGGCGAGAAAGTCGGTCTGGTGAGCGTCGGGCCGGCCGAGCGCCCGACCGCCCCCTCGAACGCGGCCTGCGCAGCGGCTGTCGCCCTCGAGCTCGGCGTGCCGGCTCCCGAGGTCCTCACACGGCTCGCCAGCCTGCCGCTGCCGGCCAACCGTCTGCAGCGCTACCGGGCAGAGGGCGGCTACATCGTCTACGACGACACCTTCAACTCCAATCCGACCGGGGCGCGTCTGGCGCTTTGCCGGCTGGCGGAAGATCCGGAGGTCTCGTCGAGCGGGCGACGGGTGCTGGTCACTCCGGGCATGGTGGAGCTCGGCCCAGAACAGGCGCAGGAGAACGAGGCATTTGCCGCCGAGGCCGCCCGGGTGGTGGACCGGCTCTTCGTAGTCGGCCGCACGAACCGGGCGGCTCTTTTGAGCGGAGCCGCCGGCCATGTCGAGCTCACGACGGTCGACCGGCTCGACCAGGCGATCAACTGGGTCCGGGCGAATCTCGGACCGGGCGACGCCGTCCTTTACGAGAACGACCTGCCGGACCACTTCCCCTGAGCGGCAGGAGCCTTTCTCCTGCCCTCGGCCGTCCGCGGTCCTTGGGAGGGACAGCCGGCTTCCGGGGAGCGACGTCTAGAGTGGCCGCGCCATGACTAGCCCTCAGTACCGCCACAGCTTCGAGGACCGGGGCTCGGTTGGCTCCCGACGCCAGCTCGGTCGGATCGGCGTCCTATTCGGTGGGCCCTCTCCCGAGCACGACGTCTCGATCCTCACAGGGCTGCAGGCTGCCCGTGCTCTTTTGAACGGCTCGCAGGCGGCCGAGCTTCGCTCGATCTACTGGACCAAGACGGGCGAGTGGTTCGAGGTCCCGAACGGCCTCGAGGCCAGCGCCTATCTGGGGGGAGTTCCCAAGGGGGCCACCCCGCTTCGCCTGAGCGTCGGAGCAGAGGGTGGCTTCGTGGCGAGAAAAGGCGGCCGCTTCTCATCGAGAGAGGAGGCTCTCGGGGTCGACGTGCTCCTCGTCTGCTGCCACGGCGGTCCTGGCGAGGACGGCTCCTTACAGGGCCTGCTCGACCTCTGCGCCATCCCCTATACCGGGCCGAGCCTCCCCGGGGCGCTCATCGGGATGGACAAGCTCGCCTTCTCAGCCCTCATGGCGTCGGCCTTTTTGCAGATGCTTCCCCGCGCCCCGCTCGACGAGCACCTGCCGGCCCCGGACTTCGGCGGTCCCTACATCGTGAAGCCTCGCTTCGGCGGCTCTTCGATCGGGATCGACGTGGTCTCGGACCACGAGTCGGCCAGAGCCCGACTGGCCGCCAACCCGCATCTGAGACGCGGGGCCGTTCTCGAGCCCTACCGCCCGAACCTGTTCGACCTGCAAGTAGCCGTTCGCACCTACCCTGAGCTCCAGATCTCCGCTATCGAACGACCCCTCAAGGCAGCCGAGACGAACGAGATCCTCGGCTACTCGGACAAGTACGTCGGCTCGGAGGGCATGGCCTCTGCCCCCCATGAGCTCCCTGCCCAGGTGAGCTCGGCCGTCGAGGCCCAGATCAAGAAGATGACCCCCGAAGTGGCAGCGCTCTGCAGCGTCAGGGGGATCGCTCGCCTGGATTTTCTCTCCGACGGTGAGGCGGTCTACGTGAACGAGCTAAACACCATCCCGGGCTCGCTCGGCCGCCACCTGTGGATCGACCCTCCGATCGCTTTCGGGCAGCTTCTCGCAGACATGATCGCCGAGGCGGTCGCCCGGCCGGCCGCCACCTTCTCGAGCGCCGGAGCCGACGGCTCGGTGCTGCGGGTGGCAGGCTCGATTCGGGGGAAGCTCTCCTAGAGGAGGCGCTGGCGTTGGCCTATCCGACGAAGTTGCTCGGACCCGGAGAGGAGGTGGCAGCGGAGGCGCACCCCCACTGGTCCGTGCTCATCCGGCCGGTGCTCGTCTTCCTGCTCGTCCTGGCAGCCTGCGTCGCCGTCATCGTCTTGTTCGGCTCGGCGCCGGTGTCGGTCGGCTACGGCCTCGCCGGGGTGGCCCTCATCGCCCTGTGCTGGCTCGGTGGGAAGGTCGCCTCCTGGCGGGCCCGCCTTCTCGTCATCACGAATCGGCGGGTCGTGTACCGCTCGGGCGTGCTGCGCCGGGTCGGCCGCGAGATACCTCTCGAGCGGATACAGGACGTCACATATGACCAGAGCCTCCTCGAGCGGATTCTCGGTACCGGGAGCCTGCTCATCGAGTCTGCCGGCGCGTCGGGTCAAGAGCCCTTCCCTGACGTGAGGCGGCCGGCCCGCATGCAGTCGCTCATCAACCGGATGGTCACTCAGGCGCTCTCGGGCTGGCCGGGAGGAGGGGGGCCGGCCCCTGTGGTCTCGACCGGGCGCGAGCCTCGCTCCCGGACCGATCCCCGCCCGCCGCCGCCCAAGGCCGCCCCGACCCGGTTCGTGCCGGCAGAAAGAGAGCCCGCCACCGGCCAGCTCCCGGTCGTCGGAGGGCCCTTCGACTACGAGGCTGCGCAACCGACCGGGCCGCTCGCGCCGCCAGGTCCAGCGCCTTTAGAAGGCGCCTTGGAGCTGCGACAGCAGCTGCGCGACCTCGAGGAGCTGCATGAAGCGGGCGTGCTGACAGATGCCGAGTTCGATGCCAAGCGGAGGGAGCTCCTCGGCTTCTAGCTGGTCAGAGGAGGCGGGCTCCGGCGGCCGGCCCGACCACCCAGTGGTCGTTCCGCGCCAGCCTGGTCGAGAGGGCCCCGCTCCTCGTGAGCGCCACCACGCAGCCGCCGAAGCCGGCCCCGGTGAGGCGGGCGCCGAAGACGCCCTCGAAGCGGCGAAGGTGCGACGCGAGCTCGTCGAGCGTCGGCGTCGAGACCTCGTAGTCGCCGGCCAGGCTGGCGTGGCTCTCGTCCATGAGCCGGCCCGCCTCGGCGAGGTCGCCGCCGGCCAGCGCCTCGGCGAAGGCGTCGACCCGAGCGTTCTCGGAGACGACGTGGCGGGCACGCCGAGCGATGAGGGGGTCTTTGATCGACTTCTCGTCGCCGGGGGCGGCCTGACGGAGCGGACCAATGGCCTCTTCGGCCGCCAGGCACTGGAGACGGCGTTCCTCATAAGCGGTCTCTGCCACCGCGCGCGTCTCGCCGGAGTCGACCACCACGATGTCGACCTCCTCGGGGAGCGGGACGTAGCGGACAGAGAGGTCGTGGCAATCGAGGCGCATGGCAAAGCCGGCTCTTCCGAGTGCGGAGGAGGCCTGGTCGAGGATGCCTGTCGGGGAGCCGAAGGCGAGCTGCTCGGCTGCCTGGCAGGACTTCGCCAGAGAGAGAGCGTCTCCCTCGAAGCCGAGTGCGAGCGAGAGCGCCAGCTCGAACGAGGCGCTCGAGCTGAGGCCAGCTCCCACTGGGAGGTCGCTTTCCACCTCGACGACCCCGCCCTCTTTCGGGCCGAGGGTGGCGACGACGGCCGCGGCATACCGTCCCCAGGGGGGCTCGATCGCCCGGATCGCCTCGGTGGTGGCCGAGAGGTCTAGGCCGACTCTCACCGGCTCGCGATAGAGCCGGGAGCGCACCAGGACCTCTGGGCTTCCCAGCAGCCGCTCGAAGCTGGCCGTGGTCCCGAGCCCGATGGCCATCGGGAGGCAGAGCCCGCCTGTGTAGTCGGTGTGCTCCCCGATGAGGTTCACTCTCCCGGGCGCGAAGGCGCGGCGAATCTCTCCTGACACGCCTCCAATGCTGGCAGGCCTTGCGAGATCGCGGGGCGACGGCGAACATGCCCGGATGGACGTGACCAGAAGCGGGGGCGCCAGCGGGGTCGGACCGCTCGCCGGCTTGCGGGTAATCGAGCTGGCGGGCATCGGACCGGCGCCCTTTGGCGCCATGGTCCTCGCGGACCTCGGGGCCGATGTGCTTCGAGTCGAGCGGCCGGACGCGGTCGGCGCGGGCGAGGTGAATCCGACGGACATCCTCCAGCGGAACAAGCGCTCGATCGGGCTCGACCTGAAGCACCCAGCCGGGGCCGCCTTCCTGCTCGAGCTGGTCGAGCGGGCAGACGTCTTGCTGGAGGGGTTCCGTCCTGGGGTGACCGAGCGCCTCGGCGTAGGGCCGGAGGTCTGCCGCGAGAGGAATGGCCGGCTCGTCTACGGCCGAATGACCGGCTGGGGACAGGAGGGCCCTCTTGCCCAGGCGGCCGGCCACGACATCGACTACATCGCGCTGGCAGGCGTCCTGGACGGCTTCGGCCGGGCCGGCGAGGCGCCGGTGCCGCCCTGCAATCTCGTCGGGGACTTCGGCGGCGGCGGGATGCTTCTCGCGATCGGCGTCCTGGCGGCTCTCTTCGCCCGGCAAGAGATAGGAAGGGGTCAGGTGGTCGATGCCGCCATGGTCGACGGGGCCGCCCTCCTGGCGACCATGCTCTGGTCATTCAAGGCGAGTGGGTTCTGGCGATCCGAGCGGGGCACCAACCTGCTCGACACCGGGGCTCCCTACTACGAGGTGTACGAGTGCGCCGACGGCCGCCACGTGGCTGTAGGTGCCCTCGAGCCGCAGTTCCATGCCGCTTTGTGCCGGGTTATGGGACTCGACGAGACAGAGCTCCCGGCCCAGATGGACCGGGCCAGCTGGCCAGCCACGAAGAGGCGCTTTGCCGAGGTCTTCTCCAAGCGGTCGAGAGACGAGTGGGTGGCTCTCGCCGCCAAAGAAGGGGGAGACGCCTGCCTCACCCCGGTCCTGTCGATGGACGAGGCGCCGGGCCATCCGCACAACCTCGCTCGCCGGAGCTTCATCCAGGTGGAGGGAGTCACCCAGCCGGCTCCCGCCCCCCGCTTCTCCCTGACGCCGGCCGGCGAGCCGAGGCCGCCGCGCGCTCCGGGCGGAAACGGGAGAGAGGCGCTCGAGGAGTGGGGGATCGGTGAGGAGAGCCGCCGATCGGCCGAGGCGAGCGGAGTGCTGAGATTGGCTTGAGCAGGACTCCGGGCACCTCTTCCCGGCTAGCCTCGTGGCGTGATCGAGGAGTCAGGGCGAGTCGCCGCGCCGAGTCGCCGCTACTTCCTCTCCACCCTCGGCTGTCCGAAGAACCAGGTCGACTCGGCCAAGCTGGCCGGGCGCCTCGAGGCCGCCGGCTACGGCGAGGCGGCCGAGGTCGAGGAGGCCGATCTCGTGGTCGTCAACACCTGCGCCTTCATCGAGGCAGCGAGAGAGGAGTCGATCGAGACGATCCTCGCCCTCTCAGAGGCTCGGCGACCCGGCGCTCGCCTGGCGGTGACCGGCTGCTTGGCAGCTCGAAGCGGGTCGGAGCTGAAACAGGCGCTGCCGGAGATCGACGTGGTGGCAGGCTTCGGCCAGGAGGTCTCCCATGCTCCGGTGACGTTCCGAGGCCGAGCAGAGCTTCCCGCCTTCGACCTCCTGGAGCTGCCTCGGCCGCCGGTTGAGGCGCCCTGGGCCTACGTGAAGGTGGCAGAGGGCTGCGACCGGCGCTGTGGTTTCTGCGCCATCCCTTCGTTCCGGGGGCCCCAACGCTCGCGACGTCTCGAGTCGATACTCACCGAGGTTGAGAGCCTCCAAGCAAGCGAGATCGTCCTCGTAGCGCAGGATCTCGCCTCCTACGGGCGGGACGGGGGCGCCGAGCGCCGTGAAGGGGAGGAGATCGTTCATCTTCTCGAAGAGGTCTCCGCTCTCACCCGTTGGGTGAGACTCCTCTACCTTTATCCCTCCTCGCTCGACGACCGTCTGATCGACGCAATCTGCGCCACGGAGGTGCCCTATTTCGACCTATCGCTCCAGCACGTCTCCCGGGCGCTCCTGCGGCGGATGCGCCGCTTCGGCGGAGCCGAGAAGGTGCTCGGGCGCATCCGTCGCATCCGCAGCCTCGAGCCGATGGCGGCTCTTCGCTCCTCGTTCATCGTTGGCTATCCCGGCGAGACGGAAGAGGATCACGACGCCCTTCTCGCTTTCCTCGAGGAGGCCGAGCTCGACTGGGCTGGCTTCTTCACGTTCTCCGAGGAAGAGGGCACCTATGCCGCTGGCTTCCCGGCCGAGCTGAAGGTGAGCCGAGCCCTGGCAGAGGCCAGGCGGGACGAGTGCGCCGAACTGCAGGATGCCATCACCGCCAAGAAGCGGACCGATCTCGTCGGCTCGACGGCGACCGTGCTCGCCTGCGGTGGGGGAGAGGCGCGCTCGTTCCGGGAGGCTCCCGAGATAGACGGCGTCATCCGTCTCGAGGAGAAGGGCGCCCCAGCAAGCCTCGGCAGCTTCTGCGAGGCTCGCATCATAAGGGCCGAGGGGCCGGACCTCGTCGGAGAGGTGATCGGGTGAGCACGGCGACCGAGGCGCAGCGGAGCTTCGGTCCGACGGCGCTCGTCACACCAGCCAACGCCCTTACCATGGCTCGGCTCCTTTGCTCGCCGATCCTCGTCGCACTCGTCGTGACGACGGGTCCGGCCACCTGGCTGCTCGCCGTGCTGTGGGTGCTGGCGAGCGGGAGCGATGGCCTCGACGGCTGGGTCGCCCGCCGGATGGGGGCGACCAGGTCAGGAGCCTTCCTCGACCCGCTGGCCGACAAGTTCCTCGTTCTAGGTGCCCTTATGGGACTTGCCGGGGCCGGCTACTTCGCGTGGCTGCCCGTCTCCCTCATCGCTCTCCGGGAGGTGTCGATGAGCCTCTTTCGCTCCTTCGCGGCCCGCCGGGGCATATCGATCCCGGCCCGGCCGACCGCCAAGGCGAAGACCTTCCTGCAAGATGTGGTCATCCTCCTCGCCCTTGTTCCGTTCATCGGGCTGCACGCCGTCGGGGCGGTCCGCGATCTCCTCTGGGTGGCGGTCGCCCTCACCTTGTACACCGGGCTCGAGTACGCGCGGGACGGGCGGCGCCTTCTCTCCGATGCGGCCGGGGACGCGGCGCTGAGCGAGCCCGCTGCGGGTGCGGGCTGAGGTTCTGGCGGTCGGGACCGAGCTCTTGCTCGGCCAGATCGTCGACACCAATTCGACCTACATCGGACAGCAGTTGGCTCGAGCGGGGATCGACTGCCACTTTCAGACCAAGGTCGGAGACAACCTCGAGCGGATAGTGCTGGCGCTTCGAACCGCCCTCTCGCGCTCGGACGCCGTGGTCGTCTGTGGAGGGCTCGGGCCGACCCAGGATGACATCACGAGAGAGGCCATCGCAGCCGTCATGAACGTCCCGCTCGAGCGGGATGAGGCCGTACTTGAGGAGATACGACAACTCTTCGCGGCCCGTGGGCGGGAGATGGCCGCCAACAACGCCCGCCAGGCCGACGTGCCGGTCGGGGCGCGGGTGATCGAGCAGAGGGGTGGCACGGCACCGGGGCTCGTCTGTCCCGTCGGACGAAAGGTCGTCTACGCGCTGCCTGGAGTGCCCTACGAGATGCGCGAGATGCTCGAGCGGGCGATCCTGCCCGATCTGCGTGCTCGGGCCGGCGTGAGCTCGGTGATCGCCAGCCGCACCATCCGCACCTGGGGGCTCTCCGAGTCCCGCCTCGCCGAGCTGCTCGACCCTCGGATCGAGGCGCTCGGCCAGGGAGGCGAGGGCGTACCCACGATCGCATTCCTGGCGAGCGGCATCGAGGGCATAAAGGTCCGCCTGACGGTGAAGGCACCAGACAGCGAGGCGGCCGAGGCCGCCCTTTGTCGCGAGGAGGCGGCCATAAGGCTGCTCCTCGGCAAGACGGTCTTCGGAACCGACGAAGAGACGATGGAGTTCGCAGTCGGCGCGCTTCTCCGCCAGCGCTCACTCCACCTGGCGGTGGCGGAGTCGCTCACGGGAGGACTGGTCGCCTCCCGGATCGTCGCGGTCCCGGGCGCCTCCGACTGGTTCGTCGGCGGGCTGGTCTCCTATGCCACAGCGGTGAAAACCGCGCTCTTGTCGGTTCCCGAGGGTCCGGTCGTCTCGGCCGAGGCGGCGGCCGCCATGGCCCAGGCGGTCGCCCGCCTGCTCGGCGCCGAGGTCGGCCTCGCCACGACCGGGGTGGCTGGCCCGACGCGCCAGGACGGCCGGGAGCCCGGCACCGTCTTCGTAGGCATGCTTCTTCCCGGGCGGGAGGCGACGGCGGTCGAGCTTCAGCTGCCGGGCGACCGGGAGAGGGTGAGGCAGATGTCGGTCATCTCGGCCCTCAACGCTCTTCGTCTGGAGCTGTTGTCCCGTTGACGGCTAGTCCTGTTGGCGCGGCTCGCGCCGCATGGTCCAAAGAGGAGGGCCGGCCTTCACAGGCTTGAGCTCGTGCACGATCTCGTAGCCGAAACGTCGGTAGTAGGCGATGTTGTCCGGGTTCTGAGTCTCTAGGTAGGTGGCCAGGGCCTCTTGGTCGGCTCGGTCGAGGATCTGCTGCTGCAGCGCCGTTCCGATCCCAGAGCGCTGCATGGACGGATCCGCTACGAGGAGGGCGAGATACCAAAGCGGCTCGTGCGGATGGACCCTCTCGATTGCAAGGAGGTACCTCGCCCCATCTATGAGGGCGCGGGGGCGGGGAATGAGAGCCCGCGCCGCCCCGAGTGTCTGTCGCAGCTGAGCGCTTGCCGGCAGGGGATAGGCACCGGGCCTGATCCAAAGGGCAACTCCGACGAGGCGTCCGTCGGGCCCTCTCGCGCCGTGGGCCTCGGCGGCCGGAGCGAAGGCGGCCGCCTGGGCCCGCCAGAAGATCGCAAGGCCTCGGGCGCGCAGCAGGTGGGCTGGGCTCAGATATGCGAAGAATGGGTCGAAGTGGAAGGCCCGAGCCGCCACCGTGGCGATCTCCTCGATCTGGGTGTGGTCAAACGGGTCGAGACGCACGACCGTGAAGACGCTTCTGCCCGGTGCCACGGGAGCATGGTAGCGGTTCACCACCGAACGAGTGTTCGGAACTACACTGTCGTAAGTCGAGACCCAGCACTGTTACACCCTCGCCGTATCGTCCCCGAGCCAGTCGGGATACAGGTGAGAGAGATAGAGACAAGGAGATCGGGCGATGGAGCGAGAGAAGGCACTTGACGTAGCCCTCGGGCAGATCGAGAAGCAGTTCGGCAAAGGCTCGATCATGCGCATGGGCGAGCACGCCGGCGTCGGGTTCGAGGCGATCTCGACCGGTGCCATGTCTCTCGACATCGCCCTCGGGATCGGAGGGCTGCCGAGGGGGCGGGTCGTCGAGATCTACGGGCCGGAGTCGTCAGGAAAGTCCACCCTCGCGATGCACGTCGTGGCCGAAGCGCAACGCAACGGTGGCATTTGCGCCTACATCGACGCCGAGCACGCCATGGACCCGGTCTACGCCAAGGCGATAGGAGTCGACATCGACGAGCTGCTCATCTCCCAGCCCGACACCGGTGAGCAGGCGCTCGAGATCGCCGACATGCTGATCCGCTCCGGGGCGCTCGACGTCATCGTCGTCGACTCGGTGGCGGCCCTCACCCCAAGAGCGGAGATCGAAGGCGAGATGGGCGACTCACACGTCGGCCTCCAGGCCAGGCTCATGTCTCAGGCGCTTCGCAAGCTGACCGGCACGCTCTCCAAGTCGCGCACGATCGCCGTCTTCATCAACCAGCTCCGGGAGAAGATCGGGGTCATCTATGGCTCCCCTGAGACGACGCCAGGAGGCCGGGCCCTCAAGTTCTACTCTTCTGTCCGCCTCGAGATCCGGCGAGTCGAGGCGATCAAGGACGGAGCCGAGGTGATCGGTAACCGGACGCGGGTGAAGGTCGTGAAGAACAAGTGCGCTCCGCCCTTCCGTTCTGCCGAGTTCGACATCATCTACGGCAAGGGCATCAGCCGCGAGGGCTCCATCCTCGACGTGGCGGTCGATCTGGGCATCGTGAAGAAGTCTGGCGCCTGGTACACCTACGAGGGGGAGCAGCTCGGCCAGGGGAGGGAGAACGCCAAGCAGTTCCTCCGCTCCACTCCGGAGATGCTCGTCGAGCTCGATCAGAGGGTGCGCGAGCTTACCTCGACCTCCGAAGAGGTCGAGATGGAGGAGGTAGAGCTCGGAGCCGACCTTGCCGACGACGAGCCGATAACCCTCGGCTAGACGGTTGGCGATTCGCAGATTGTTGCGAACGGTACCCCTTAACGGGGGATCGAGGTGTGCTTGAACTCGTTCAGCTCCGGCATGTCGGAGACGAGGTGAACGATCCGCTCGATGGTGGAGCGAGCCGCCTCCGAGTCGCCCTCCGGACGCGTCATCACCCGAACGAAGACAGCCTGATCGCCGACGATGAAGGTGGGCACTCCCCAGACCTCGTGGTCCGAGACGCCGCGCTCGTGCTCCTGCTGGAATGTCTTGAGCGGCCAGCCGCTCTCGATCTCGGCGAAGACGAAGTCGTCGTCGACACCGTTGTGGGCGAGGACCCTTCTGATCGAGGCCCCCTCACGCAGGTCGCCGCCGTCGTCGTGGCGGAGCGAGAAGAGGCTCCGGTGGACGGCGAGGAACTTCTCGGGGATCTTGTCGCGAACCACTATCCCGGCCTGCATGGCAAGGATGCCCGAGTCCTTTCCGGGCTCTTCCCAGACGGAAGCCTCCCCTTCTTCGAGATGTCCTTGGCTGAGGGAGTAGCCGAGGAAGGAAACCGAAAAGGGTGCGCCGCCCTCTAGAGCCGCCACCAGGTGCTCGTGGGCGTTTCGGGCGAAGGGGCACCGGTAGTCCCAGGTGACCTCGAAGGCGGGTAGGGAGGCGTCAGGAGAGGTTGTGGTGCTCATCATGATGGTCAACGTCATTGCGGATCTCCCTGTTCCCCTCGGGCCGCCGGGTAGCCTGCCTGCACTGGCCGAGGGGCGGGTGTTGCAGCGCAGAGGACAGGTGGGCCTTGGCCGAGATGAGCGAGAGAGGGCCGGACACCTCCGGGCGCCCGGGCGTGCGGGCGGTCGAGGCGAAGGACATCTCCCGGCTCACCGATGTCCTCGTGGCAGCCTTCTACGACGACCCGGTGACCATCTATCTCTTCCCGAGCGAGCGCAGTCGCAAGAGGCGCCTCGAGCGGTACTTCCGTCTCCAGCTGAAAAGGATCGGCAGCATGGGTGGCCTCGCCCTCACCACCGATGACCTCGACGGTGTGTCGCTCTGGCTCCTGCCAAAGCGGCGGGAGCCGAGCTTCGCGGCCGCGATCGGGCAGCTGTTCGGAGTGGCTTCGATCCTAGGGGCGAACACCGGGCGGGCGGTGGCTCTGAGTGATCAGCTCTACAGGATTCGTCCGAAAGAGGCCCACTTCTACCTCGCCGGCATCGGCGTCGATCCTCCCCGCCAGCGAACAGGTCTCGGCTCACTTCTGCTCGGGCCGATGCTGGCCAGGGCAGACGAGGAGGCACTCCCCGTCTACCTGGAGTCGTCTCGCGAGGAGAACATCTCGTTTTACCTCAGGCATCGCTTCGAGGTGACGGGCGAGGTCGGCAGCCGGAAGGGGAGCTCGCCCCGTCTCTGGTGCATGCGGCGGCCGCCCAGCCTCCGCGAGCCTTAGAGATGAAGGGCCGGCTCGCGGTCCATCCGGCTGAGACCGCGCGGCAGGCGGCTCTCGTCGGCCACCACCGCCCGTAGGAGCTCGAGGACCGCCCGGGTGGCGGCCGAGGGAAGGCTCCTTGCCCTCTGGGCGACTCCGACGTGCCGCGGCGGCAGCTCGTGGACCCGCACCATCGCCCAGCTCGGTCGGAGGAAGGACGGGACGGCTGCAGCCGGCAGGATCGCCGGCCCGTAACCCTCGAAGACGAGCGAGGTGATGAGCCGGGTGCCGTCGACTTCGGCCCGGGCGACGAGCTCTACGCCGAGCGGGAGCGCCGTCTCGTCGAGCTCGCTGCGAAAGGCGGTCCCGCGACAGGGCAGGAGGAGAGGGACAGACGAGAGCTCGACGAGGCTCACCTCCTCCCGCGCGGCCAGTGGGTGGGAGGGGTCGAGCACTAAGAGGAGCTCTTCCTCGAACAGCGGCGTGACGGACCACTGCGAGGGGCGTCGGGGCAGGTTGAGCACCGCGAGGTCCACCTGCCCGGAGGAGAGCTGGGTGTCGAGGCTGGTCGTGGTGGACTCGACGAAGACCACTTTGAGGTCCGGGAAGCGGCTCGGCAGGAGCTCGAAGATACGCGGCACGAGCCACCGGGCGGTGGTCCCGATGATGCCGACCCGGACCGTACCTACGACCTCGTGATTGAGGGCGAAGACGTCGGACAAGAGAGCGTCGAGCTCGGCCCTGGCCCTCCTCGCCCGGGCTACGACGAGCTCGCCGGCCTCGGTGAGCTCGCCGCTCGCCCTGTCGACCAGGGCGGTGTTGAGCTCCTCCTCCAGCTTCTTCACATGGGCCGAGACGTTCGACTGCACCGTCGAGAGGGCGTCGGCGGCCGCCGAGAAGGAGCCGTGGTCGGCTATCGCGACCAAGGCTCCAAGCTGGCGAAGGTCCATCGGAAAACATGATAGCTGATATCACTAGGATGTGTTTGACAGATATCAGGTGCTGGCGGAGAATGGCTCTCGAAACAGACCACAGGATCCGCCGGTACCTCCCCCCCACCGGCCCTGGAGAGTCTTGGAAGAAGGGACCGGTATCTCCCCCCCCGCCGGTCCCTTCTTCGCGTCCAGCCCCGAATTGCCGACGGGGCCCGAGAGCCTGCCTATCTTGGCGAGGGTGCCACGACGAGCCGCCATCTTCGATCTCGATCGCACCCTCTTGAAGGGTGCAAGCGGGCCGCTGCTCAACGAGGCTCTCAAAAGGGTGGGGCTCAGGCGGGGCTCGCTCCCGGGCGAGTCGCTCATGTACCGCGCCTACGACGCTTTCGGTGAGAACCCGTTCGGCATGGCGCTGGCCCGCGGGGCCGCCCTTGCGGTGCGGGGTTGGCCGGTCGAGAGGGTGAGAGAGGCGGGCGAGCAAGCAGCCGAGCTCCTGATGAGCCGGCTGGCGGCCTACGCCCCCGGCGTCCTGGGCGAGCACCGGGAGGCTGGGGACCTCCTCCTCCTCGCCACGACGACACCGTATGACCTGGTGGCTCCGCTTGCCCGGCGTCTCGGCATCGACGAGGTGGTGGCGACCCGATATGCCAGCCGGGACGGGCGCTACACGGGGCGGCTCGAGGGGGGCTTCGTCTGGGGCTTGGGGAAGCTCACTGCCGTGCGGCGCTTTGCGGCCAGCCACGAGATCGATCTCGCCTCCAGCTTCGCCTACTCGGACTCGGTGAACGACCTCCTCCTTCTTCACTCGGTCGGGCATCCCCGGGCGGTCAACCCCGATCTCGCCCTCCACTCGGTCGCCCTGGTGCACCGCTGGCCCGTGCTTCACCTGGACGTGCCGCCCGGTGTGTTGACGCTGGCCGGCCTCGAGGCCTTCGACATCGGCCGGCACCTCGTTCGCCCGGAGCTCTTTCCCTATGCCCGCTTCGACCTCGAAGGCGTCGAGCGGCTGCCGGACGAGGGGCCTTTCATCCTCGTCGCAAACCACCGCAGCTATTTCGACGTGGTCGCCCTCGCCCTCCTTATCGCCGGGAAGGGCCGCCCCGTGCGATTCCTCGCCAAAAAGGAGCTCTTCGAGGCGCCCTTGATCGGCCAGGTCCTGCGGGCGCTGGGCGGCATAGAGGTCGACCGGGCAGGGCAGGCGGCGGCCTCGCTCGAGCGGGCCGCGAGGGTGCTGAGAGCGGGCGAGGGGCTCGCCCTGCTGCCGCAGGGGACAATCCCGCGGGGCAGGGCGTTTTTCGATCCGGTCCTACGAGGCAAGACCGGAGCTGCCCGCCTGGCGGCGCGCAGCAAGGCACCCGTCATCCCGGTGGCCCTCTGGAACACCGAGGCGGTCTGGCCTCGCTCACACCGTCTGCCCCGCATGACCCAGCTCTTCAACCCGCCACTCGTGACGGTGCGAGTCGGGGGCCCGGTCGGTGGCCTCGGCCTCGGACCCAGCGACGCCGAGGAAGACACCGAGCGGATCATGGAGGCAATCTCCAGCCTCCTTCCGCCCGAGGGGCGGCGATGGCGCCGGCCGAGCGAGCAAGAGTTGGTTGCGACCTACCCGCCGGGAAGGGTCGGCGAGGAACGAGCCGTCGGAGTTTCGGCGGAGAACAGGAGCTAGCCCATGTGCGGCATCGCCGGGTTTCTCGGCCGGGTAGACCACGGCCTTCTCGCCGCCATGACCGAGCGGATCTTCCACCGCGGTCCGGACGACGAGGGCTTTCTCGAGACGGCGGCTGCGAGCCTTGGCCACCGGCGGCTCTCGATCATCGACCTCGAGCATGGCCACCAGCCCTGGTCGAACAAGACCGGCGACATCCACCTCGTCTACAACGGCGAGGTCTACAATTTTCGCCAGCTGCGTGCCGAGCTGGAAGAGGCCGGTCACAGCTTCGAGAGCCACTGCGACACAGAGGTGGTGCTGGCCGCCTACGAGGAGTGGGGGCCGGCCTGCGTCGAGCGCTTCAACGGCATGTGGGCCTTTGCCATCTTGGACGAGCGAAAAGGCGCGCTCGTCTTGTGCCGTGACCACCTCGGGATAAAGCCGCTTTACTTCGCCGAGACGCATGAGCGCTTGCTCTTTGCCTCGGAGATTAAGGCTCTCCTGGCAGACCCGGACCTCGTCCCGGTCGTGAACGACCAGCGCCTCGTCGACTACCTGCTGTTGAGCCTGCACGATCACGACGAGCAGACCTTCTTCGAGTCCGTCTACCAGGTGCCGCCGGCTTCGGTAGTGACGGTGCCGCTCGATGAGCCGAGAGCATCTGCCCGCTCCACCTGGCGCTATTGGGAGCCACAGCTCCGCCGGGAGAGCTCCTGTGAACCGGCCGAGTTCCGCCAGGCATTCACCCGCTCTGTCGAACGGCGGCTCGTGGCTGACGTCACCGTCGGGACCTGTCTGTCGGGCGGCCTCGACTCCTCCTCCATCGTCTGTGTGATGTCCGAGCTGTTGGCGGACAAGGTGCCCGACGCCTCCTCGATGGGCGAACGGCTCGCCACCTTCTCGGCTGTCTTCGACGGGGATCCGATCGACGAGCAGGCCTACATAGAGTCGGTCTTGGACCTCTCGGGGGCCGGCAGCTCCTATGTCCGCCCGAAGGCGCCGGAGCTGTTCGAGGACCTGCCCCAGCTGGTGTGGCATCAGGACGAGCCGATGATCTCTTCCGGCCCTTACGCCCAGTACCGGGTGATGCAGCTCGCCCACGGCCAGGCGAAGGTCCTTTTGGACGGGCAGGGAGGAGACGAGCTCCTGGCCGGCTACGTGCCGTATCACTACGTCTACCTCCGCCAGCTGGCGGTTGAGCGCAAGCTCGAGCTGCTGGCCAGGGAGTCGAAGGCGGCTGGCGACGTGCTGCGCCCGCTCGTCCTCCAGAAGCTCCTCGACCGGAGAAAGCGGGTCGATCCGGCCCTCTTGTGCCGCCCCCTCCTCGGCGACACCAAGCGGACGGCGGCCGCCCGCGCCTCGGACGAGCGGCTGCAGGACAATCTGAAAGGGCGGCTCGCCCAGGACCTGAGCCGCTACTCGCTTCCCTCGCTCTTGCGGTACGAGGACCGCAACTCGATGGCCTGGTCGATCGAGAGCCGACCCCCCTTCTTGGATCAAGAGCTGGTCGAGCTCGTGCTCGGGCTGCCCGAGGACGCCATAATCCGGCACGGCTGGAGTCGCTACATCCTGCGAGAGGCCTTCAAGACTGTGCTACCCGAGAAGGTGCGTCTTAGACGGAAGAAGATCGGCTTCACGACTCCTGAGATCCGCTGGCTCCGTTCGCAACGGGCGACGGTGCAGGGCATCTTCCGCTCACCTTCCTTCTGCTCCCGGCCCTACTGGGACGGGCCCTCGATCGCCCATGGCTTCCGAGCAGTCTGCGAGGGTGAGCTCGAGGAGTCGCCCCTTTTCTGGCGGGTGCTCAATGTCGAGGCCTGGCTGCGGGTCTTCCACGGCCCTGTCCCCCTCTCGCCCGAAGGCCGCCGACCACAGCGCTCCCTGCAGGCGGCCGCCGACCTGGAGGCGGCTTCGCTCTGCGGTGGCGAGGCACCGAGCTGGGTGAGCGTGCAGGCCAATCCGGGCCGTCACGTCTTCAGCTGCGGACCCGACGGCCGCTCGGTCTACGGCCGGGCGCCCGTGCGCACCCCGAAGATCGCCCCCGGCGACGACCTAGAGAGGATCGTCGAGGAGTCGGTGCTGGCCGTGGCGGGCGGCCGCCTCGGTCTTGCCCAGGGAGACATCGTCGCCATCTCCGAGAAAGCGGTCGCCGTCGCCCAGGGCCGCTCGTTCCCCCTCGATGAGATCTCTCCGAGCCCGCTCGCGAAGCTCTTGAGCCGCTTCGTCGCGCGCAGCCCGGCCGGCATTGGGCTGGGCATACCCGAGACGATGCAGCTCGCCATCGACGAGGCGGGGCGAAAGCGGATTCTGGCGGCCGCCGCAGCCGGAGCTCTCGGCCGTCTGGTCGGGCGTCACGGCGACTTCTATCGGGTAGCGGGCGGCCGGGTGGCGGCCATCGACGGCCCGACCGCCGGCACCCTCCCGCCTTCCGACAGCCAGGCCAAGCTCGCTCCCGAGGATCCAGATGGGGTGGCCGAGCGCCTCGCCAAGCGACTCAGCGAGGAAGCAGGCGACGCCGTCTCGGTCGCCATCGTCGACGCCAACGACAGGGGAGCTACGGTCCTCGGGGCGAGCCGGGGTGTCGACCGAAAGCTGATCGCCTGGCTCTTTGGAGACAACCCGCTCGGCCAGGGAAGCGAGCAGACCCCTGTTCTTCTCATCCGCCGGCTCGGGCGGATACGGACGCCCCGTCCGAGCGCCTAGTGGCGGCCGGCGAGGCCTCCAGCCGGCCCCGGCCTCCGGAGGCGGCGGTGGGCTGGGACGCGGCTCCACCCGGCCGGCGTGGCTGAGCTGGCCAGCGGGTCGGGCGGCTACCTGAGGAGGCGGGAGAGGCGGCGGTCGGCGAGCTTTCTCCCACCCGTCTGGCAGGTCGGGCAGTACTGGAGGGAGCGGTTGGCGAAGCAGACCTCGGCGATCGTGTCGCCACAGACCCGGCAGGACTCTCCGGTCCGGCCGTGGACCGCCATGTGAGAGCGCTTCTCGTCCTTCAGCTCGTCGATGTCGAGGCTCTCGGCCCGGGCGATGGCCTTCTTGAGCACGGAGCGCAACGAGTCGTACAGCGAAGCCACCTCGGCCTCTTTTAGCTTGGCCGCCTGCTTGAATGGCGAGAGTCGGGCGGCATGGAGAGCCTCGTCGGAGTAGGCGTTGCCGACGCCGGCGATGAGGGACTGGCGCGAGAGGGCATGTTTCACGTCTCCTTTCTCGGCCCTCAAAAGGAAAGAGAAAGCATCGAGGCTGAACCCGTCGTCCAGGGGCTCGGGCCCGAGACGGGCGAGGGGCTCGATGGACGACAGCTCGCGCACCGACCAGATGGCGAGCCGTTTCTCGCTCGACAGCTCGGTCACGTCGAATCCGCCCGAGGCCCAGAGGCGCGCTCGGAGCGCCAACGGTCCCCGCCCGGGCCGGGCATGGGCCGGCTCCTTCGCACGCCAGCGGATCCATCCTGAGCGGGCCAGGTTGAACACGAGATGGTCATCCTCGATCCCGAGGCAGATGAACTTGCCCCGTCTCCTCGCACCCGTGATCTCTCGGTGCAAAAGAGCGGCGAGAGGCGGATCGAACGTCTTTAGCGCCGCGATCGAGGCCAGGTCGAGCGAGGCGAAGCGCTGCCCTGCCAGACGCTCGTCAAGGCGCCGGCAGAGGACCTCCAGCTCCGGCAGCTCGGGCACGCTGCCACGCTACCGAGGCGCCCTAACGGCAGGTGGCCATGCCGCCGTCGACCGGGATGACCGCTCCGGTGATATAGGAGGCGGCCCGGGAGGAGAGGAAGATGGCGGTCCCGGCCATGTCCTCGGGGCGACCGATCCTCTGCAAAGGGGCCGAGGCTGCGATCTGCTCCCCGAAGGCGGCGAGCGTGACGGCCATCATCTTCGACTCGAAGGGCCCAGGGGCGATGGCGTTCACGGTAACCGACGGGGCGAGCACCTTTGCCAGGTGGCGGGTGAGGTGGTGGACGGCCGCCTTAGAGGCTGAGTAGGAGTAGGTCTCGAGGCTCGGGACCCCGAGTCCGTCGATGGATCCGATGTTGAGCACCCGGCTTGGCTCGGCCGCGCTGCCGGCCGCCTGCAAGAGAGGCAGGGCGAACTTGGTGAGGTGGAAGACCGCCTTCACGTTGAGTGCCAGCACCCGCTCGAAGCTGGCCTCGTCGTGCTCTGCCAACGGGGCTCCCCAGGTGGCTCCGGCGTTGTTGACGAGAATGTCGAGGCGCCCGCCCGTCGCCTCGCCGACGGCGCTCGCCAGGTGGCGGCACGCCTGCTCGCTCGAGAGGTCGGCCGGGATGGCGTAGCAGGTGCCACCTGCCGCTCGGAGCTCGGCCGCCACCTGCTCGCAGACCTGCGCCTTGCGAGACGAGATGTAGACCCTCGCTCCGGCCGTGGCGAAGCCGGCGGCGATCATCTGCCCGATGCCGCGCGACCCGCCCGTCACGAGGGCCGTCTTTCCTTCGACCGAGAAGAGATCGCTCATTGCAAGTGTCTAGCTCCATGATGCGGCCGGCCGCCTCTTCCGGCGAGCTTCCTGGCGTCCTCGGCAGTTGAGGAAGGATGTTGGGCCGTGCCTGCTCCGGGGAAACAAGGTGGCTCCCAAGCCGTCCCGATCGCGCTGCTCCTGGCGGTGACGGTTGTCTGGGGGTCGACCTTCGTCATCGTGAAGGCGGCCGTCTCGTACATGGCGGTGATGGACTTCCTCGCCTGGCGCTTTGGCATCGCCACCTTGGCGATGATCGCCGTCCGACCGAGCGCCTTGAGCAGGATCTCGCGACGGGGAGCCTGGCAGGGAGGGGTCGCCGGCCTTCTCCTCGGGGCCGGCTACATCGCCCAGACCTTCGGCCTCGAACACACCTCGGCGGCCGTCTCCGGCTTTCTCACCGGGATGTATGTGGTGCTGACGCCGCTTCTCGTCGGGTCTCTGCTGAGGCGGCGGATCTCGCTCCCGGCCTGGACCGCCACGGCTCTGGCCGGCGCCGGACTGGCCGTGATCTCTCTCAACCGCCTCGGCTTCGGGCTCGGCGAATGGCTGACGCTCGTCTGTGCTCTCTGCTTCGCCCTCCAGATCGTCGCCCTCGGGGAGTGGGCCGCTGCCCACGACCCGTTCGCCTTGTCGACCGTCCAGCTGGCGGCGGCGGCCGCCTGCTGCATTGCCGTCGCAGGGGTGAGCGGGGGACTTTCGCCTCCGCCGGACCTAGGTCTCTGGGCGGCCGTCGGCGCGACGGCGGTTCTGGCGACGGCGCTGGCCTTTTTGATCCAGACCTGGGCCCAAAGCCGCATGGCTCCCACCCGGGTCGCGATCGTGCTCACGATGGAGCCCGTTTTTGCCGGACTTTTTGCTGCCCTGGCCGGAGAAGAGCTTTCCTGGCGGGTGCTGGTCGGCGGGGCCATGGTGCTCACCGCCATGTACCTGGTGGAGCTCGCCCCGTCCCGCCGGCGATCCTACCGGGGCGGGTCCGAGGGCTCGAGGAGCTCGTAGGGGGCGACGCCGAGGCGCCCGGCAATTCTCTCGAGCGCCCGGAGGGAGAGGTTGCGCTCGCCCCGCTCGAGGCCGCCGATGTAGGTGCGGTGCCAGCCGAGCAGCTCGGCAAAGGCCTCCTGGGAGAGCCCCTTTTCTAGCCTGCGGCGGCGCAGGTTGTCCCCGACGATGCGCTGCAGCTCTCCTTCGGGCACTTGCCAAAGCTGCTGGAGACGCTACGCAACAGTCTACAGACTGATAGGTAGCTGTCGAGTTTGCCCAGCTCAGATGGGTAAAGGCTAGGTTGAGTCCGTGGCCGCTCAGCTACTTGACGGCGCTTTGCCAGAGCCCTTGTGGTCTCAGCTGCTGGGCGTGCTGCGAGACCGGCTCTTGTCGGGCGAGTACCGCGAGCGCCTCCCGACCGAGATGGAACTGTGCGAGGAGTTCTCGGTGAGCCGGGCGACGGTGCGAGAGGCGATCAGGCACCTCAGAGAAGAGGGCCTCCTCCGGGCGAGGAGAGGGAGCGGCACCTTCGTCGTCCACCGCCAGCTGGAGCAGGGCCTCATCGGAGCTCCCGGGCTCTCGGGGACGCTCCGGGCCGCCGGGCTGAACGAGGAGACCAAGGTGCTGCGCCTGATCGAGGCCAGAGCCGACGAGCGGGCGGCTCGCCGCCTCGGACTCGACCCCGCCAACCTGGTGGTCTGGGTGGAGCGGCTGCGGAGTGCCGACGGCCTTCGGGTCGCAATCGACCGCTCGGCTCTCTCCCTCTCGGAGCGGGAGAGGAAGAGCTACCTCTCGAGCGAGCTCGAACAGGGCTCGATCTACGGCGCTTTGGAGGAGCGTTGCCAGATCCAGGTGACTGGGGCCGAGGAGGAGGTGCGGGCGGTTCGCCCGCGCGAGGAGGAGGCGAGCCTTCTCTCCCTCGGGCCGGAGGAGGGGCTGTTCCAGATCGAGCTCGTCAGCTACGCCGGCACCCGCCCTGTCGAGTGGCGGATCTCGCGGGTGAGAGGCTCAGCCTACGTGCTCCAGGCCCGCTGGGGGAGCATCCCGCGACCCTCCTAGCCTTCGTCCCAGGCGGTGGCGGCACTGCCCTCGGGGCGCCCTGAGGGCCGGCGAGAGGGATCGGCCGAAGCCGGGAGAGACCAGGCGCGCCGCCAGGGAGAGACCGCCGGGCCGCGAAGAGAGGGTGTCTCCGCGCGACCGGCTCTCAACCGGGCGGTCCACCAGTCGCCCTCGGCCTCGTCGGCGAGGAGGGCGACGGCGGCCTCGATCCGGGCGGCGAACCTCCTGGCGTCCTCCTCTTCGCTCGGCCAGAGGAGCTCTCCGAACCTGACGGCGGTCTTTCCCGGCCGGAAGCGGCTCCGGGCGGGCTCTGGCACCTTTGGGAGGATGGCTCGCGTGCCGCGGAGGTGAACCGGCGCCACCGGAACCTGGCAGCGCTTGGCGAGGTAGGCGGCACCGCCTTTGAATTCCTGCCCCCAGCCATGTGGCGAGCGGCCGCCCTCGGGAAAGATTATGAGCGACCAGCCCTCTTCGATGAGCGCGGCGGCCGCGTCGGCCGAGCGACGGTTCACTTTCACCCGTTCCATCGGGATCGCTCCGAGGCTGAAGGCGCTGAGGGCCGCCTTCCAGTGCCGGTCGAAGAAGTAGTCGGCTGCCGCGGCCACGACGGTGTGGTGCCGGCGCTTGGGCGGAAGGGAGGCGAGCAGGATGGCGGTGTCGAGGTGGCTGGCGTGGTTGGCGGCGACGATGACCGGGCCCTCGAGGCGCTCGAGGGCGTCTCGTCCATAGAACGCCGGTCGGGCCGCCGCCGTCACGAGGGGAAGCGTGACATCGTCGAGCACCATGGCCCGCGCCAGACGAACCGCATAGCGGCGCGCCCACTCGGTCGGGTACTCGACGCCCGTCCGGCTCTTGAGCCTCGGCGCCTCGACCCCGGCCGGCCGGGTCGGGGCGCGCAGCAGGAACAAGGCGAGCTCCCTGGCGGCCGACCTGCTCACTGGACGTCCGCTATCAGCAAAGGCGGCGTATGGATGTGGGTGATGGAGGGGTTCCGACCGACTGCGTCCTCTGCCATCTCGAGGGCGTCGGAGAAAGTGCTCGCGGGCGAGAAGCCGAGACGGCGGACGGCCGCCCGCTCGCCGCCCACCACTATCACCCGGGAGAGGTGGCTCAAAGCGTGGGCGCACCAGTACCACATGTAGAAAGGGTGCACTCCGTGGTAGGCGTGACCGGTGCGGTAGAGGTGGATGTACCACGGATCGGTGGCGAAGGTCGTCTCGTACTTGGACTCGATCTCGAACATGTCAGTCGTCTCGGCCAGCACCTGCTCGAAGAAGTCGATGTAGCTCGGGTGGTGCACCGGGTTGAAGGCCCACGGCGTGGGATGCGACATGATCACGACGCCGCCCTCGCGCACGAGGGGCCTTCCCCGGTAGAGGTTGAAGAAGTACCCGAGGCCGAGACAGGCGACGAGGATCGGGTTCATGATCGAGTTGACGTTGTAGGGCGAGATGAACGGAAGTCCCATCGTCAAGATGTCGCTTTGACCCTCGACAGTTACCAGCTGCTGACGGTGGACGTGCTCGAGGGTGCGGGCGTGCACCGGGCCGACCTCGCCTGCCTGCACCGAGGCGAGGCAGTGCGGTGCCTTTATCGAGTGGAAGATCTTGCGGGCGAGTCCCGGTGGGGTGCGCTCGAGCGCCCGAGAGGAGGCGAAGAAGCCGGCCCGGTCGGCTAGAGCCCACTCCCACTCCCGGCGCTGCAGGAAGCGGAACTGCTCTGGGAAGGTGTCGGTGTTCAGGGTCGTCTCGATTTGGAAGACCTTCACGCCGGCATCGGCTATGACCTTCCCCATCCGCCAGTTCGAGGTGTGCAGCTCGGAGTGGTGCATGTCCATGAACGAGCGGCTGTGTTGCATCGTGCGCACGTTGTGGTGGTGCTTGAGGCTCTTGTAGGAGCTGAGGCCGGTGGCGACCGATTTGTGGCCGCCGTCCATCGCGACGAGGTTGATGTTGACGTAGATGAGGAGGTCCGACTCGGCTGCCCGCTTGTTGATCTCGACATCCTCGCCCTCGTCGGTGAACCCGAGGTGGACGAGGTTCGAGGGGTCCTCGGCGTCGTGCTGGCGCAGCAGCCCGTAGGGGGCGAAGGCATTGAAGACCCGCTCTCCGAGAATATGGCGCAGCTCGTCGTCGGTCATGCGCCGGTGGAGGGCGAGAGCCGCGATGAGCTGGACGTCGTCCACGCCCTTTTCGGCCGCCATCTGCAGGACGGCCTCGATGACCCGCTGGCGGACGTCGGGTGCCCGCATGGGGGGAAGTGGGAGGGAGACGTCGTCGAAGGCGATCGTGAGCTTCATCTCCGGGCGTAGCAGCGAGGAGAGGGGCGCGCTGTCGCCGAGAGGGTTCTCGAGAGCCTGCCTGATGGCGCTGTCGGGGTTCGCGAGGGGCGAGACCGGCTCGGGGGCATAGACGATGCGGCTCCCGACCGGGAGCTTCTCGAGGCGGAAGCCCTCCCCGTGCCAGAACAGAGTCGGCGGGGTGGAGCGGTCGACTTCGAGCACGACTCCGGGGCGAGGGCTCACCTGTTCTCCTTCTCTCCTCCGAGCCGGCGGTCGCCCCGCCGGCGGAGATCGAACACGACCTTCACGGCGCCCCGCCGTCCGGCAGCGGCGGCGTGGGCGATCGCCTCCTCGTAGCGCTCGAGCGGGTAGGTCGAGGAGACCAGCTCTTCGAGTCCGGCGGTGGCCACCAGCTCTGCAGCCAGCTCGAAGGTCCGTCGCGGGCCGGTGGCGGTCTGCTCTGTCCCGTAGGCATACGCGCCCCGCAGCGCTATCTCGCGCTGCCAGAGGGGGGCGAGGTCCACCTTCACCGGCCCGGGCATCCCGACAAGCACTATCTCGCCGCCGGGCCGCACGACAGAAAGGGCGCTCGCCAAGGAGGAGTGGCTACCGACGCAGTCGTAGACGACGTCGAGCCCGCCCGTCACCCGCGCGATCACGCTGCCGTCGACTGGCAAGGCGAGCGAACCCGTGAGGCGGCGGGTGGCTCGAACCGCCTCGGCCGGGGCGACCACGTAGTCGGCGCCGAGGCGCTTTGCCCACCTCCGCTGCTCGGGGTGCTTGGCCACCGCCACGAGGAGCGAGGGCGACACGGCCGAACGGAGGGCGGCGATGGTGAGCAGCCCAAGTGTGCCGGCACCGAGGACGAGAACCCGCCCCGCCTGGGCTCGTTCGGACCGGAGGGCGGCGTGGATGGCGCAGGCCGTGGGCTCGATCATGACAGCGGCCTCGTCGCTCATCTCCTCGGGGATGGCGAGCAGCTGGCTCTCATGGGCGACCAAGCCTCCCGACCAACCGCCGCCGGTGTCGGCGCAGTAGCCAGTCTGGAGGCCGGGAGCGAGGGCCCCGAAAGAGATCCGCTCGCAGCGTCCTCGCTCTCCTCGCCGACAGGGGTCACAAGGAGGCTCGAAGCCCCGCACCGTGCAGGAGAGGACCGGCTCGAGCACCACCCGCTCGCCGTCCTTGGGGCCGCCCCTCACGTCGGCGACGATCTCGTGGCCCGGCACGAAGGGAAGCGAGACGACGTCCTCGAAGTAGCGCGAGCTGCGGCCGTCCAAGGTGGCGATGTCCGAGCCGCAGATGCCGGCGAGGCGAGGCTCGAGGCGCACCCAGCCTGGACCGGGGAGCTCGGGCGGCTCTACTTCGAGCAGCTCGAGCGGCCCGACGCCGACGCCACGACCGGAGCCTGAGAGATCGGACACCAGGCGAGAGGCGGCGAAGCGGGCCAGCTGGCGTTCGAAGACCAGGGCCTTCACCGAGCGGTCCTCGTGCCGAGCCGCAGGCTCGAGACGGGGAGAGGGTGCCGGTCGGACCCTCTCGTCTTGCTCCACTGCTCGACGGGCCAGCCACGGCGGCGGGCTATGGCAGCCAGCTTGGCCTCGGGGTTGACGGCGACCGGCAGGCCGGCTGCTTCAAGCATCGGGAGGTCGCTCGTCGAGTCGGCATAGGCCACCACGGCACCTCTCTCGAGGCCGTAGCGCTCGGCGAAGTCCTCCAGCAAAAGCGCTCTCGCCTCCCCGGTCGGAGGAGCCGATGTCATCTCGCCGGTGAAGAGGCCCGCTCGTTCACCGAGATGGGCGGCCACGATCTCGCTGAACAACGGGCGGTGCGGCCTGACGACGAACTCGAGGGCGCCGGTGATGAGAACCGTGTGGTGTCCGAGCGCCCGGTGCCGGCGGACACGAGCGAGGCCGTCCGGGAAAGCACGCAGCATGAGCAGGTCGCTCCACAGCTCTAGGGCATCCCGCCGGAGCCGCTCCACCGGGGCACCCTCATAGCGCCGGTAGAAGTGGCGAAGGAAGTCGCCTCGATCTCGCCTGTCCAAAGAGAGGAGTCGCGGCCCCTCTGCCAGCAGGTCGGCCACTACCTTCGCCCGGCGGGCCGGCGCGGCGTGGCGCGAGGCGAGACAGGCGTA
>JAJZLV010000088.1 GCA_021803215.1 Actinomycetes bacterium | reverse complement strand
TATTCGCCTCCATCGACCGGAGGTCGCCGGAGACGCCGACGGTGGTCAGGGTGAATGTAGAGGCCGGGAACCGGGTCCAGAGGTGCGAGCGTCACGCTCAGAGCGAGCCTTGCGACCCCTTGGTGACGACCGCGGGAGAGTCCTACCGCATGAAAGAGGCCCGCCAGAAGGGAGGGAGAACGGCCGAGCCGTCAGTCTGAGACAACGAGGGGTGAGGACTTTCCTGGCCACCAGCGAGTGCATCAACTTGGCCATTGACAATCCGAGGCGGGCTGGATCCGAGACTTCGCAGGGCGGCAGGGGGATCGGGGACCCGCACAGGATCTGGACCACCAACGACGGTGGGCTGCACTGGAGCCCAACTGCGTTTTGCTGAGCAAGTCCCCGACCCTGTGACCGCACTGCAACGAGGGCCGCGCCGGCTCCGGTCACAGCATGTCGTTTGCCACCTGGGTCAGCCTGGAACCGTCGCTATCGAACGCACGCGGCGCAAGCACGGGTGGTCGTCCGGCACCGTCCTTGAGACCCATCGCGGACCGAGGACGGCTCATCGATCTCCACCAGCGAAGCCCTCCGATGAACACAACTGGGCTGACCGCGGACCAACGGGCCAAGCAGGAGATCCCCAGTCGAGGGGGGTCGGCCACCCAGGCGGCGTCCTCGGCGCTCCAGGACACGGCGATCGGGTAGGCGCGTGCCTCCATCGGTAGCCGATCGCAGCACGTCCAAGACGGCCTGGACCTCGTCGCCCGAGAGCTTGTTCGCCGGCGAGGGGCGGGCCCGGCGTGGCGTCACCCGGCCGGGGCGCCGCCGGCGGTAGTGGGTGGCGCGGGTCAGCCTGACAAACAGGGCCAGTGCAGCCGATCGCCAGGCCTCCTCCTTGGTGGAGAGTCCGCTCTTCAGAGCGGCTCGGTCCGGCGAGGGGGCTCGTTCAGGGCTCGTGCCCAACTGATGTGCGAAGAATGTGCGATGAAACTGCGATGAGGACCGGCCCTCGCCCGGTCCCTCTACCAGGGCCTTTCGAGTCGGGAAGGCGGGATTCGAACCCGCGACCTCAGCGTCCCGAACGCTGCGCGCTAACCAAGCTGCGCCACTTCCCGTTTAGAAGACCTCGCCCTCTGATGCTCGGTCGTCCTCTTCCATCGTAGTCGCCCCTTTCGAGGGGGCTTGGACGACGACCTTGTCGATCCGCCGGCGGTCCATCTCGGTGACCTTGTAACCCCAGCCCTCCTGCTCCACGCAGTCACCTTCGTCGGGGATCCGCCCGAAGAGCTCGAACAGGTAACCCCCGAGGGTGACGTAATCGCCCTCGGGGATCGGCGCTCCTGTCTGCTCGACCACGTCGTCGACCGACGTCGACCCGTCCACCAGCCAGCGGGTCTGATCGACTCGTTCGATCTCGGCCGGCTGTGCCTCGTCGTACTCGTCTTGCAGATCGCCTACCAGCTCGCTCACGAGGTCGTTGATCGTTAGTACCCCGGCGACGCCTCCGTATTCGTCCACAACTACGGCGAAACCGCGTCGAGCCTTTCGCATCTCTGCCAGCAGCTCGAGCAGCATGCGGGACTCGGGCACCACGTACGGCTGGCGCGGCCGCGTGCTGGTCTCGAGCGCCTTCGGGACGGTCGCCGAACCGAGCGGACCGAGATGAAAGAGGTCCTTCACGAACAAGACTCCCGAGAGGTGGTCGAGATCGCCCTCGTAGACGGGGAAATGCGAATGTCCGGAGCGCCGAACCGCCCGGGCCACGTCTTCGTAGGAGACCGGCTCTTCGAGCGCCACGACGTCCACCCGCGGGGTCATGACCTCACGAGCCGTCATATCCCCAAGAGTCGAGAGTCGGCGCTCGATCTCGAGCTCGAGCTCGGAGCGGGCCCGAGGCTGCTCTGGCTGGGAGGTCCTCCGGCGCCGGAACACGAGTGTCTTCTGAGCTCCCGGAACCGAGGCAGGCTCTCTCAGCTCGAGAGCTCGGAGGGGAGTGGGAGCGGCTTGTAGGAGTCGTCCTCGTAGGTCCCGCCCTCGACGAGAGTCCGGACCGCCCTCCTCAACCGAAGCGAGTCGAAGGGCTTGACGACAAAGCCCTCTGCCTCCGAGCGACGGGCGAGGAAGACGTCGGCCCGGCGATCGAGCAGGACGAGCACGGGGACGTGCGGCAGGCGGCCGCTCGAAGCCTCGAGGCGGAGATCCATGCAGATGGCGACGCCGCCCATGGCCCCCACCTGCATGTCGGTGATGACCAGGTCGGGCGGGTCCTCCGCCACCTCGGCGCGGACGGCGTGGCCGTCTGTCAGCTCGCGGACGACGGTCTCGTCGTCCTCTATGGCCGCCCGCACGTCGTCTCTCACGGTCGGAGCGTCGCTCACGACGAGGATCTCGATCATTGCCCGGAGGATATCTGCCCGTCCAGGTGCTCGGCCACGAGGCGGAGGCCGTCCAGGTCGTGTACATCGTTTGCGAGATAGGGGACGGTGACCACCTCACCTTCCACGCCCCTTTCCAGCTGGGCGAGATAGCCGTGCTCGATGGCCGCTACCTTCTCCAGCTCGTCGAGGTTCCTCCGGAGAGCCAGCAGCGCCGCCCTCGCCTCATCAACGCCCTCGGGAATGACGAGCTGGCGAGCCTTGCCCTCGGTCCTCTCTCCAGCCTTGAAGTCGGGTAGAACCCGGTTCATGATGAGGGCGGCCACGGGGATGCCCGCTTCCTTGAGCCGCTTCGAGAAGTAATGAGCCTCCGCCACCGAGTCCCGCCGGGGCGCGGCCACGAGGACGAAGGCGGTGCCCTCGTCGGCCAGAAGCTGCTCCACCCGTCTGGCTCTGTCTCTGAAACCCTGCTCCATCCCCTCGAAGGCCCTGAAGAACGCGATGGCGTCCTCCACTATCTCGCTGCCGGCCACTTTCGAGATGGTCCGGAGCAGCGTCTGGGATGCGACAGAGAGCGCCTTCATCGAGGCCCTTCCTGGCATGAGCAGGATGCGGAAGAAGCGGTTCTCCAGAAAGCGCGTCAGCCGGCCGGGTGCGTCGACGAAGTCGAGGGCATTGCGAGTCGGAGGCGTGTCTACGACTATGAGGTCGAAGCGGCCGGACTCAGACAGCTCGTAGAGCTTCTCGCCGGCCATGTACTCCTGTGTGCCCGACAGCGCTGCCGTCAGGTTCCGGTAAAGGCGGTTGGCAAGAATGCGTTCGGCCTGTTCGGGGTCGCCGGCGTACTTGCGGACGAGGTCGTCGAAGGTGCCCTTGGCATCGAGCATCAGGGCGTAGAGCTCGCCCGGCCAGTCGCCCTCGACGAGCCTCGGGTCGTTGCCGAGCTCGTCGAGACCGAGGGCGTCTGCCAACCTGCGGGCCGGGTCGATCGTGACGACGCAAGCCCGGCGTCCGGCGGCCGCGCCGGCAAGAGCGATCGCGGCTGACGTGGTGGTCTTTCCTGCTCCACCCGAGCCGCAGCAGACCACCGTCGAGCGCTCCCGCACGAGGCAGGAGAGGTCCGCTCCCATCAGATGGCTCTCCGGGTGGCCGCCGCCAGCTCAGAGGCATCAAGCCCCTGGACGGCGCTCCCGATGGCGGCCGCCAGGCGAGCAACCTCTTCCGGGCCGAGCTCGGCCACAAAGAGGTGGGGAAGCCGTAGCTCGGGCAGGGGCAGCTCGGTCTTCAGGCGCTTCAGCTGAGCGCTCTGCAGCTCCTGGCGTCCGAGGCGGAAGGCCGCGGCCTCCCCGAGGGCGGCCTGGACGGGTGCTTCGAGCTCTTCACCAGCGAGGGCGGCGGCGGCTCCGACCTCGGATGAAAGCCCCTCCAGCTGCTCGTAGCAGGAGTTGACGACGACCGGACCGAGGAGGACTCCTACCTCGTCCTCGAAGCGGTAGGCGGTCTCGATGAGCTCGTTCACAGGAGTCTCCTCCGGTAAGGCCACGAGCAGCACCTGGCAGCGCCCGGGGTCGTGCAGCATCTCGATCACATCGGAGGCCTGGCTGCGAAGAGGGCCGCCCCTGGCTGCGTCGAGCAGACCGCTGGCGCTCGTGAGGAACCGCACGGCATGGCCGGTCGCTGGGGCGTCGAGCAGGACGAGGTCGTACTCCCCAGCCCGCTCGATCTGTTTGACCTTGCCGAGTACCAGGATCTCTCTTATGCCCGGTATGGCCGTCGCGACAACGTCGAGGACGCCGCTTTGGACGAGGCGCTTGGCCACCCGCTTCAGCCCATGGTCCATCAAGTACTCGACCAGGGCATCATCCGGGGTGAGGACCCTCGCCACCACCGAGCCAGCCCCTGACTCGTAGACGACCTGCTCGTCGTAGGAGAACGAAGAATCGGCTCCGAACAGGCTCGGGAGCGCGCCAGAGTCGTCGAGAGCGACCACGAGGACCTTGAGGCCGCTGTCGGCTGCCAGACGAGCGAGCGCAGCCGTGACTGTCGTCTTGCCGACGCCGCCCTTGCCGGCCACCACCAGCACCCGGCTCTGGGTAAGAAAGGCTCTCGGCTCCATCGCGGGGGGACACTATCGCTGCTTGTGGCGCCGTCAGGATTTGTCTTTCAGCTCTTGTGCAGCAGAAACCTCGGCGGTACTGTCGCGCCAGTCACCCTGGCAACAGGGAAGACAGCCGGGAACGGGGGTTGCTGTGGGGGCACGAAACCTTCGTTGACGGGGGTCCGGCTGCCCGGTGACCTGAGAGGGAGGGGAAATGGTCGCCCATCAACATGACGACCAGTGGCAGTTGAAAGCATCTTGCCGCGGCCCCCAGGCGCTCGTCTTCTTCCCGCCCTCCTATGTAGAGCGGAAGGAGGAGCGACTCGGCCGCGAGCGAGAAGCGAAGGCGATCTGCCGGGCTTGCCCGGTTCGGGAGGACTGTCTCGGCTACGCCCTTCGCATCCAGGAGCCCCACGGCATCTGGGGCGGCCTCAACGAAGCCGAGCGGAAACAGCTCCTCGAGAGGCGATCGGGCCGGAGGATGCGGCTGGCCTGAGCCAGCGGCGCCCCGCTCACCCTGGGCGCGGAAAGCTACAAAACCCGCTACCCGACCCTCTGACTGGGTAGCTTCAGCACGATGGTGCGTCTCTCACCGCTTGTGGTCCTCTCGACGCGGCTCGAGGCAAACGTTCCCCGCCAGAGACCGATGTCCCATGAGGTGTGTCGCATCTCCGGCAGGTCGTTCGGCTACGGCCTCATAGAGGGAGACGGGCCCACCGTCGTGCTGCTGCACGGCTGGGGGCTCGGACACCTCGCCTACGAGCCGGCGGCCCGGGAGATCGCCGCTCGGGGATACCGCCTGGTCGTGCCGGATCTTCCCGGGTTCGGCCAGAGCTCGGACCCTCCCGTCTTCGGCCTCCGCTTCGAGAACTACGCCGCCTCGGTCAGCTCGTTCTTGGACAGCTGCTCCGACCTCGACGGTGAGCCCGTCCACCTGGTCGGGCACTCCTTCGGAGGGGCGGTCACCGTCCAGGTCGCGCACGACCGGCCCGAGCTGGTCGCCTCCGCCGTGCTCGTCTGCTCGGTCGGAACGACTGCCTGGCTGAGAGACGGAAGCTCCGAGCGCCTCTTGCGCGATCGCCCTCTTTGGGACTGGTGCTATCACCTGATAGCGGAGTTCCCGACCGGCCATTTTCCCCGGGCGGCTCTCGGGCTGCTGCGAGAGCTCTCCCACAACGTCGTCTGGCACCCCGCCAGCCTCGGCCTTCTCGCCGGCATGATTCGCCAAGGGGACCTGCGCGACAAGCTCGAGCGGCTCCGAGAGGCGGGCCTCCCCGCTGCCGTCGTCTGGGCGGAACAGGATCGGGTCGTCACCCGGGCCTGTTTCGACGACCAGTGCCGCGCCCTCGGGGTGAACGGACGGGTGGTGAAAGGCAACCACGGATGGCCACTGTCGGCTCCCGGCTCGTTCGGAGAGACGATCAGCGAGATACTTGATGCGATGGAGGCCTCTAGCACCTTCGTGGCGTGATCGTCCCCAGGGCGGCCGCCACCCTCATGCTCGTGCGCGACGGCGCCGAGGGACTCGAAGTCCTCATGCTGCGGCGCAACCTGTCGTCGCAATGGGCGGGCGGCATCCACCTGTTCCCGGGCGGGGCCGTCGACAAGGGAGACTCGAGCCGCCAGATCTTTGCCCGCACCCTCGGGCGAAGCGACGAGGAGGCGAGCCGGCTGCTCGGTGTCGGGAGAGACGGCCTGGCCTTTTTCGTAGCCGCCATCAGAGAGTGCTTCGAAGAAGCAGGCATCCTCCTCGCCCGCAGCAAGCAGGGTCCCCCCGGCTCCGAGCGAAGAGGGAGAGCTGGAGCGCTGGCCGAGGGCCGCCGCCGGCTCAACGCGAAGGAGGTGGACTTCGCCACCCTCGTCGCGCAAGCGGAGCTCTTCTTGGACGCCGGCCGCCTCTGCTACTTCAGCCATTGGGTGACCCCGGAGGGATCGGCGAGACGCTACGACACCCGCTTTTTCGTCGCCCCGGCCCCCGAAGGCCAGCAGGCCCTCCACGACGACGTCGAGGTGATCGACTCGGCCTGGATCCGCCCCTCGGTCGCCCTCGCCCGCCACGATGCGGGCGAGATCGATCTGTGGCTGCCCACGGTCAAGAACCTGGAGGCGATCGGCCGCTTCGAGGAGGCCGGCGCTCTCATCGAGGCAGCCGCCTCGCGACAGGTAGAGGTCGTCCTGCCGAAGATGGTCTTCGCCGAGCAGGGCGTGCGCATCCTGCTGCCCGGCGAGGAAGGCTACGACGCCTTGCCGCAGGCGCCGGGAAGTCCCGGCTTCCCGGGTCGCTCGAAGTGAGCCTGCTGGATCCTTCCGCCCTGTCGACCCCCCGCCCGGGCGAGCTCGTCGAGGTGGCTGACGGGGTCGTGCGGCTCACGGCACCGAACCCCTCGATCATGACGGGGCCGGGCACCAACTCCTACCTGGTCGGGACTCGCTCGCTCGTCGCCATCGACCCCGGGCCGGAGGACGAGGGTCACCTGGCTGCGCTGGCCGAGGCGGCCGGCGGACGGCTGAAGGCCGTGATCGTCACGCACACTCATCGCGACCACGCCCCGGGCGCCCGGCGCCTCGCCGAGCTGACGGGAGCGACCGTCCTCGGTTACGAGGAGCGGGACGGCTTTCGCCCCGACCGGCGCCTCGCCGAGGGCGACGTGGTCGCCGAGGGTGACCTGCCGCTCGTGGCGCTGCACACGCCGGGTCACGCCTCCGACCACCTCTGCTACCTTGCGCAGCGAGGCGGCCGCCTCCTCTTCTCGGGTGACCACGTGATGGGCGGGTCGACGGTCGTCATCGCCCCGCCCGACGGGGAGATGAGGGCCTACTTGAGCTCACTCGAACGTCTCCTCGAGCTGTCGCCCGCCATCGGGGCGATCGCGCCGGGCCACGGGCCCGCCCTCTCGAATCCTCTCGACGTCTTGCGGGGCTACATCGGCCACCGACTGGCACGCGAGCGGGCAGTCCAGGCTGCGCTGAGCGCTCGCCACCAGGCCTCGGTCGACGAGATCGTCGCCGACGTCTACACCGACGTCCGAGAGGAGCTCCACCCGATAGCCCGCTACTCGGTCTGGGCCCACCTTTTGAAGCTGCGCGAGGAGGGTGAGGCCTCATCGCCCGAGCCGGACGAGATCTCCGCTCCCTGGCGGGCGACCCGTTCCGCCTAGGCGCCAGCCGGCCCGAGAGCCCCTTCGACCGCTTCGAGCAGGCGGCCGGTGCAGCCGGACATCTCGATCGGGGGTGCCACCTTCTCGAGCACCTCGGTGGCAATGCCAGCGTAGGCCTCGGCAAGGGGCCCGGTTCCGAGGGCGACCGGCCGGCCGGTGTCGCCCGCCACAGCGGCCGCAGGATGGAGGGGGATCTCTCCTAGCAGGGGGACGCCGACCTCCGCGGCGAGACGGCGGCCTCCGCCTCGGCCGAAAAGGGCGTACTCGCTCCCGTGCTCACAGACGAAAGGCGACATGTTCTCGATGACGCCGGCTACGCGTAGGTGGCCCTTGCGGGCCATGTCGGCCGCCCGGCCAGCCACCTTCTGGGCCGCCAGGGGAGGAGTCGTCACTATGAGCACCTCGGTACGGGGCATCATGCGGGCCAGACCCATCTGGATGTCTCCCGTGCCGGGCGGCAGGTCGACGAGGAGGTAGTCGACCTCGCCCCAGGCGACATCCTCCAAGAAGTGCTGCACGGCCCGGTTGAGCACGAGACCCCGCCACATGATGGCGCTGTCCTCGTCCGCGAGGAACCCCATCGAGACGACCTTCAGTCTCCCCTCGAGACCGGGCAGGCTCGCCTCGAGGGGAATCATCTTGCGGTCCCTCGCCTCGATCTCGCCCGCCATGCCGAGAAGGCGGGGGACCGAATGGCCCCACACGTCCGCATCGAGAACGCCGACGGTCACCCCCCTTCTCGCAAGGGCGACCGCCAGGTTGACCGTGACCGAGGACTTCCCGACCCCGCCCTTTCCCGAGGCGATCGCCAGCACCCGCGTGCTCGTCGGCAGGTCGGTCGAGATGGCGGAGCGCTCCTGGGCCCGCGCCCTGGCCCGGTCCATCAAAACGGCCCGCTCGTCCTTCGACATGACGCCCGTGCGCACCTCGATCTCGCCCACACCGGGAACGAGGCGGGCCGCGCGAACGACGTCTGCTCGGAGCTGGCTCCGCAAGGGACAGCCGGCCACCGTGAGGGCGACCTCGACCACGAGGTCGCCCGTCTCGGAGGCCCTCACGTCCCGGAGCATCCCGAGGCTAACGATGTCGTCGCCGAGCTCGGGGTCGACCACCGATCGCAGGGCATCCTTGACCCGCTCGGCCAGCTCGGGGTTCGCATGCACTGTAAGCGCGAGGATAACGGCGGTCGTGCGACAACCGGGAAGGGAATGGCCGCCCGCGGTCCGCGGTTGCTACCTCTAGGTACAATTGCATCGTTTCCAAGGGCGGCTCCTTTGGACATAGGAGGCATCACTTCGTGAGCATCGCAACGACGTCAGTCCAGATCGGCCGGAGGCCGAGTCCGGTCACTCTCTCGGAGGTGGCCGCCAAGAAGGTCGCCGAGCTGCTCGAACAGGAAGGCAACCCGGAGCTGGCCCTGCGCGTCGCCGTTCGCCCCGGCGGCTGCTCCGGCTACAGCTACGAGATGTTCTTCGACTCCGAGGTGGCCGACGACGACGTGGTGCGCAGCTTCGGCGACGTGAAGGTCGTAGTCGACCCAGACAGCGCCGACCTGTTGAAGGGCTCCACCCTCGACTACAAGGACGGCCTGCAGGGCGCCGGCTTCCACATCTCCAACCCGAACGCCAGCCGTACCTGCGGGTGCGGCTCCTCGTTCAGCTAAAGGAAGCCGGCATGCCACCGGTGGGGCCCTACACGCCAGTAGTGCGGGCGGGTGACTTCCTCATAGTCTCCGGCCAGCTGGGCCGCACCACCGAGGGGGAGTTCGTCCCCGGCGGTGTCGGTCCGCAGACCGGGCAGGCCGTCGCCAACGTCGCCGAGCTTCTCAAGGCTGAAGGCGCCAGCCTGGCTGACGTCGTGAAGACGACCGTCCTGCTCGCCAACATCGACGACTACGGGATCGTGAACGAGGCCTACGTCGGGGCCTTCGGCGAGCACCGGCCGGCAAGAAGCGCCTTTGCGACCGGCGGCCTTCCTCTCGGCGCCCTCGTCGAGATAGAGGCCTGGGCTTACTCTCCGCTCCAGAGTGCCTAGGCATTCCCAGGCACTCCTTTTCTTTTCGCTCTCCAGCCGTTGAGTCTCCGCCGGCGTATCCATGAAGCCGGAACTCTGCGAGTTGGCGACCGTGCGGCTGCCTCCCACGACGGGATTTCTCTCGCCTGGTTTGCTTGGAGTCCTGCCGTGAGCGGTAACAGTCCCATCAATGGGGAGCACTTGGACACCGGCTGAGCCGGCGGTCGTACTCCGGCACTGCGCGCCGGGCACGACGTCCTCCCCTCTGTTCCTGTTTTCCTTTCGCTCGCCCATGGCCCGAGCCCTCCTGCCCGCTGGCGGCGGCAAGGGACCGTCACCCCGTGAGACCTCTGCAACAGCTCGGGCTGGCGGACGGGGCCGCAAGGGGTGGGACGAAAAAGGCAAGTCGAGCTAGTCGCGGTGGGAAGCCGGCGGCAGCCAGCGAACGCTCCCCAAGCGGTAGCCGACCGAGCGAACCGTCTCTATCAGGTGGGCGTGCTCCTCGCCGAGCTTTGCCCGCAGGCGGCGGACGTGGACGTCGACCGTCCGAGCGCCACCGAAGTACTCGTATCCCCAGACCCGCGAGAGGAGCGTCTCCCGGGTGAAGACCTTGCCCGGATGCGATGCCAGGAAGCGGAGCAGCTCATACTCCATGAAGGTGAGGTCGAGCGGCCGGCCGGCCAGTGCAGCCTGATAGGTCTCGAGGTTGAGCGCCAACGGACCGTAGACGACAAGCGCCTGGGAGCTCGCCGACGGCCGGCGAAAGAGACGGGCGAGGCGAGCTCGCAGCTCGGCGGGCGAGGCCTCGAACAGCACGAAGTCGTCGATCTCCTCCGCCTGCGCGACCGACTCGAGCTGGCCGGCCGAAAGGACGAGGAGGACTGGAGCTACGGGCTCTTCCCGGCGGCGAAGGAAGCGGCAGAACGAGAGGTCGGGCGGGAGCTCGCTTCCTGCCACGACGATGGCACCCCCCCAGCCGTCGGCCGGCTCCTTGCGTGTCGCCTCCTCGGCGTCGGCCACCGCCAAGTAGCCGTAGCCCTCCGCTTCGAGCGCTTCGAGGAGGTACCCGGGCAGGTGGTCGGGGAAGAGGAGGAGCGGCTCCATCGCCTCAGCTGGTCGGCGTCCCTCTCACAGGGCCGGAAGGTATCGGGTCAGCTCGAAAGGCGTGACCTCGCGGGTGTAGTCCTCCCACTCGGCCCTCTTGTTGCGGAGGAACCACTCGAAGACGTGCTCACCGAGGGTTTCGGCGACGAGCTCGGAGTGCTCCATCGCGCTGAGGGCGTCCGAGAGAGAGGTGGGAAGGGGGCGGATGCCCTCCGAGGCGAGCTCCTCGGGAGTGAGCGAGAAGAGGTTGGAAGAGGCCTCGGGCAAGAGCTCGTAGCCCTGCTCGACCCCCTTCAGGCCGGCCGCCAGCACGAGGGCGAAAGCCAGGTACGGGTTGCAGGCCGGGTCCGGTGCCCGGTACTCGATGCGGGCCGATTCGGGCCGGGCCCGCTTGGCGATCGGCACCCTCACCAGGGCCGAGCGGTTGTTGTAGGCCCAAGAGACGTGGACCGGGGCCTCGTATCCGACGACGAGTCGCTTGTAGGAGTTGACCCACTGGTTCGTGACCGCGGTGATCTCGGGGGCATGCTCGAGGAGCCCGGCAATGAAGTGGCGGGCGACCTTGGAGAGGCCGTGCTCGTCGCCCGGGTCCGAGAAGGCGTTCTTGTCGCCCTCGAAGAGCGAAAAATGGGTGTGCATGCCAGACCCCTGCACGCCGGAGAGGGGCTTCGGCATGAAACTGGCGTAGACCCCCTCCAGCTGGGCGATCTCCTTCACCACGAGCCGCACGGTCATCACCGTGTCCGCCATCGTGAGGGCGTCGGTGTAGCGAAGGTCGATCTCGTGCTGGCTCGGGGCGTCCTCGTGCTGGGCGTACTCGACCGGGATGCCCATGTCCTCGAGGGTGAGCACCGTCCGCTTGCGCAAGTCCGTCGCCAGGTCGGCCACCGTCAGCTCGAAGTACGAACCGCTGTCGAGCGGCTTGGGCACGAGCGGGCTCCCGAGGGGGGCGAAGTAGAAGTACTCGATCTCAGGGGCGGCGTAAAAGGAGTAGCCCCGTTCGTGGGCGCCTTCGAGCGCCCGGCGCAGCACCTGGCGGGGACAGCCCTCGAAGGGGGAGCCGTCGAGGTTCAAGATGTCGCAGAAGACCCGGGCGACAGGAGAGCCGTCGGCCGGCCGCGGGCCGGGGCGGGAGGGAAGCAGCTGGAAGGTCTTCGGGTCAGGCTTCGCCAAGACGTCGGACTCTTGCACCCGGGAGAAGCCGTCGATAGCCGAGCCGTCGAATGTCATCCCCTCTTCGAGGGCGTTCTCGAGCTCGGCCGGCGTTATGGCGAAGGACTTCGGCGTCCCGAGAACGTCCGTGAACCAGAGCTGGACGTATCGGACGCCCCGCTCCTCGACCGTGCGCAAGACGTACTCCCGCTGGCTCTGCATCCCCCAATCCTCGCAGCTGAGCGATCCTGCGTGAAGCCCGGCGGCGGTGGTCGGCCGTTGTTCACAGAGCGTTCACGCGCGAGCAACGCCGGGGCAACGAAGTTCTGGCAACCTCGCTGTGGCAGTGTCGGGCCAGAATTCGAGACGAGAACCAGGAGGAGACGTGCAGGAACGAAGCGCGGCAGAGGTCGTCGCACTCATAAAGGACGAAGGGGTCCAGATAGTCGACTTCCGCTTTTGTGACCTTCCCGGCCTCATGCAGCACTTCTCCATCCCGGCCCACGAGCTCACCGAGGAGGGCTTCGTCGACGGCTTCGGCTTCGACGGCTCCTCCATCCGGGGCTTCCAGGAGATCCAGGAGTCGGACATGCTGCTGCTGCCCGACCCCTCGACTGCAGTCCTCGACCCGTTCCGCCAGCACAAGACGCTCAACATCAACTGCTTCGTGCACGACCCGGTGACGGGCGAGAGCTACTCACGCGATCCCCGCTACGTCGCCTTGAAGGCCGAGCGGTACCTCGCCTCGACCGGTATCGCCGACACCGCCTACTTCGGCCCAGAGGCCGAGTTCTTCATCTTCGACGACGTCCGCTACTCCCAGGACGAGCACTCGGCCTTCTACCAGGTGGACTCCGTCGAAGGAGCCTGGAACACCGCCCGGGACGAGCGACCCAACCTCGGCTACAAGCCCCGCTTCAAGGAGGGCTACTTCCCGGTCCCGCCGACCGACCACTTCCAGGACCTCCGTTCGGAGATGATCCTTGTCATGGAGCAGCTCGGGATCGACATCGAGGTACAGCACCACGAGGTCGGCACCGGCGGCCAGGCCGAGATCGACATGCGCTTCGACACCTTGTTGCGCATGGCCGACAAGCTGATGCTCTACAAGTATGTGGTGAAGAACGTCGCCCGCAACGCCGGCTACACGGCAACTTTCATGCCGAAACCGCTTTTTCAGGACAACGGCTCGGGCATGCACTGCCACCAGTCTCTCTGGCAGGGCGGCGAGCCGCTCTTCTACGCCGAGACCGGCTATGCCGGTCTCTCCGACGTCGGACGCTGGTACATAGGCGGCCTGCTGGCGCACGCCAAGGCGGTTCTCGCCTTCGCGGCCCCGACCACGAACTCTTACAAGCGGCTCGTTCCCGGCTACGAGGCGCCAGTCAACCTCGTCTACTCCCAGCGCAACCGCTCGGCCGCCTGCCGCATACCTATCTACTCGCGAAGCCCGAAAGCCAAGCGAGTGGAGTTCCGATGCCCCGACCCCTCTGCCAACCCCTACATAGCCTTCGCGGCGATGCTCATGGCCGGGTTGGACGGCGTGCAGAACCGCATCGAGCCGCCGGCCCCCGTCGACAAGGACCTCTACGACCTCCCGCCCGAGGAGCTGGCCCAGGTGCCCCAGGTCCCAGCTTCGCTCGACGAGGCGCTACTGGCCCTCGAGCAAGACCAGGACTTCTTGAAGGCCGGCGGCGTCTTCACCGACGACCTCATCGAGACCTGGATCTCCTACAAACGCCTGAACGAGATCGACGCCGTCCGCCTCCGTCCCCACCCCTGGGAGTTCCAGCTCTACTACGACATCTAGGCGACCGCGCCTTGCCTTGCCCAGAGCACCAAGACAGGCTCGGGCTCGGAGGCCGCCTACGCGAACCGGCCGAGCACAAGCTTCGAGCAGAGCTGGAGAAGGCGCGTCACCGGCGGCCCGGGCACGGCCGCCGGGCACGAAGTCGCCGCAGGTGCCCGACCGACCTGCCCCGCTCCGCCAGGACAGCTGGATCTCGGTCTCCTTGCCGCCGCCGGTTTCCAGCCGGATCTTCCCTGACCCATCCAGCCGGGCGAGGTGACGGTGACCTCCTCCAAGCGGCAGGTCGACAGTCAGGCGGGCCGGCAGTCAGGCAAGCAGTGAACGGACATAGGCGCACGGCTGGGCACTCACTGCCCAGCAGCTCCCAGCCCCATCGCCGGCACAGCGGCGCACTGCTGGCTCGGGCGGGATCGAGCCAGTCGGTGCCTCTCACTCGAACCAACCGGCCATGGCGCCTGCTTGAGCGTCTGGGCATCGCAGCTGCCGCTTGGGCCTGAGGCTTCGAAGAGCCTGCGAGCAGAGCCTTTCGGATTGGAGGAGACCGGCCATCGCCGGCGGGCATCACCCGATGGAGACCCGCTGGCAGGTAGCGTCGGAACAGAGGTGGGCGTGGCACGACGAGGCACTTCAACATCGAATTTCGGGGTGGGCCGGCGCGAGAGCCACGACGCCTCCGCCTTCTACGGCCGCTTCCGGGCGCCTGAACTGAGCGACGACGACGAGGTGCTGGCTCCCGAGCCGCTCGCCGAACCCTTCGTCGTCGGCGATGCCCGCAGGATGGACGCCGTCGGTGACGGCTCGGTGGCCCTCGTCGTCACTTCACCGCCCTACTTCGCCGGAAAGCAGTACGAAGAAGAACTCGAGCGCGAGGGGGTGCCGGGCTCCTACCTCGAGTACCTCGACCTGCTCACCGACGTCTTCGCCGAGTGCGCGCGCAAGCTCGAGCCGGGCGGGCGGATCGCCGTCAACGTCGCCAACCTCGGTCGCAAGCCCTACCGCAGCCTCTCGGCCGACGTCATCAGGATCCTGCAAGATGAGCTCCGCCTCCTCTTGCGAGGCGAGCTGATCTGGCAGAAGGCAGAAGGGGCGAGCGGCTCGTGCGCCTGGGGCTCGTTCAGGAGCGCCGCCAACCCGGTGCTGCGCGACCTCACCGAGCGAGTCGTCGTCGCGAGCAAGGGACGCTTCGACCGGGCCCGCAGCGTGAGAGAGCGCCAGGCGGCAGGCCTCCCCTACGAGAGCACCCTCATGACCGAGGACTTCATGGCGCTCACGCTCGACCTCTGGCCGATACCGCCCGAGAGCGCCAGGCGAGTGGGGCACCCGGCTCCCTTCCCCGTCGAGCTGCCCGAGCAGCTCATCCGCCTCTACACCTACAAGGGTGACCTGGTTCTAGACCCCTTCATGGGGAGCGGCTCCGCCCTCGTGGCGGCGGCCCGGCTCGGACGCCGCTACGCCGGCTACGACCTCGAGGCCTCCTATGTAGAAGCGGCCCGCCAGCGGGTGAACGAGCTCCTGGCCCGCGACAGCCGCCCGGTGGACACAAGGGGAGCAGGACCACGCGACGACCTCCGATGCCCGGAGGCGGGCGATGACGAGCTGGCCGCGAGAGCCGCCTCGGAGGGAAAGTCGGCTCGACAGATCGCCGAAGAGGTCCTCGGCGGGGCGGGCTTCACGATCGCCGAACGCCGTTACCGGGTGCCGAAGACCGGGGTGACGATCGATTTCGTCGCCCTCGACGTCGACGGCGGCCGGTGGTTCTTCGACGTCCCGGGTGCCTTCACCAGCTATCGCGGCGGGCTCTGTCGCACAGAGACGGTCTGGAAGTCCCTCGGGCGGGCGAGCGCCGTCAGGGGGCGGACTGGCCCCGAGACGCCGATCGTCTTCCTCACGACCCAGCTGCCCCGGCGACCGAGCGAGGGCGACACCGCCTTGCGGGCGGCCGGGCCGGCGGCCTTCTTCGACGCCGTCGAGCTGCTCTCGCACGACGGTCGCCGGCGACTCGCGGTCTACGCGGCCGGCAAGCCCCGCCGGGGTCCCCTCCCCGGCTTTTGGACGGAGGCGGACCTCGGGCCCAATAGCGCCCGACCGGCCCCGGTCCAGTCAGTGACTGCTGGCTGCCAAATCCTCTCACCGCGCCTCGACGGCTCGCCGGTGCGACAGCCCGCAGGAACGACACCTATGATGCCGATGTCTCAGTGAGGGCCGACGCCCGATCGCCGTTGAGACATGGGGAGAGGTGATGAGTTCAGCGACGGGCTCTCAGAGACGACCCTGCCGGTCCCTCGAGAGCCGTCGGTGCCAGGCGATGATGTCAGACCTACCGGTAGTTGCTGGTGTAGCGGTCCGTCCTGTGATGGATCTGAACGATCAGCGCGTGATCGCCTACGACGCCACAGCGCGCTCTGCCGGCGCGCTCGCCTCCCCCGTCGACCTGCTCGAGGCCGCTCTCGCCCTGGCCGGCTCGGTGGGCCCGGCGCCGTTGCTGGTCCACGTCGACCCGAGCCTGTTCGTCCTTAAGGGCTTCGACCTGATGGGCAGGATCGCCACCGCCGGCTCGGCCCTCTCGGAGGTCGTCTGGATGCTGCCCGAACCGCGGCGGGGAACGCCCGGCGTCCCCGACTCGCTGGGCACCCGCTCGATGGCGGCGGCCGCCGGGCGCCAAGCGGCGGTGCTCCGCCAAGCCGGTTTCCGCATCGGCTTCGACGCGGTGGCGCCCCTCGTCATGTCCTGGTCGGACGTGGTCGAGGCGCAGCCCACCTTCTTGCTGCTCGAACCGAGCACCCTCGAGCGCCTCGACGAGAGCTCCTACCGGGCGGCGCTCGCCGGGCTGCTCGCCTTCGCCGGGCGCCTCGGCGCCCGCATCGTCGCCGAAGGGGTCGACGACGCCGTCGCGGCCAAAGCGCTCATGGAAGTCGGCGTCTTCTACGGCATCGGCTTCTACCTGCACGCTCCGGTCGTCCTCGACGACGATTTCGCCCTCGAGGGCGACAAGGTGGTGCGGGCATCGTGGTTCCGGGAGCGGGTGGTGCGAAAGCTCCCCTCCCCCAGCGACGAGAGCGGGGTGCACCTCGTCCCTGAGGCGCCGAAGGCAGAGGTCATCGACGACCGCCGGCTGGCGGGCCTCCTCATCGAGTGGTCGGCCCTGCTCTCGAACGCCGGCGGTCCCCAGGACGTCCTCGAGGCGCTGGCAGACGTCGTTCCCCAGCTGATCGCCTTCGACCGGCTGGCGATCTTCGAGGCGGACTGGGACTCATACGTGCTCCGGGCCAAGGTGCTGGTCGGCGAGGGCCTCGGGCCGCTCGTCGACTCCACGCACACCCTCTCGACAGGGATCACGGGCTGGGTCCTCGGCCGCGCCATCCCCTATCGCTGCGACCGGACGGCCGAGCACCCCGAGGGAGCGCCGATCCCTGGGCAAGACGACGGGTTGGACGAGTCGATGCTCGTCATCCCTCTCGTATCTGGGGAAAAACGGCTCGGCGTCCTCGACATCTGGCGGGACGGGGCAGCCCAGTTCTCCGACCAGGATCTCGAGCGGGCGGTCCTGCTCGGAAAGCTCGGGGCCGACGCCTGGCGGAGCGCCGAGCAGCGGGCCGAGCTAGCCGAACGGGTGGTGACCGACACCGTCACCGGGCTTTTGAACAAGCGGTGGTGGGACGAGCTCGCTCCCCGGGAAGCCGCCCAGGTGCTGCGGGCCAAGGGCAACATCGCCGTCCTCCTCATCGACCTCGACGGCTTCAAGGCCGTGAACGACTCCTTCGGGCATGCGAGCGGCGACGTCGTGCTGAAACATGTCGCCCGGGTGCTCACCTCCTCGGTCCGCGCCGGCGACACGGTCGTCCGCTTCGGAGGAGATGAATTCGTCCTCTTGCTGCGCGACTGCCCGGAGGCCGACGCCATCGAGGTCGCTCACTCGATAAGAGACGCCCTCGGCCGGGTGCCAGGCCCGGACGGCAAGGCGGCTCCCGTGACGGCCTCGATCGGCATCTCGCTCTTCCCCGAGCACGGCACGACGCTCGAGGACGTGGCCGAGAACGCCGACACCGCCATGTACAGGGCGAAAGCGCTCGGACGGAACCAGGTCTGCTGCTACGCCCCGGTCGTCAACGACCAAGACATCGACGCTGCCCGGCTCGCGGCCGCCGCCCCGGAGCCGGCTCCAGCCGGCACCGACGGGGAGTGAGCCCACCGCCCGAGAACCCGGACCTTGTTGCAGCGGCCCCAGGGCGGGGACGGGAGGTTGCGGGCGGGAAAGGGTATTCGCCGTCCGGCGCCTCTCGAGAGAGGGACAAGCATCTGATGGATCGAGCTCGAGCCCGCCGGATCGCCACCGCGATCGCCGGCTTCAGGATCCTTGTCGGCGCGACCGCCGTGCTGGCGCCGAAGCTGGCTCTCAGAGGCTGGACGGGAGGTGCCACGGGCGACGAGGCCGGCGGCCGCCTCCTCGCCCGCGCAGTCGGGGTCCGCGACATCGCCCTCGGGGCGGGCGCCATCCTGGCCGAGCGCCACGACGCCCCCGTCAGGGGATGGACCGAGGCCGGCTACCTCACCGACGTCGGCGACCTCGCCGCCGGGGCGATCGCCTTCAACAAGCTCCCCCGGCTGATGCGCTTCGGAGTGCTCGCGGCGGCCGCCGCGGCGGCCGCCGCCGGGGCGATCGTCTCACCGGCCGTCGACAAACCGAGCTAGTCGCGCCCGTCGGCCCGGAACCAGGACTGGAACTCCTCGGGCGAGAGCGGCTCTGACCACAAGAAGCCTTGCGCCCGGTGGCAGCCGAGGCCGACGAGCTCGGCCCGCTGCACCTCGCTCTCCACGCCTTCGGCGCAAAGAACGAGGTTGAGCGCCTGGCCGAGGCTGACGATGGCGTGCACGATCGAGGAGTCATCCGGCTCGACGCCGAGACCGTCGACGAAGGAGCTGTCGACCTTCAAAGAGCGGACGGGCAGGCTCTTCAGGCGGCCGAGCGAGGAGTAGCCGGCACCGAAGTCGTCGATGGCGACGACTATGCCGCTGTCCGCGATCCTTTTCAGCATCGGGAGGGTGAACTCGAGGTCGTCCATGGCCGTCGACTCGGTGATCTCGAGGCAGAGCGCATCGGGCGGCAGGTCGTAGGCGGCCAGGGCGTCGCGGGCCTTCGCCAGCACCGAGGTCGACATGAGCTGGCGGGGCGAGATGTTGACGGCCACTACGAGCTGCTCTGCGCCCGGAAGCGTCCGGCGCCACTGCGAGAGCTGGGCGAGGGCCCGATCGAGCACCCAGTCGCCTATCGGGACGATGAGGCCGGTCTCCTCGGCGGCCGGCACGAACTCGGACGGGGGTATGACGCCCCGCTCCGGGTGGTCCCAGCGGATGAGCGCCTCGACCGAGACCGGTCGGTCGCTCGGGAGCTCGACTATCGGCTGGTAGACGAGGCGGAACTCGTCCCGCTCGAGGGCGTGGCGGAGGGCGAGCTCGATGTCGAGGCGACGGGTGGCTCGCGAGCGGAGCTCGGCCGTGAAGAGCTCGGCTCTCGCCCGGCCCCTCTCCTTCGCCTTGTACATGGCGATGTCGGCGTCGCGAAGCAAGGTGGCGGGGGTGTCGTCACTCGAGGCGATGACTATGCCGCACGAGACGGTGGCGTACATCTCCTGGCCCTCGACGGTGAAGGGCTCGTCGCAGACCGAGCCCACCCGCCGGCCGATCGCGGCGGCCTCCGCCGCGCCGTTGACGTCCTGGCAGACGAGGACGAACTCGTCGCCGCCGAAGCGGGCGACGGTGTCGCCGCTCCGGGCGCAGGCGCCGAGACGCCGGCCGAGCTGACGCAGCAGGTCGTCACCGGCGGCGTGTCCGAGCGAGTCGTTCACGAGCTTGAAGCGGTCGACGTCCACGAAAAGGACGGCGGTGGCAGCCCCGCTGCGCTCGCCTCGGCCGAGCGCCGTTGCCAAGCGGTCCTCGAGCAGGTAGCGGTTGGGGAGCCCCGTCAGCGGGTCTTGCATGGCAAGCCGCTCGAGCTCAGCCTCGGCGGACTTCCGGTCCGAGATGTCCACCACCTGGGCGATGGCGTAGGTGGGCTTGCCGGAGATGTCCCGGTCGACCGCCAGGTGGACGATTGTGTGCACCACCTCGCCGGTCGGACGGAGGTAACGGGCCTCGAACTCGAGGTGGTCGTCCTCGGAGGCAAGCAGCAGATCGGTGGCGCTCTCGCCGGGCGGGCGGCGGTCGTCCGGGTGGATGAAGGCGTCCGGGTTCTGCCCGATGATCTCCTCGGGCCTCCTCGCCAGCATGTGGCAGATGGTCGGGTTGACCTGTCTTATGGTGCGGTCGAGGTCGAGCACCAGCATCCCGACGCTGCCGAGCTCGAAGGCGACCGAGAAACGCTGCTCGGCGAGACGGCGGGCCTGCTCCTCGGCGACCTGGTCGGTTATGTCCTGGCTGGAGCCGACCACCCGGATGGCCGCCCCGCTCTTGTCGTGGCTGACCCGTCCGAGGGTGCGCACCCAGCGATCGGCCCCGTCCGAGCGCCTGATCCGGTAGGTCGCCTCGAGCGAGGTACGGCCCGAGTCGACGGCCCGCACCACCTGCTCTTCGAAGATGGCGAGGTCGTCGGGGTGGATGATCTCGGTCATCCGGTCGAAGCTCGAGCGCTCGCCGAGGCCTGTGATCCTGCGCAGCTCGCGCGAGCAGAGCAGCTCCCCTGTCGCGACGTCGAAGTCGAAGCTGCCGATCTTGGCGATCTGCTGGGCCTCCTCGAGGCGCTGGTGCTCCTCGGAGGCCTGGCGCTCGAGCTGGTGGCGCAGGCTGGAGTCCCGGTAGATGGCGGCCCCTCCGATCACCTGGCCGTGCCGGTCGCGCACGGGGTGGACGGTGATGTCGAGGTGGACGATCCGGCCCCCTTCTTGCCGGTACTGGGTCGTGAAGGTGGCCGTCCCGGTGAGATGGGTGCCGGGCTCGTAGCTGAGAAGCGGCGGCCCGTCTTCGGGCGAGGCGATACCAGCTGGCTCGGCTCCGGTCGAAGACGGGTAGCCGAACAGCATCGCGGCCGCCCGGTTCCAGCTCGTCACATGGCCATCAAGGTCGAAGCCGACGATGGCGTCGCTCGAAGACTCGACGATCGCCGAGAGCTGGGAATTGGCCTCCTCGATCAGATGGCGCTCGGTGATGTCGGTGGCGATCGCCACCATGCCCGCGAAGCGGTCCTGCTCGTCGAGGAAGGGCGTCAGGTTGACGAGGAGCGGGAGGTGCGAGCCATCGCGCCTCGTGAACTCGAACTCCTCCACCACCTCTTCGCCGGCCTCTAGGTGCCGGAAGATCTCTTCGGTGTGCTCGGCCGTGAGCTGGATCTCGGTGGCCTCGACGACGTCCCTGCCGATCATCTCGGCCGCCGGCCAACCGAGCGTCAGCTCGGCGCCCCGGTTCCAGTAGACGACCCGGAACTCGGTGTCCACGACGACGACCGGCTGGCCGATCGATGCGAGCAGGCGGGCTGCGAAGCCGTCGTCTGCCTCCGGCGTCCTCGAGGCGACCTCGTCTTCGGCGCGCCCGGCGAGGCGGCCCGCCTTCACAGATCTGCTCATGGTCTCTCCGCCCCCCGTGACCAGGACTTCCCTGTGACCGAGTGGCCAGGCTAGCCGGGAAGAGGCAGCTCGGCAGCCCCGGCCGTAGGCTCGGCGCCGTGTCGAGCGAAGCCGGGCAGCCCGGGGCCGGGGAGGGCGAGCGGGCCTACCGGCAGGCCCGCTTCGAGCTCCCGGCCGAGGGAACCGAGATAGTCCTCGTCCGCCACGGCGAGTCGATGCCGGCCCGGCTTTCGACCCCGTTCGACCGGCTGGACGGCCAGAGCGACCCCGACCTGGCGCCCGAGGGGGTCGAGCAGGCCGAGGCGGTCGGGGCCCGCCTGGCAGGAGAGGGACCCTTTGCCGCCATCTACGTCAGCCCGCTGCGCCGCACCCACCAGACGGCCGCCCCGCTGGCTGCTCGCCTCGGGATGGTGCCGCGGGTGGAGCCCGACTTGCGCGAGGTTCTTCTCGGCGAGTGGGAGGGGGCCGCCTTCCGGCGCAACCTCGCCGAGGGCCATCCGACCGCGCTCGCGATGCTCGAGGAGGAGCGCTGGGACGTTATCCCGGGAGCGGAGAGCAACGAGGCCTTTGCCGCTCGGCTGCGGGCTGCCGTCGATCGGATCGCAGCCGCCCACAGGGGAGAGCGGGTGGTGGCCGTCTCCCACGGTGGCTCCATCGGCATGATCCTCGCCGAGGCGACCGGCTCCAGACCCTTCGCCTTCGTCGGCGCCGACAACGCCAGCATCTCCCGGCTCGTCGTCACGCCCTCTCGCTGGCTGGTGCGGGGCTTCAACGACACAAGTCATCTGAGAGGGCACTGAAGCGGCGGTCCGGCGAGCGGCCCGCTCCTCTCCGCCCGGCGGCTCCGGCAATCGACCAGCGACCATCCGCGGCTTTGACACAGCCGCCGCGTATCTTCGACCCATGGAGTGGCCCGACAGCCCACTTGTCGGTCTCGACTTCGAGACGACGGGCGTGGACCCGCTGAGCGACCTCCCGGTGCAGGTCGCCCTCGTCTGGTGCGACGGCCAGGGCGGCAGGCGGCACGACTGCTTCCTCGTCGATCCCGAGCGCGAGATCCCCGAGGGCGCCTACGAGGTCCACGGCATCTCGACGGCCCGGGCGAGGGCGGAAGGTCGCTCGCTCGAGGCGACGGCCCACTACCTGCACCGCCACCTCTCGCAGGCGGCGGCAAGAAGGGTGCCGGTCGTGGCGATGAACGCCAGCTTCGACGTCACCATCGCCGAGTGCCTCTTCGCCCGTGCCGGGCTGGCCCCGCTCGATTGGCGGGCCGTCATAGACCCGCTCGTGATCGACCGCCGGATCGACCGCTACCGGAAGGGGAAGCGGCGCCTTGAGAACCTCTGTGAGACCTACGGCGTCTCGCTCTGCTCGGCCCATGACGCCGGGCAGGACGCCGCCGCCGCCGTCTCGCTCGCTCGGGCGATCGGCCGTCGCTGGCCCGAGCTGGCCGGTCTCGAGGCCGAAGAGCTCACGAGGCTGCAGGAGGGATGGCACAAGGAGTGGGCCGTCGGCTTCCACACCTGGTGCCTCGAGCAGGGACGGCCCGGCCTCGAGGAGAGCGACCACCTCTGGCCCGTGCGCTGCGACCGACGTCCAGCTCAGGCGAGCGAGGCGAGGACCGTGTCGATGTCGCTCTCGCTCGAACGGGGGTTGACGACGGCGAGCCGGATGGCGGTTCGGCCCCGATGAGACGTCGGGACGACGAAGCCGACTCCTGAGCTGAGGAGAGCCTCGGACCAGCGATAGTACTCGGCGTCCTCCCAACCGCGCCTGTAGAAGGCGACGATCGAGAGGACCGGGTCGCAGATGAGCTCGAGGTAGTCGAGCGCTCGGACCCTCGAGGCGGCGTACTGGGCGACCTCGAGCGTGCGCTCGATGGCCTCGCAGTAGGCGTCCGTCCCATAGCAGGCAAGCGAGAACCAGAAGGGAAGGCCCCGGGCTCGGCGGGTCAGGTGGACGGCATAATCAGATGGGCTCCACTCCTGCCCGGTCCGAAGCGGCTCGAGGTAGGCAGCGTGTTGGGAGTGGGCTGCCTTGGCCAGCTCGGGCTGGCGGTAGACGAGGGCCGCGCAGTCGAAGGGGGCGAAGAGCCACTTGTGGGGGTCGACCACGAACGAGTCGGCCCGCTCGATGCCTGCGAACAGGTGCCTACGGGCCGGCACGGCCAAGGCGGCCGCCCCGTAGGCACCGTCCACGTGGAGCCAGAGGTCGGCCGTCTTGGCCACCTCGGCCACCGACGACAGGTCGTCGACGATGCCGAGGTTGGTGGTCCCGGCCGTGGCGACCACCGCGAAAGGAGCCCGGCCGGGCGACTCGAGTGCCGATCTGGCGAGAGCGCGCGCCAGGCCCTCACCTGTCAGCCGGCCGTCTCGGTCGGGCTCGATCCCGATGATGTCGACATCCATCACGGCCGCCGCGCTGCCCACAGACGAGTGGGCCTCGGTGCTGGCCGCTATGGCGTAGCGCTCCGGCAGGGCGCGGCCGGCGGCCTGGCGTCGAGACCGGTCGTGGTGCCGGGCGGCCACCAACGCCGAGAGGTTTGCAAGCGTGCCGCCCTGCACGAAGACCCCGCCGGCCGACTCCGGCAGGCCGGCCAGCTCGATGAGCCAGGCGAGGGCCTCGTTCTCGGCGTGGACGGCACCGGCTCCTTCCATCCAGCTCCCGCCGTAGATCGAGGAGGCCCCGACGACGAGGTCGAACAGCGTGCTCGCCGGCGTCGGGGCACAGGGGATGAACGAGAAGTAGCGAGGGTGGTCGATCGAGATGCAGGCCGGCGCCAGCACCTCGGCGAAGATCCGAAGTGCCTCCGATCCGCCGATACCGGCGGCCGTCACGGTGGCGCCCGCCTCGGCCGCCAGCTGTGCCGGGGTGCGCGGCCCGTCGAGGGGGACCGGTCTCAGGTGAAGACGCTCGGTCGTGTACTGGAGCACGCCGGCGGCCAGCTTCTCGGTCTCCTCGGTCCATTCGTGCACGAGCCGCTCCTTGGTGATCTCTCGAAGACCGGCCTCCGTCCTAGCAGAACAGCCGGCCTGAGAGCTCCCTGGCGCCACCTGGCCACGGTCGCCCGGATCGGCCCCCGCCGCCTCGGAACCGGACCGTTGACCGCCTTCCCGCGCCCTGGTGGCCGCCCGGCTACGCTCCGCCGCAGCAAAGAGGTTCTGGGGGCTCGATGGCCGATAAGCGACCTGAAAAAGTGAGCGGTCCCGAGCCCGAGAAGCGAGATCTCTCTGCCGAGAGGGCCTTCCGGGCTCTCGACGAGCACGCGGCCGAGTGGGTCGAGCCCTTGCGGGAGGCGGCCGCCGGAGCCGTCACCGGCCTCTCGCTCGCGGAGGTGCTCCGCCAGGCCCTGGAGGCCGTGTCGGGCACCCTGCGGGCAGACGCCGCCTCGATCCTCATAGCGGACGATGCCGGCTCCGAGCTCGTGGCCCGCACCTCGGTCGGCCTCGTCGTGGAGGTGGACCTTGAGGTGCGTATACCACGCGGGGAGGGATACGCCGGCAAGATCCTCGCCCGCGCCGAGCCGCTCGTGGTCGACGACCTCGAGCAGTTCGAGGTGCGAAGCCCCGTCCTACGAGAGAGCTCGCTCAAGTCCATCGCCGGCGTACCCCTCCTGGCAGGTGAACGGGTGGTGGGCGTGCTCCACGTCAGCTCGAAGACGCCGCGGCACTTCACAGAAGAAGAGGTGGCCTTCCTCGAGAGGATCGCCTACCCGGTGGCTGTCGCCGTCGAGCGGGTCCGACTCTTCGAGATCGAGCGGAGGCTGCGCCAGGCAGCCGAGCTGACCGCCGCCCGCCTCGGGGCTCTGCAGGAGATGACGGCCACCCTCTTGAGCATCACCGACCTCGAGACCGCCTGCGCCGCCATCGTGGACCGAGCCGTCCTCGGGCCGGCGGACTCAGGCGGTGAGGCCGCCATCTGGGTGCTCGAGCGGGGCCGCCTGCGCCTCGTGGCGGGAGGCCCTCGGAGCACGGCGTTCTACGAGATACCTCTCGACGACTCCTATCCCGTCCTCGAGGGCTTGGAGAGCGGCAAGCCGGTCTTCGTGGAGAGCCCCGAGGAGATGGAACAGCGCTGGCCGGCGGGGGCCGGCGGGGAGACGAAGGCCTTCGCAGGCTTCGCCCTCACCCTCGGCGAGGAGCGCCTGGGCATCATGGCGGTCGGCTATCCGGCGCCGCACCGCTTCGACGAGAACGAGAGGGCCTACCTGCTGGCGGTCGCCGAGCAGGCGAGCCTGGCGGTCGACCGGGCGAGGGCGGTCGAGGCCGAGCGGGCTGCCGTCGAGCGCCGAGCCTTTCTCGCCGAGACCTCGCTCGCCCTCACGGGTCGCTACGCCTCGCCCGAGCAGATGCTCGAGAACCTGGCTCGCCTGGCGGTGCCCCGCCTCGGCGACCTCTGCGCCGTCGTACGGGCCCAGGGCGAGAATTTCGAGGTCATCGCCCTCGCCCATGATCTCGAGCACCTGCCGGCCGCCATCGCCCGGCGCCCGGCCGCCATGCCGATCCTCGACGAGCCCGGTCCGTTGCGCCGGGTCTTTTACTCGGGCCGGCCCGCAGTGCTGTCCTCGCCGGGTGGCCGACCGCCGGATCTCGACGGCTACGAGGAGCTGGCGGCCTCCATCGGCCTCAACTCGGCGATGATCGTCCCGCTCGAGTGGCACGGCCACGTCATCGGCGTCATGGCCTTCGCCGCCTGCGGCAGCCATCCGACCTATACCGAGGACGACCTCGGGCTCGCCGAGGAGCTGGCCGAGAGGGCCGGCCGGGTGGTGGAGGACCTCACCCAGCGCGCCCGTGAGCGGCGGCTCGCCGAGCGCCTGACACTGGCTCTCTTGCCGGCCCGCCTGCCGAGCTTCGGCGGTCTAGAGCTCACCGCCCGCTACCTGCCCGCCGAGCAGGGCCCGGTCGGAGGTGACTGGTACGACGCCTTCGAGCTGCCCGACGGGCGCCTCGCTCTCGTCGTCGGTGACGTCGGCGGCCACGGCGTGGAGGCCGCCTCGGCCATGGCGCGTCTCAGGAACGGGCTCTTCGCCTTCGCCTCCGAGGGCCATGAGCCGGCCGGCACGCTCGAGCGGCTGAGCGACCTGCTCGGAAACGACTCGCGGGATTGGAACCTGCCCGACCCGATCGCGAGCGTCCTTTTCGGCGCCCTTGACCGCGACCGGCTCTCGCTCCAGACCACCTGCGCCGGTCACCCGCCTTGGCTCCTCGTCCGCGGCGGCAGAGCGACCACGCGACAGAGCGGCGGACGGGTGCTGGCGGCCGGCTTGCCGGCCCGCACGGCCGAGACGGTCCACCAGCTCGAGGAGGGAGACCTCGTCGTCTTCATGACAGACGGGCTGATAGAACGGCCGGACGAGGACTTCGACCTGTCGCTCGACCGCCTCGCCCGCGCCGCCGAGGTGCACGCCAGCCGGATGATCGAGGACTTCGCCGACGCCCTCGTCGAAGCGACGGTGCCGCCAGGGGGCCGCACCGACGACTGCTGCCTGCTCGCCCTCCGAATCATCGAGGGTCGGGCGAGCTGAGCCCTTCAAGCTCCGAGCCGGGCCGCCAGCTCCTCGATCGAGCCGGCGAGGGCTAGGTCGTAGTCGGTGACGCCGCCGGCGTCGTGGGTGCTGAGGCGGATCTCGACCTTGTTGTAGACGTTCGCCCACTCTGGATGATGGTTGAGCTTCTCGGCGACGAGGGCGACGGCCGACATGAAGGCGAAGGCCTCCTTGAAGCCCGGGAACGAGAGCTGGCGCTCGATGAGGCGGGCGCTCGGTCCGCCGGCGAGGCGCCAGGGGGCGAGCGGGCCGGCGAGCCGGCGCCTGATCTCGTCTTCGCTGAGAGGCTGACGGGAGAGTTCCATGGCCAGAGCCTCTGTCGAGCGGGCGGGGACGTCAACTGTGAGTTGGCGCAATTGGCCGAACGGCGCGACCATTCCACAGTTTGTTTGGAGTGAGGCCATACGATGAACTTGGTGAACTCAGCTGAGCTCACGCTCGAACCTCAGCCGGCCAGTGTCAGCCGCGCCCGCCGCTGGCTGTCGGAGAGGCTCGAGCAGTGGGGGCTCGAAGACCTCGACTACGATATGAGCGTCGTGCTGAGCGAGCTCGTTACGAACTCCGTCCTCCACGCCAAGACTTCGATCGTCATCCGGGTCTCCCGGACGGCGACGATCAGGCTCGAGGTCTCCGACTCCTCGCCGGCCCTTCCCAACGTGCGAACCCACGGCCTCTCCAACACGACCGGGCGCGGCCTGTACCTGGTGGCCGCCCTTGCCAACGCCTGGGGCTGCGACGAGAACAAGAGCGGAAAGACCGTCTGGGCCGAGTTCTCGGAGTCGAGCGGCCGGGGGGGTGATCCCGAGGGGGAGGGCGAGCTCCGAAAGGCGCCGGCCGCTCGCTTGCTCGAGCGGCCGAGAGGCAACAAGCGCGGCCCGCGGCTGAGGCAGGCGGCCTGATGGAGAAGGCGCGGCCTGCTGGCGGGCTGAGGCGCGTCCGCCTCGAGCGGTTCCCCGTCGACCTCTGGACGCGCGCGGACGCCGAGACCCGCGACCTCATGAGGGAGTTCGTGCTCATGACGATCGACCACGACCACGCGGTGCCCCGCCAGCTGCTGCAGATCGTCTCGGAGCTGCAGGAGCGCTACGGGGCCATCAGCTCTGACCAGACGGCCCGGCTGGAGCGGGCCCGGCAGGCCGGGCAGCAGACGATCGACGAGCTCGTCTACGAGGTCCCGGCCGGCATTGCCGGCGACATCAGGCGGCTCGGCGAGATCCTCGACCAGGCAGACGAGTACTGCCGCCGGGGCGAGCACCTCCTGAGCCTCGCCTCGTCGCCCGGCGCGAAGGCCTTCCGCGACTGGTTCCTCGACGAGTTCACCCACCAGCTGGGGGGTGCCGAGCCGACGCCGTGGCCGGAGAGCCGCCAGGCGAGAGAGCTCGCGAACGCTGCCAGCCCATGACCGACACCGGCCTGCCCGAAGAGGAGCCGGCAGGATTCACCATCTCGTTGCGAACCCGCGGCCTGGTACCCGAGGTACTGCTCAGAGGCGAGCTGGACTTGCGGGCCGCCGCCGAGCTGAGAGAGACCCTCCTCGAGGTGCTCTCGCAGCCCGGCGGCTCGGTGCTGCTCGACATGACCGAGCTCGTCTTTCTCGACTCGACGATCATCTCGGTCCTCATCATGGCGAAGAAGAGGGCCGAAACCGCCGGCGGGCTGATCCGTCTGCGCAACGTGCCGGCGCGGGTGCAGCGCATCTTCGCCATCACCGGCATCGAGGAGCTCTTCTCGGTCGAAGAGGGATGAACGCCTTTGTTAATGATCTTTACTGCACAGGCCCTGGGGCACTGCTAGCTTGCGCCGCAGGCGGGCGGTGGCCCCTCTGCCCCCGGGGCACCGCCCGCCGCTATCCGAAGAAGACCTCGGCGACAGAGCTGAAAAGCCTCTTGTCGAGCCTCTTCAGCTCTGCGATCGCCTCGTAGATCGGGACCCGCTCGACGGCCGGGCCGTGCAGGGCGACCATCTGGCCAAAGGCGCCCTCGTGGGCGGCATCGACCGCCTCTGTGCCGAAGCGGGTCGCCAGCACCCGGTCGAAGGCGCTCGGCGTACCGCCCCGCTGGACATGGCCGAGGATCGTGACACGGGACTCGAATCCGGTCCTCCTCTCTATCTCGGCCGCCACGGTGTTGGAGATGCCTCCGAGGCGGGGATGCCCGAACTGGTCCAGCTCCGGCGAGGCGACCGAGATGGTGCCCTCGGCCGGAAGGGCTCCTTCGGCCGTCACGACGATCGAGGCGAAGCGGCCCTTTTGGTGGCGGCGTTCGAGGTACGAGCAGACGGCCTCGACGTCGAAGGGCTCTTCGGGCACGAGGATGGCGGCGGCGCCGCCGGCGATGCCGGCGTAGGTGGCGATCCAGCCGACGTGGCGGCCCATCACCTCGCAGACGATGACACGGTCGTGGCTCTCGGCCGTCGTGTGCAGCCGGTCGATCGCCTCGGCGGCGATCTGCACAGCCGTGTCGAAGCCGATGGTCACGTCGGTCGCCGAGAGGTCGTTGTCGATCGTCTTCGGGATGCCGACCACCGGCGCGCCCTCCCCGGCCAGCCGGTTGGCCACCCCGAGGGTGTCCTCACCTCCGATGGCGATCAGGGCATCGATCCCGTCTTTGGCCAAGGTGGCGAGCACCGCCTCGCGGCCGCCCGCGACCTTGTAAGGATTGGTGCGGGAGGTGCCGAGCACCGTCCCGCCTCTGGGCAGGATCCCACGGCACGACTGGACTGAGAGCTCGACGCTCCCGCCCTCGATGAGGCCTCGCCAGCCGTCGCGGTAGCCGATGACCTCGTCGCCGTAGCCCGCCTCGCACTTCCTGACCACCGCTCTGATGGCGGCGTTGAGTCCCGGGCAGTCACCGCCTCCCGTAAGGACGCCTACACGCACATCGCCCTCCTCCTTGCCGGCCGGGCGGCTAGCTGAGAGCCGCCAGCACCTCTTTTGACACGAGCTCGACCTGCTCGAGGTCGTCCAGATCGAGCATCTGCAGGTAGACCCGGCTCACCCCGACCTGCTCGTACTCGGTGAGCCTGGCGAGCACCTCGGACGGCGTCCCGGCCAGGCCGTTGCGGCGGAGCTCCGCCGGTTGACGGCCGATGGCGGCCGCCCGGCGGGTGAACTCCTCCTCGTCCTGGCCGACGCAGCAGACGAGGGCGACGGACTTTAGGATCGAGGCCGGGTCGCGACCCTCTTCGTCGCAGGCCGCCTCGACGAGGTGGTACAGCTCGGCGCAGTCCTCGGACGAGGCGAAGGGCACGTTGAACTCGTCAGAGAAGCGAGCCGCCAGGCGCGGCGTGCGCCGGCGGCCCTGCCCGCCCACTATGAGCGGTGGCCGGGGGCGCTGGACTGGCTTCGGCAGCCCCGGGCCGCCGGTCAGGGTGAAGTGCCTTCCCGCGAACTCGAAGCTCTCGCCCCTTCTCGTAGCCCACAGCCCGGTTACGATGGCGAGCGACTCCTCGAGGCGCTCGAAGCGCTCCGCCACCGGCGGAAACGGGATGCCATAGGCGCGGTGCTCCTCCTCGTACCAGCCGGCTCCGATGCCCAGCTCGACCCGCCCGCCGCTCATGGCGTCCACCTCGGCGGCGGAGATGGCAAGGACTCCGGGCAGGCGGAAGGTGGCCGACGTGAGGAGGGTCCCGAGCCGGATCCGCTCTGTCTCGCGCGCCAGGCCGGCCAGTGTTATCCAGGCGTCCGTCGAACCCGGACCCGGGTCGCGATCACCCATGTGGAGGTAGTGGTCGGAGCGGAAGAAGGCGTCAAAGCCGCCTTCTTCCGCCGCTCGGGCCATCTTCAGCAACTGCTCGTAGGTCGCGCCCTGCTGGGGCTCGGTGAAGATACGTAGCTCCATGGCAACCGTCTAGCAGCTCTGAAAGCGGACATCACCCCTGGTCATCGAATACCGTGGCAGCGAGACAAATCCGCCGGCCCGGCGGTCCGGCGGCGCCCAGGTGAATATCCCGATCGGAAGGACGACGAGAGGCCGGTGAGCCTTTTCGACAAGGCGATGGCCGAGAGCGGGTCGGGCGAGGCCGATGCCCGGGTGCGTCGTCCGGCTGACATCCTGCTAGCGCTTGGCGCCCTCGGGGTGATCGCCCTCTTGCTGTTGGCGGCCCACTCGGTCCCGGGGGCCGTCTTGGACGCCACGAGGCATGTGGTGCGCGCCATGCGCCACCTGCCTCGCATACTCGTGGTCGCCTGTGCGGGGGTCGCCGCCTTCGCCGTCGTCGGGCTGCTCGTCATGATCACGGTGAACGCCTTACGACGCCGCCGGGCCGACGGCGTCAACGCCCTCGTCGCCGGGCTCTCGGCCATCTGCCTCGGCATCGGCCTCATCGCCGGCTGGCACGCCTTCCACGGCGGCATCTCGGCGGCCCTGCTCTACAAGAGCGACGGCTCGACGCTGGTGCGCGACGCCGTCATCGTCGCCATCGTCACCGGCTCCGACACCGCCCGCTACAGCGGCTGGGGTCGCTACTGCACCACGATCACGGCGGCGTTGCTCCTGACGGGGCTCGCCATCACCGAGATCTCCCTCTTCGGGCTCCTCTTCGCCCTGCTCGGCGGCTATGCCGTCGGGCTCAGCGTCCGCTGGGCGCTCCGCACTGCGGCGCGGCGGCCGAGCATCGAGTCGCTCGTGAGTGGCCTCCGGCGCGCCGGAATACCGGTGAGCGAGCTCCACCGGCCCGACCCCGAGCGCCCGGAGCTCGTCGGCGCGCTTGAGGACGGGCGGCGGATCGTGTTGAAGGCGGCCGGCCGCGAGATGCACGGGGCCGGCGTGCTGCAACGGGTCTGGTCGATACTCCGGCTGCGGGGGATCGCCACCGGGCGCCAGCCGATCAGCCTGCGAACGGCCCTGCAGACCGAGGCCCTCGCCTCTCTCATGGCTGCCAACACGGGGGTACGCGCCCCCCGCGTCCTCCTGCTCGCCCACTTCGAGCCGGACACCCTGGTGCTCGCCCGCGAGAGGCTCGAGGGCCCAGAGCTCAGCGCCGAGACGAGCGACGCCGACCTGGAGGCGCTCTTTTCCTCCCTGCGGCGGCTGCACGAGGTCGGGGTCGCCCACCGCGACCTCAGGGCCGAGAACGTCATCTGCGGCGGCCAGGGCCAGGGACCGCCTTCGGGCGGCTTTCGCTCGCTCGAGAGCGCCGTCGTCGGGGCCGGGGAGCTGGTACGCCGCCTGGACATCGCCCAGCTTCTCACCTCGGCCGGCTCGCTGGTCGGAGCCAAGCGCGCCGTGGCGGCCATGCGGGCGGGCTACGCCCCGAGCGATGAGCCGGCCATCGCCGCCATCCTGCAGCCGGTCGCCCTCTCCAGCTGGGGCTGGTCGGCAATGCGCACTGCCCGGAGCTGCCTCACGGAGGTACGGCGAGAGCTCATCGGAGAGAGCACCGCTCCGATTCCCGAGACCCGTCTCGAGCGCTTCAGGTGGCGGGTGGTCGCCTCTGTCATAGCCCTCGTCGTGGCCGCTTTCATCCTCGTCGGCCAGCTGAGGACCGTGAACCTGGCCGGAACGCTCTCGCACGCCGACTGGAGCTGGTTCGCCATCGCCCTCGTCGGCTCGGCCCTCACCTACCTCGGCTCGGCCCTCAACCTGATCGCCTTCGTGCCCCAGCGCGTCTCGGTGCTGAAGGCCACCATCGTCGAGCTCTCGGCGGCCTTCCTGGGCCTCGTCACACCGCCGACGGTCGGACACGTCGCCATAAACGGCCGCTTCCTCCACAAAGAGGGCGTCGACAGCCCGACCGTGGCGACGGCCGTCGCCCTCTCGCAGCTCGTGAACTTCATAACCACGGTCGTCCTCTTGGTCGTGGCAGCCCTGCTCTCCGGGACCGGAGTCGGCTCGCTCAGGATTGTCCCCGGGCCACGCCTGCTCGGAGTCCTCGGCGGCATAGTCGCCCTCGGAGCCCTCCTCGTGACCGTGGTGCCCTGGACCAAGGAGCTCTTCTGGCGCCGGGTCTGGCCCCGCATCCGCTCCACCTGGCCCCAGCTGCTCGACGTGATCTCCCAGCCGCTCCGGATGACCGAGGGCATCGGGGGAAACCTCCTCCTCACCGCCAGCTACTCCCTCGCCCTCATCGCCTCTCTCCACGCCGTCGGGGCCCACCCGCCGATCATCGCCACGGCGGCCGTCTTCATGGCGGGCAACACGGTCGGGGCCGCTGCCCCCACACCGGGCGGGCTCGGAGCGGTCGAGGCGGTCCTCGTCGCCGGCCTCACCGCCATCGGGCTGCCGGCCAGGGAGGCAGTGCCGGGCGTCCTGCTCTTCCGGGCAGCGACCTTCTGGCTCCCGACCATCCCTGGCTACATCTGCTTCCTCGTCATGCAGCGCAAGCGGATCCTCTGAGCTGCAGCCACAGCTGCTGGCGCCGGCCGAGGTGACCGCCGGGGCCTCACCGGCCGAGTCCAGCAGAGCCTCCGGTGCCACCTGGCTGCCCACCACCGGCCGGAGGAGTGTCGGGAGGTTACTCTTGGCGAGGAGTTA
>JAJZLV010000114.1 GCA_021803215.1 Actinomycetes bacterium | reverse complement strand
GACGCCCTCTACGACATGCTCGAGCCCGAGGGCACCCAGCGCCTGATGGAGCGGGGCACGATCGAGGTGGCGCCGCTCGCCTACATGCGGGGACGGACGCTCAACTCGAGCTTCGTCATCTTGGACGAGGCCCAGAACACCACGCCCGAGCAGATGAAGATGTTCCTCACCCGGATCGGCTTTCACACGAAGGTCGTCGTGACCGGGGACGTCACCCAGATAGACGTCCCCGGCAAGCGGTCGGGCCTCGTCGGCCTGGAGGAGGTGCTCGGCGGCATCGAGGGCGTCTCTTTCGTCCGCCTCGGCCGGCGCGACGTGGTACGGCACCGGATAGTCGCCGAGATCGTCTCCGCCTACGACCAGGCGGCCTCCCGGGCGGGCGAGGCGGCGGCGGACCATGGCAATTCAAGTCTTCGTAGCTGACGAGCAGTCCGACCACCCGGTCGACGCCGAGGCTTGGAGCCGGCTCGCGAGAGCTGTGCTGGGAGACCGGGGCGTGCCGAGCCCGGCCGAGCTGAACGTCTTGTTCGTCGACAAGGAGGCCATCACCTCTTTGAACGAGCGCTTCTTGCACAAGCCCGGCCCGACCGACGTCCTCTCGTTCCCGATCGAGGACGAGCTCGACTCGCCTCCCCCTCCGCCGTCCGGCCCGCCGGCCGGCCTGGCCGGGCCGGGGCGTGAGCCGCTCGAGGGGGCCGTCCCCTACCTCGTCGGCGACGTCGTCATCTGCCCGGCGGTGGCCTTCGAGAACGCTCCGGAGCACGCCGGGGACTACGAGAGCGAGCTCGCCCTGCTGCTGGTCCACGGCATCTTGCACCTGACCGGCATGGACCACCAGGCCGAGCAGGAGGCAGAGCAGATGGAGGCGCTCGAGCAAGAGCTGCTCGCCCGCCACTTCGGCGATCCGGGGAGGGCCCGTTGACAGCCGCCGTCTTCAGCACGACCGACGGCGTCCTTCTCGCAGTCGTCGTCGCCCTCATCGCCGCCTCGGCGGTGCTCGCCCTCGCCGAGACGAGCCTCACGCGCACCTCGCGGGCAAAGGCCCGCGAGCTGCTCGACGGCGGCCATCACGGCGCCCGAGCGCTCAAGCGGCTGGTCGAGGATCCGGAAGGCTTCTTGGCGCCGCTCCTCTTGCTGGTCCTCTTGAGCCAGCTGGTGGCGGCCACCTTGGTCGGCGTCGTGACCGCCCACCTCTTCGGCGCCTGGGGGGTGGCGGCGGCCACCGCCTTCGAGGTGACGGTGATCTTCATCTTCGGAGAGGCGGTGCCAAAGCAGTGGGCGGTCCGCCACGCCGACCGCTCCGCCCTTCTCGCCGCCCCGCTCGTGAGCGCCATCATCGGCTTTCCACCGGTCCGCTGGATCTCCCGCCTCCTCATCGGCATCGCCCGGGCCATCACACCCGGAAACGGCAGGGAAAGGGCGACTCCGGACGTCACCGAGTCGGAGCTGCTCGCCTTCGCGGACGTGGCCCTCGAGGACGAGGCGATCGAGACCGACGAGCGGACCCTCATCCGCCAGATCATCGAGTTCGGCGACACCGTGGTGCGCGAGGTGATGGTGCCCCGCCCGGACGTGGTGGCCGTCGACTCGAGCGAGCCGTCAGAAGAGGTGCTCGAGCAGGCCATAAGAGCTGGCTACAGCCGGATCCCCACCTACCACGAGAGCATCGACGACATCGTGGGCATCGCCTTCACGAAAGATCTCGTGCGGGCGGTGCGCAGCGGCGGCGGCCAACGACCCGTCGGCGAGGTCGCTCGCGACGCCCACTACGTGCCCGAGACCAAGCGGGTGGCACCACTTCTTCGCGAGATGCAGCGGGGCCGCTTCCACCTGGCCGTCGTCATCGACGAGTACGGCGGCACCGCCGGGGTCGTCACCCTCGAGGACCTGATCGAGGAGCTGGTCGGCGAGATAGTCGACGAGTTCGACGAGAACGAGCCTTTGATCGAGCCTCTCGGAGAAGGTGCCTTCAGGGTCTCGGGCAAGATGCCGGTCGTCGAGGTGAACGAGCTGCTCTCTGCCGAGCTGCCGGAGGACGACGACTGGGACACGATCGGCGGGCTCATCCTGGCGCGGGCCGGCCATGTGCCCTCGCCCTCCGAGACGGTCGAGGTCGACGGCTACCGGCTCACCGTCGAACGGGTCGTCGGCCGGCGCATCAACCTCGTGCGGGTCGAGCGGGCGGCCGGCGAGCAGCTCCGCTTCTCCTCGGAGGACGAGACGGCAGAGTCGGCGGCCGGGAGGCTGCCGTGAGCGAGAGGCAGCTCCGCCTGAGCGAGGACGAGGTCGCCTCCGGCCTCGTCACGGTCGTCGGACGGCCGAACGTGGGGAAGTCGAGTCTCGTCAACACGATCGTCGGCACCAAGGTCGCCATCACCTCGCCTGTCCCCCACACGACCCGCACCCGGGTGAGAGCCGTCCTCGACCGCCCCGACGCCCAGCTGGTCTTCGTCGACACCCCAGGGCTCCACCGGCCGCGCACCCCTCTCGGCGAGCGCCTGAACGAGACCGCCTCGTCCTCCCTCGAGGAGGTCGACGCCTGCGTCCTGCTGGTCGAGGCGAACGCCCCGATCGGGCGGGGCGACCGCTTCATCGCCGAGCTGACCCCCAAGGGCACCGTGGTAGTGCTCAACAAGATCGACCGGGTCCGCCCCGGCCAGCTGCTCGCCCAGCTCGAGCGGGCCCACGAGGCACTCGGCCTCGAGGGGGCCGAGCTCTTCCCGGTCTCGGCCCGCAGCGGCGAAGGCGTGGACGAGCTCATCTCCCACCTGGTCTCGCTCATGCCGGCCGGCCCGCGCTACTTCCCGCCCGGCATGGTGAGCGACGTGCCCGAGGCCTTCTTCGTCGCCGAGCTGGTTCGAGAGCAGCTCATCAATTTCGCCGAGGAGGAGCTGCCCCACTCGATCGCCTGCCGGGTGACCGAGTGGGAGTGGCCCCTTGTCCGCTGCGAGATCCTCGTCGAGCGGGAGTCGCAAAAAGGGATCGTGATCGGACGGGGCGGTCAGGTGCTGAAGAGGGTCGGCACGGCCGTACGGGCTCAGCTGCCGGAAGGCGCCTACCTCGAGCTCTTCGTGAAGGTCGAAAAGGGCTGGCAGCGCCGGCCCGACATCATCACCCGCCTCGGCTACTGAGAGGCGGGTCGACTACTTCGGACGGCTGAGCTCGACGATGGCCGTCAGGTCCTGCTCGCCGTGGCCGGTGGCGGCGGCCTCCTCGTAGCGGTCCTTCACGAGCTCGAGCAACGGGAGGCTGAGCCGGGCCCGCTTGACCATCTCGTCGGCGAGGCGGAGATCCTTCGCTCCGAGGGCGGTCGTGAACCAGCCACTGTGCTGACCGGTGAAGAGCGCCTCGATCCTGTTCGAAAGGCCTGGCGCGACGAGCGGGGAGGACTCCACGAAGGCCCGCATGGCCGCGTCGTCGAAGCCGACCGCCTGGGCCGCCGAGACGACCTCGGCGAGGGCCGCCAGGCCGGTGAGGAGCAGGGTGTTCGCGAGCAGCTTGAGGCGCGGCGCCAGCTCGACCTCCTCGCCCAGGTATCGCACCTGCTCGGCAAGGCTGGCGTAGAGAGCTCCCACCTTCTCGAAAGCCTCTTCCGCTCCGCTCACCAGGTAGGTCGCCCCGCCTGTGGTCACCGCCATGGGCGCGCCGATGATGGGAGCCGCCAGGAAAGAGCACGACGCGAGCTCGGAAAGCCGGCGGGAGGTCTCGGGCGCCACGGTGCTCATGTCGAGATAGACCGCCTCGCCCGGGAGCCTGGCGGCCAGGGGCTCGTCGCCGGCCATGACCGAGAGGACTGCGCCGTCGTCGGCGAGCGAGCTGATGACGGCCTCGGCGCTCGCCGCGGCCGCCTCGGCCGACTCGGCCTTTTTGGCGCCGGCCGCGACGAGGTCGTCCGCCTTGCCGGCCGAGCGGTTCCAGACCGCCACCTCGTGACCGCCGCTCAGGAGTCGGCCGGCCACCTCGTGGCCCATCCTTCCCATCCCGAGCACGGCTACGCGCAAGGCGACTCCCTTCCTCTCCTCGACCCGTCCTGGTCTCGTACCCGGTCCGAGGCGACCTCAAAGCGAGCCGCCGCCTCCTGGCCGTCAGCCTTCGCGAGCCGGCGGAGGAACTCGAGGGCCACCTGCCGGTCCCGGGTGCGCCGCATGCGAGGAAGCGACCTCACGAGGTAACCGGAGTACGAGGCGGTGGCGAGGCGGCGGTCCAGCACCGCCACGACACCCCGGTCGCCGGCCGAGCGGATGAGCCGTCCGGCTCCCTGCGCGAGGAGCGTGGCCGCCCGCGGCAGGTCGACCTGCTGGAAGCCGGCCCGTCCGGCCGCCTCCCGGCGGGCAGCGAACAGGGGGTCGTCGGGACGGGGAAAGGGGAGCCGGTCGATGATGACGAGCGAGAGGGCGGCACCCGGCACGTCGACACCCTGCCAAAAGCCCATGGTGGCGAAGAGGCACGAGCTCTCGTCGTCGCTGAAGGCTTGCAGGAGAGCCGGCTTCGGCCTCTCTCCCTGAACGTAAAGGGGCCAGTCGAAGCGGCCCCGCAGCGCGGCTGCCGCGAGGTCCATGGCCCGAAAGCTCGTGAAGAGGGCGAGCGTGCGGCCGCCGGCCGCCTCCATCAGCTCGGCCATCGCCTCGTGCGCCTCGGCGGGCCCGCTCCGGCGGGGATCGGGCAGGTCGACCGCGCAGTAGATGAGGCCGTTCGACTGGAAGTCGAAGGGGCTCCCGACGTCGAGCTCGCTCACCGCCAGCGGGTCGGCTCCGAGTCTCGGGGCGAGCCCAGGTGGCAAGGTGGCGCTCGTGAGCACGACCGGCATCTTCTGAAAGACGAGCCTCTTCAGAATCGGGCTCACGTCGAGCGGGGCCGAGCGAAGGCTCCTCCTCTCCCCGCCGTCCACCCAGACGACCGTCTCCTCTCCGGCCCCGAGGCAGTGCTCGAGCGCCTCCCGGCAGCTGGCGAGCCCGAGCAGGGCTCTCAGGCTCTGCTGAGCCTCGTCGCCCGAGCGGCCGGGCTCGCCCCCCGAGGCCTTCCGCAGGGCGGACTCGAGACGGCCGAGGCGCGACAGGAGGAGGTTCGCCACCTCGCCGAGCTCGCCGCCGAGCCCGGCCGGCAGCCGGGTAGAAGGCGCCCGCCCGAGAACGAGCTCGAACCGAGTCGCAGCCTCGAGCAGGTTGTCGACCAGGTCTTCTGCCGGCTGGCGGAGCTTGCCCAAGCCAGCCCGGCCCGAGACGGCCGCCCCCCGCAGGCGGCCGGCCGTCAGGTCCACCCCGAGGCTCGAGGCGAGAGTGTCCTCCAGCTCGTGGGCCTCGTCCACGACGAGCGCGTCGTGCTCGGGCAGCAGCTGCCCGGCGCTCGCCAGGTCGGCCCCGAGCAGATGGTGGTTGACGACCACGACGTCGGCTCCGGCGGCAAGTGAGCGGGCCGTCTCGGCGAAGCAGCTCTCGCCCGACGCGCAGCTCTTCGCACCCGGACACTCCTCGGCCGAGACCGAGACGGCTCCCCAGGCGGCGGCAAGCGGCTCGAAATCCAGCTCGGACCGGTCTCCGAGAGCGGTCCTCTGCGAGAAGGCCACCAACCGCTTGACCTGTTCGCCGGCAAGGCCGGCCGGAAGGTCGCCGGCCATGGTGGGAGCGATCCCACCGAGGTCGATCCGCTCCTGGCGCCCGAGCTGCTCCAGCTCGGCCAGACGCTGGCGGCAGAGGTAGTTCGACCGGCCCTTCAAGACCGCCCAGCTGACCGGCCGCTCGAGGGCCTCTGCCACAAGCGGAAGATCCTTCAAGGCGAGCTGGTCCTGCAGGGCCTTGGTGGCAGTGGCGACGACGACTCTGGAGCCCGAGACCAGAGCCGGGACCAGGTAGGCGAAGGACTTCCCGGTTCCGGTCCCCGCCGCCACCGCCAGGTGGGACGGCGCCTCCGGTGGGCTCGACAGCACCCGCTCGACCTCGAGCGCCATCTGGCGCTGGCCGGCCCGTACCTCGCCGAGCGGCAATCGGCGGACGACCTTTTCCAGGGCGTCGAGCGCCGCGCCGGGCTTCGGTTCCACGCAGGAAATTTAACCGGACGGCTCGTGATCTCCCGGGGAGCCGAGGGCCGCCCACCCACGAGAGCTCCGGCTCGAGCGGCCACGAGGCAAGCGGTCGGGAGCGGGTGGCTTTCAGCTCCCGGTCCTGCCACGGCCCGGGCGGCTGCGGAGCTGGCGTCTTCCCGGCGCTCGGCCGGGGAAAGCTCGACTCGAAAGCTGGGCCCCGCTCCGGCGGGACAGGACTCAGACCCTGATATTTCATCCGCGCTGGTCAACGGGGGTCTGAAAGACGCGGAAAGTGCTCCTCTACCTGGGATGATGTGAGTTGAGAAACCACATTCACGCCCAAGCGAAGGAGCACCT
>JAJZLV010000129.1 GCA_021803215.1 Actinomycetes bacterium | reverse complement strand
GTCGAGGCCGGGCATCTTTATGTCGAGGATGACGAGATCGGGCCGGTGCTCCTTCGCGAGGGCCACTGCCTCGTCTCCCCGCCCGGTCTCCCCCACGACCTCGAAGCCGCTCTCCTCGAGGATCTCACGCAGGTCGAGACGGACGATCGCCTCGTCCTCGGCAATGACGACGGTCCTGGCCACTCTGGCTCCTTCGCTCAGGCTGTCAGCAACTGACTGACGATCAGACTACGAGCCTTGTTAGCAGCTCGTCCTGCTCCCGCTCTAGCTGGGAGACGAGCTGGCGGGCGCTCTCGCGACTCCGCAGCATCGCCTCTTCGTGGCGACGGGCCTCGTGCCACTCCTGGTCGGCCAGGGGAGTCTCGGAGACGAGGGCTCTCAGGCGGGCCTCCTCGGCCGTCTCGGCGAAGACGCCCAGCTGCTCTTCCAAGATGGAGAGCTCCTGGCGGGCCTTGACGAGCCGGGCGTGCACCTCCGTCAGCTTTCGCTCGACCGCCTGGCGCTCCACGAGACGGATCCTAGGTCCCTACCGGACGATGACCATCGCGACGAGAAAGGCGGCGCTGAGCCCGAGAATCCAGCCGTCGACCGCTGCGAGCCGGTGCGTCTCGGGCGGCGTCACCGCCACTCCGCCCCGTCCCTCGATCGCCTCTGCCAGCTCCCTCGCCCGCCTGAGGGCACTCGAGAGGGCGGTGAACAACAGCTCCTCGGCCGCCTCGGCGATCTCCTTCAGACCCCGAAGAGGTTCTGGACGCCTCGTGCGTCGGGCAGCCGCCAGCACCCTCATCTCCTCGACGAGGAGCGGCAGGCAGCGGATCCCGAGCGCCATCGTGGCGACGACGTCGTCGACCGGCAGCCCGAGCCGGCGGAAGGGAGCGAGAAGCCGACCGAGGGCGGGTGCCAGGTCCGAGAGCGGCGTCGTCCAGGCGAGCAGGGCAGCCAGGGCGAGTATCTCGACTCCGATGAGGGTGAACTCGGCCCACTCGTCTATGCCGCCGAGGCCGAGCCGGGCCCCGCCCAGCTCGACATAGGGCTTCCCGCTCGCGACGAAGGCGAGCACGGCCCCGAAGGCCAAGACGAGCCAGATCCATCGCGGGACGCGGGGCATGACGCCGGCCGGGAGGCGGGCGGCCAGGAAGCCGCCCGCCGTGGCGGCGGCTGCCAGGCCGGCCGAGGCCCACGTCGGGAAGAAGACGAGGCCGATCGAGAGCAGGGCGATGGCGAGGATCTTGGTCCCGGCCCAGGCGCGGTGGAGCGGGGCCGCTCCCGGCACGTACCTGAGGACGTGGAGGTCGGCCAGCTGGCGCCGGCGCCGTCCGGCCGGGGCGACCGCTTCGCTCACGGGGTGAGCACCTCCTCGGCGACGATCGAGCCGGCTTCCAGGCGGATGATCCGCTCTCCGAGCAGCTCGGCGTTGTCGAGGTCGTGGGAGACCACGACGGTCGCCATCTGGTAGCGCTGGCGGAGCTCCAAGAGTATGAGCGCCAGCGCGTAGCGGGCCTCGTCGTCGAGCCCGGCGTAGGGCTCGTCCAAGACGAGCAGCTCCGGCCGGCGAAGAAGCAGGCCCGCCAGGGCCACTCGGCGCTGCTCGCCGCCCGAAAGGTCGTCCACCCGCCGGGGCCCTATCTCTTGCGGGTCGAGGGCGACAGAGCGCAGGGCGGCCTCGGCCGCCTCCTTCGTGCTGCCGGCAGAGACGTCAGCCATCACGCTCGGGCGGAGCAGCTGCAGCCGGGCGTGCTGGAATGCGACCCCGACACGGGTCGGCGCCTGTTCGATCGGCTGGCCGCCCAGAAGGGCGAACCCCTCTGTCGGGACGGCGAGGCCGCCCAGCACCCAGGCAAGGGTCGTCTTGCCAGAGCCGTTCGCCCCCGTCACGACGAGACCTTCGCCCGCTCCGACCTCGAGGTCGACCCCCAGGAGAGCCCGCTTCGCCCAAGGGGTGCCGACGGAGTAGACGTAGCCGACACCTTCGAGCGCCACAAGCGGCCTGCGGCCGGAGACGAGGCCCCGGCCGACCCGGCTGGCGATCTCCTCTCGGACAGGCTCGGGCCTCCGGGCGGCCGGGGGCCCGCTCGCCACCACCTTGCCGCCGCTCAGCTCGACCACCCGGTCGGCGACGGCCGTCTCGGCCCGGCGGTGCGTGACGTGGACCACCGCCAGACCCTCGTCGCGGAGCCGGGTGAGGAGGGCTACCACCTCCTCCCGGCCGTCGGCGTCGACCATGGCGGTCGACTCGTCGGAGATGAGCAGGCGGGGAGAACGGGCCAGGGCAGCCGCAACCGCCAGTCGCTGCAGCTGGCCGCCTGACAGAGTCGAGGTCTCGGTGTCCTCCCTCCCGGCCAGGCCGACGGTCTCGAGCAGCTCGGCGATGGGAGGCCGACTGCCGGCCGGAAGACCCCAGTGGAGATCGTCGCGGACTCGCACGCCGAGCACCTGACTCTCAGGGCGCTGGAAGATGATGGCAGTCCCGCCCGGCTCGCCGTAGCCCGGGCGCCCGGGGCGTCGGACGTTCCCGCTGCTCGGGGCGAGCCGGCCGGCGAGGATGCGCACCAGGGTGGACTTGCCCGAGCCGTTCAGCCCGACCAGCCCGAGCAGCTCGCCCGGGTCGAGGTCGAGGTCGATGCCGGCGACGGCGTCCACCTCGCTCCCCTCGTAGGCGTAGCGGACCGCTTCGAGGGAGACCGGTACCGGTGCCACGGCGACTTCAGGCTCGTCGCGCTCCTGCAACCCGCCGACATAGGGACGCAGGCTCGTCTGGCCGAGGGCGCGCAGGATGGGCCACATCCTCAAACAGACGAGGGCGACCACGAGGATGACGGCCAGCTCGGCGATCGGGATCGTGAACCACCAGTGGCCGAGAACCCAGTCGAGCACCTGTTGGCCGAGGTGTACGAGGCCGCCGGTCGGGACTAGGTGGGCGAGCAAGCCGAGGAGGAGCTTCACGTCGCGCCACAGGATCCGGACCTGGTCGAAGGTGAGCCGTCGGAAGTTGGGCGAGAGCCAGTCGATGAAGTCGGTCACGGCGGCAATAGGCAACCCGGCGGCACCCATCGTGATGGCGACCGAGGCGGCGCCCGACCACCTGCGCCGGAAGGTGGTGCCGATGGAGAGTCCGACCGTGCCCGCCAGGCCGGTCTGGAGCACGATGCCCACTCCCCCGACGAGGAAGGCGACCGAGGCGGCGCTCACGACCGCCACGATGCCGGCTCGCAGGCGATGGCGTGAGGAGAGGGCGGCGAAGGGCAGGATGGCGAGCGCCTGCAGCGCCCCGCCGAAGGGGACGAACCATCCGACCACCTCTAGGACAAGGGCGAGGTCCGCCAGGACGGCGGCCTCTGCCAGCTCGCCCGGCCGGAGCGGGCCGTGGACGGCCTCGCTCCGGTCAGTCGACTGCATCCCGCTAAGGCTTACAGATACTCACCAGGGCCGGGGGCCGGGTACGCTTCGCCCGGGCCCGGATGGCGGAATGGTAGACGCGGCGGCCTCAAAAGCCGCTGTCCGAGAGGGCGTGCGGGTTCGACTCCCGCTCCGGGCACACCGTCTTTTCGACATCTCCGCCGGTCACAGGGCTGGGCTCTCCATCTCAAGAGCAGCGACGGCGACCTCGAGATCGGAGCCCACCTCCGAGCGTCATCGAACTCGGAGGCGAGGCGCCCCGGAGCTGGTCGTCGCTCAGGTTGCCGGTCCCTCAGGCAAAGATGGCCCGCTGGCAGTCGAGAAAGCCGGGAGAGTCCCGCTCGCACCGCCGAAGAGCGGAGGATCTCCCCTGCCGATGCGGTCGACATAGGCCTCGCGCACGGCGGGAAACTACAAGGCGTCGGACGCCTCGAAGAGGATCTATCGTCGGACGAGACCACGGCGGGTCGACCAGCAGGTAGTAATGGCGCCGAGAGACGGCCCAGAGCGCGGAGACGAGTAGCAGCCGATGTCGCGAGCACACCACCCAAGCCCAAGCGGGCGCCTCGCCGCGGCTCTCGGCGCGCTCCTCGTGGCCGGCGCGGTCCTCGCCGCCTGCAGTCACCCGAAGAACCTCGGCACGGGCGCTTACGACTACCCGACGACCACGACCGCCGGCGGCTCTACGACTCTTCCACCGCCCGCCACGACGGCGCCTCGCACCGACTGGGTGCCTGTCGTCTTCGACAGGGCGAGGCTGCTGATCCCACCCTCCTGGGAGGTCGACAAGCTGGACTCCTCCACCCCATGCCACCCGGCCCGACAGCCAGGGACGATCTGGGTGGGCCAGATCACCGGTTCCTGCAGGCTGTGGAGGTCAAATCCCGGCAAGGCGGCCAACCTGGTCATCTTCGGACTGCGGAACGTCGTCGGACTCGGGGCCGAGCTCGGCAGCCAGCAGGTGGACGGCTACCACGCCGACGTCTACTCGTTCGGTCCCTCGCACCTTTTCGGCCAGAGGTGGCTGAAGGGAACGGCCGCCTACTACTTTCCGACCCTGGGAGTCACCGTCGTCTTCGCCGGCCCGCTCGGAGTCGAGGTGGTCGAGACCATCCACTCGGCTTCCTGAGCGGCCACTCGGCTTCCTGAGCGGCCACTCGGCTTCCTGAGCGGCCACTCGGCTTCCTGAGCGGCCACTCGGCTTCCTGAGCGGCCACTCGGCTTCCTGAGCGAGAGCACTTGCTGGCTGGCCCGGGCCGGATTGCGAGGCAAGACCACCCGCCGTACAGAAGCGAGCCATCTCCTCGCCGGGCGCTCGTGCCGCAGCGGCCGGGGGGAGTTGGCGACACGAGCGAGAAAGTCCGCCTTGGTCACGCTCCTCCCGGCGGTCGGCCGGCGGCGGGCGCTCGAGACCGGCTTTGACGGCTGGAGGCCGCTCGTCCGGGTGTGGGCCGAGAAGAAAATCTTGCGAATCGCGCCGTTTCCGGCTCGGAGGTGGCACAATGGCATTGGTGACGCTTTGTGGTTGCCTCACTACTAGGAGTGGTAGGAGATGAGGTCGGAAGCCGGGACGACCGAGCAGGGCATCGACGAGGTTCTGAGAGCCTGGTCAGAGAGCTGCCTGCGGGCCGGCTCCGACGCCAGCCACTGCGCCGGCGTCGCGGCTCGCTTCCTGCTCTCGGCGCTGGCCAGCGCGCTCGTCACCGACGCCGCCAGCCGCGAGCTCGGGCGGGCGGCCCGGGGCTGGGGCAGCGGCTTCTCCTCGCCCGTCGAGGTGATCACCTCGCTCACCGCCTTGCGCGAGGTCGTGGTCGGCTCGACCGCCGAGCCCGAAGCGGGCTGGACCGCTGCCTGGCTCCCGGTCTCTCCAGAGCGCTACAACCGGATCCTCGACCAGCTGATGGCGGAGGCGGTCGACGCCGCCTCCTCGAACCTGCAGGCCGCCGCCCGGACCGACGCTCTCACCGGCTGTGCCAACCGGCTCGCCCTCAACGAGGACCTCGAGCGCCAGCTGGCCTCAGCCCGGCGCTCGGGTCTCGACCTCGCGGTCGCGATGATCGACCTCGACGGCCTCAAGCAGATAAACGACGGGCGGGGCCACGAAGCGGGTGACCTCGCCCTCACCGCCCTCGCCGCCACCTTGCAAGGGGCGCTCAGGGGCGCCGACCGTCTCTACAGGATCGGCGGAGACGAGTTCGTGGTCCTCCTCCCCTTCACCGACGCCGAGGGGGCCAAGACGATGCTCCGCCGGGCCGAGAAGATGCCCGGCCCGGCGTTCTCCTGGGGGGTGGCGAGCCTGACCGAGCTGGGCGCCGAAGCTCTCGGCAAGCCCGAGCTACTACTCGCCAGGGCCGATGCCGCCCTCTACGCCGGCAGGGCGGCCAGAAGGACCTCCCCCGCCGTCCAGGCGGCCCACTCTTCCGAGCAGAGCCCTGGGCCAAAGAAGCGGCTCGGCGGATTGCTCTTCGCCATGGCGGCAGCTCTGATCCTCGTCGGGTCTCTGGTCGGGTTGGCTCTCCCCTACGGGGGACCCCACAACACGAGGACAGCTCTCGGCCGCTCGAGGACGGCCGATCCCACCCTCCCCCAGCTGATCCCGCCGATCACCTCAAAGATTCCGACCCGTCACACCTCCTCGCACCGGTTCTCTCCGCCGGCCGCCAGGGCCACCCCTCGGGTTGGCGCCAACGAGCTCGACAGGGACAGCACCTCCCGACAAGCAACCGCCCAGCTGGCGACGGCCAGCCCGGTCATCCGGCGGAAGCAGACGAGCTCGAGGAGGACGAAGAAGCCCGCGGGGCGCGCGAAGCCGATCAACTCGAAGCACAGCCACGGTTCCGCCACCACCTCCGAGCCGGTGGTGCTGACCAGCACGAGCCTCGGCCCGACCGGCCCGATCTCCGCCGGCCCGCCGGGGCGGGGCTCTTCTGCCAGCCCCGCGGGGGTCGGCAACGGCCCGCCAGGCGGTCCGGGCAATGGACACGGACACGGTCCGGGCAATGGACACGGACACGGTCCGGGCAACGGCCCTGGACACGGGCAGGGCTGGGGCGGACCGGGGAACGGCTACGGCCCAGGCGGGCGAGGGAGGGGAGGCCACTGAGTCCAAGCCTCCGGGCGGTGAGCAGGCCGGCCGCCCGGATAGCTTGCCTTCGATGGGCGGGATCGATCTCGTAGTCGCCACCTTCAACGTGCACGCAGGCATGGACGGCTACGGGCGCCGCTACGACCTCGTCGCCGCCTGCAAGGAGATCGGGGCCGACGTCCTCGTGCTGCAGGAGGTGTTCGCACCGGGCGAGGGAGTGAGCCAGGCGCAGGAGATCGCGAGAGACCTCGGCTACCACCGCTTCGAGCTCCCGCTCTCCCATTCCTTCAGAACCCGTCGCGCCGTGCCCGGCGCCCCGGCGGACGAATGGGAGCCGCGCCGCCCCTATCCCCGGGTCGCCCGCGCCCTGCGGGTCGGCCGCTCGCGGCGAAGGACCCGCCCCAAGGAGGGCTACGAGGAAGGCTCTTGGGGGATCGCCGTCCTCACCCGGCAGGAGGCCGCCCGCTTCGACTCGATCGAGCTCGGACGGCTCCGGCGGGACTTCACCAGGCGGGCGGCGCTCGTGGTCGAGCTGGCCTGCGGGCTGACCGTCGTCGGGACCCACATGGCGCACTTCAGCCATGGCTCCCCCCTTCTCTATGCGCGCCTGCGCAAGGCCCTCCCCGACCCCGAGCAGCCGGCTCTTTTGGCCGGCGACATGAACTTCTGGGGCCCGCCCGTCGAGCTCGCCCTGCCCGGCTGGCGCCGGGCTGTCAAAGCCAAGACCTGGCCGGCCCGGCGGCCCCGGCACCAGCTCGACCATCTCCTCGTGACCCGCCCGGTCGAGGTGCTCGATGGCTCCGCTCTCGGGGCGGGCAACTCCGACCACCTGCCCCTTCGCGCCCGGATCTCTTTCAACACCTAAAGTCGTCCCAGCTCAAGAGGCCTCGGTAACCAAGTGGCCGCTCGAGGGGTCAAACTCTCTTGCAGAGGGCGAGCGGCGAACCTGCCGCGCGAAGGTGGTAGGGAGGACAGGGTGCTTGCGTTCACGTTTCCAGGTCAGGGCTCGCAACGCCCCGGCATGGGGGCAGCCTGGCAGGAGCACCCCTCCTTCGAGCTGGCCCGTGACGCCTCCGAGCTGACCGGCCGGGACGTCGTCGCACTTCTCCTCGACGCCGACCAGGCGACCCTCACCCGCACCGACAACGCCCAGCTGGCGACGTTCGTGATGAGCCTCGTCGTGCTCGACGCCGCCGAGCGGATCGGCCTCGAGCCTGGCCTCTGCGCCGGGCACAGCCTCGGCGAGTACTCGGCTCTCGTCGCCTCGGGTGCGATCGACCTCGAGTCCGGCCTCCAGCTCGTGGTCGAGCGGGGAGCCGCCATGCAGCACGCCGCCGAGGAGAACCCGGGCACGATGGCAGCCGTTCTCGGCCTCGACGACGACGGCGTCGAGGCCGCCTGCCTGAGGGCCGAGGCCGACGCCTGGGTCGCCAATTACAACGCCCCCGGACAGGTCGTGATAGCCGGATCGAAAGAGGCGGTGGCAGAGGCCGGGACGCTCGCGAAGGAGATGGGGGCGAAAAAGGTCCTCCCGATACCTGTCGGGGGGGCTTTTCACACCCCCCTCATGACACCGGCTCGAGACCGGCTCAGGAAGGCGCTCGGCACGATCACCTTCCACGCCCCCGAGCCCGCCGTGATCGCCAACGTCGACGCCCGGGCGCACTCGCAGGCAGAGGAGTGGCCCCGCCTCCTCTCGGCGCAGCTCTGCAGCCCGGTGCGGTGGCGCCAGACGGTGGAGGCCCTCTTGGCAGCCGGCACTCAGAGCCTCATCGAGCTCGGCCCGGGCGGCGTCCTCACCGGGCTCGCCCGTCGCATGATGCCGAGCCACGAGACCGTGGCGGCCTCGGTGGCCACGCCCGACGACCTCCAGAGGGTGGTCGAGATGCTCGCCGGAGAGAGCGCCGCGGCTCTCGCCGCCGCCGACCAGCGCGCCGGCGAGCGGTTCCACATGGACGAGCGGCTCGTGCTCGCTCCGGCCGCCGGGCTCTTCCAGCCGGCCGACGAGCTCGCCTCGCTCACCCCGGGGCAGCGGGGGGAGCGCCGCGCCGTCGATCTCGAGGTCGGCGGCCTCGTCGGCCTCGTCGGCGGGACGGAGATCCGCTCCGCCTTCGCCGGCTCGGTCGAGGGCGTCCTCGTGCTCCCCGGCGAGAGGGTCAGCTCGGGCCAACCGGTCGCCTGGCTTAGGGCGCGACATGAGGAGGAAAGATGAGCGGCTCCAGCATCACCGGATGGGGCAGCGCCCTCCCCGAGAAGGTCGTGACCAACGCCGACTTCGAAGCCCGCCTGGACACGAGCGATGCCTGGATAGTCGAGCGAACAGGCATCAGGGAGCGCCGCATCGGCGGCACCACCTCGAGCCTCGCCATAGAAGCCGGCGCCGCCGCCATCACCAGGGCCGGCCTCTCGCCCTCTGACATCGATTTGCTCGTCCTTTCGACAACGACGCCCGACAAGGCGGTGCCGGCCACCTCTGCGACGGTGCACGCCCAGCTCGGCTGCTCGGGCGCCGCCTTCGACCTGAACGCCGCCTGCGCCGGTTACGTCTACGCCCTCGTGACGGCAGACGCCATGCTGACCGCCCGGATCGGTTTCGACCGGGCGCTCGTCATCGGATCGGACACACTCTCTTCCATCACCGACTTCGAGGACCGCTCGACCGCCGTCCTTTTCGCCGACGGGGCCGGCGCGGTCGTGCTCGAGCACCGCCAGGACTCAGAGCCGCTTGTCCTCGCGAGCGACCTCGGGCTCGACGGCTCGCTGCTTCCCATCCTCTACTGCGAGCACGGCGGCTACCTCAAGATGGAGGGAAGGGAAGTCTTCCGGCGGGCCGTCAGGGTGACGGTCGACTCGGCGGCCAAGGTGATCGCCCAGGCCGGCATCGCGGCCGACGAGATCGCCCTTTTCGTCCCCCACCAGGCCAACCAGCGAATAATCGACGCCATGATCCAGCGCCTCGGCATCCCGCGCGAGCGCGCCGTCATCGTGCTCGACCGAACCGGGAACACCTCGTCCGCCTCCATCCCGCTGGCGCTCGTCGAGGCCGCCGACGCGGGCCGGCTGAGCGAGGGGGACCTCGTGCTCTTCTCCGGCTTCGGCGCCGGCATGACCTGGGCGAGCGCCGTCGTCCGCTGGCACCAGTGAGCGAGGGACGGGTCGCTCTCGTAACGGGAGGCTCGCGCGGGATCGGGCTTGCGACCGCCCGACGGCTGCAGAGGGACGGCTGCAGGGTGGCGGTCACCTGGAGGAGCGCTCCTCCGGCTCCTCTCGAGGGGCCGGCCGGCAGCGAGCCGCTCCTGCCGGTCAGCTGCGACGTCACCTCCCCCGAACAGGTCGAGGCCGCCTTCAAGGAGACAGAGGAGAGGCTCGGCAACGTCGAGATCCTCGTCTGCTCGGCCGGCATCACCGACGACACCCTCTTGCTGCGCATGAGCGAGGACTCCTGGAGCGCGGTGATCGAGACGAACCTGACGGCCACCTACCGCACCTGCAAGCGGGCGAGCCAGAAGATGTTGCGGGCCCGATACGGCCGCATCGTGCTCATCTCCTCGGTCGTCGGCCTGCTCGGCTCGGCCGGCCAGACCAACTACGCCGCCTCGAAGGCCGGCCTCGTCGGCTTCGGGCGCTCGTTGGCCCGCGAGCTCGCCGGCCGCAACATCACGGTGAACGTCGTCGCCCCGGGAGTCGTCTCGACTGACATGACAGCTGTCCTTGGAGCAGAGCGACTCTCGGCTCTCACCTCGGCGGTGCCGCTCCAAAGGGCGGCCGAGCCCGAGGAGGTGGCGGGGGCCGTAGCCTGGCTCGTCAGCGAGGAGGCCGGCTATGTCACGGGGGCCGTGATCCCCGTCGACGGCGGTCTCGGCATGGGACACTGAGGGCCTAGAGATCAGCTAGAGGGAACCGAGGATTAGAGGCGGTATCGCCGCCCGGGATGAAAGGTGACACGAGTGGACAACGAAGCCGCCTTCGAGAAGTTCAAGGAATGCGCCGTCGAGGTGCTGCAGGTGCCGGCCGAGAAGATCACCCCGGCGGCCAGCTTCGCTGGCGACCTCGAAGCCGACAGCCTCGAGGTGGTCGAGCTCGTCATGGCTCTCGAGGAGGCCTTCGACATCACGGTCGAAGAGAGCGAGCTCGAGGGAGTCGAGACCATCGGGCAGGCCTTCGAGCTCGTCACCTCCAAGCTCTGATGGAGCTCGAGCGCCGGGGCCGGCGCCGGGTCGTCGTGACCGGTCTCGGCGTCGTCTCGTGCGCCGGCATCGGGCTCGACGCCTTCTTCGAGGGTCTGAACGGGCCTGCTCCTGAAGGAGAGCGGCGGGTGAGGGACTTCGACCCGAGCCCCTGGTTCGATCTGAAGCAGTCCCGCCGGGCCGACCGTTTCCAGCAGTTCGCCGTGGCGGCCGCCCAGATGGCGCTCGAGGACGGGGGCCACCCCGAACCGGACCCCGCCCGGGCCGGCGTCGTGATCGGCACCGGCGTCGGGGGCCTCGAGACCCTCGAGGGCCAGATAAAGGTGCTGCAGGAGAAGGGGCCCCGCCGCGTCTCGCCCTTCCTCGTCCCGATGATGATGGCCAACGCGGGAGCGGCCTCCGTCTCGATGCGCTTTGGCTGGCACGGACCCTGCGAGACGGTCGTCACCGCTTGCGCTGCCGGGACGCAGTCGATCGCAGCCGCCTACCGGCTGATCGCCTACGGTCGCTGCGACCTCGTTGTGGGCGGAGGGGCCGAGGCCGCCATGACGCCGGTCGCCATGGCGGCCTTCTCGAACATGACGGCCCTTTCCACCTCGGGCGAGTCCCGGCCCTTCGACGTCCGGCGCGACGGCTTCGTCATGGGCGAGGGAGCCGGCGCCCTGCTGCTCGAGGAGCTCGGGCACGCCAGGGCGCGAGGCGCCCACATCTACGCCGAGATGCTCGGCTCCGGCTCGACCGCGGACGCCCACCACATAACCGCTCCCGCACCCGGAGGCGCTGGGGCCCTCGCCTGCATGCAGTTCGCCCTCGAGGACGCCGGGCTCTCCCCGGCCGACATCACCCACGTCAACGCCCACGGGACCTCGACCCCACTCAACGACCTCGCCGAGGCCGAGGCCCTCGAGAAGCTCTTCGGCTCCGAGAGCCCGCCCGTCACCTCGCTGAAAGGGGTCACCGGCCACAGCCTCGGCGCCGCCGGCGCTCTCGAGGCCGTGGCCGCCAGCCTCACGATCGAGCGCCGCCTGATCCCGCCGACGGTCGGCCTGGAGCAGCTCGACCCCGAGATCCACCTGGACCTGGTGACCGGCGGCCCCGCCCCCTTCGAGGAGGGCGCCCTGCTCTCGAACAGCTTCGGCTTCGGCGGCCACAACGGCACGATCGTGCTCTCGAGCTTCAGCGAGTGACGACGACCGCCGCTTTCGGCGCTTGACTGGAGAGGTGCCCGAGCCCACTTCCGACACCGAGACCTACTCCTTCACGACGGAGGGTCCCTTCTCGCTGGCGGGCGTCGAGCTCTCCTGGCGCCGGGACGCCGGGCAGCTGCGGGCCAGCACCCGGGCGAGGCTGCCCCTCTTGACAAGGCGCCGCCGCCTCCCACCGGTGAGCCGGATCTTCCAGGTGACGGCCGTCTTGGCCTACGCCTTTGCCGGCTGGTACCTCCTCGACCGCCCGAAGGGAAAGGAGGCCTCGCGGGCCGGGCTCTCCCGGCGGCTGCGGCGCGGCTTCCAGCGCCTCGGCCCGACGTTCATAAAGCTCGGCCAGATCCTCTCCTCGGGCGAGGGCATCTTCCCCGAGGAGGTCGTCTCCCAGTTCAAGTTGTTACGGGACCGGGTGCCGGCCGAGGCATTCGAGGTGGTGCGGGCCACCTTGGAAGCCGAGCTCGCCGGCAGCCTCGACAGCACCTTCGCGAGCTTCGACCCGGTGCCGATAGCGGCTGCCTCGATCGCCCAGGTCCACCGGGCGGTGCTCCGGACGGGAGAGAGCGTCGTCGTGAAGGTGCAGCGCCCGAAGGTCGCCCAGCTCGTCCGCCACGACCTGGCGGTCATGAGCTACATCGCCCCCTTCCTCGTCGGGAGGATACCGATCTCGGCGCTGGCCAACCCGCCCGCTCTCATCGAGCTGTTCGCCGAGACGATCGTCGAGGAGCTCGACTTCCGCCTCGAGGCCGACAGCATGCTCGACATCGGCCGGGTGCTGGCCCTCACCGGACAGCGCTCGATCATCGTCCCCCGGCCCCATCCGGTGCTCGTGACCAAGCGGATGCTCGTGATGGAGAGCCTGGCCGGCTTCGCCTGGGACGATGTCAAGGGCATGCGCGACGCCGGAATCGCCACCGAGGAGGTGCTGCGGGGCCTGGTCATCGCCTTTCTCGAGGGTGCTCTGCTCTACGGCGTCTTCCATGGTGACCTGCACGGCGGCAACCTCTTCGTGCAACCAGGCGGCCGGGTGGCCCTCTTGGACCACGGGATAGTCGGGCGCCTCGACGAGAGGCAGCGGCGGGCCTTCCTCCGCCTCCTCGTCGGCGGGACGACAAACGACGTTCCGAGCCAGATAGAGGCGCTCCGAGAGCTCGGGGCTCTCCCGCCCGAGGCGGACACCGACGAGGTCATCAGAGCCCTCGGGCTGGACAGGCCGGCCCAGGACGTCACCTTGCTCTCGGCCGAGGAGCTCACGGCCCAGATACGCGACCTCACCCGCCAGCTCCTCTCCTATGGCGCCAAGATGCCGAAAGAGCTCATGCTGTTCGTGAAGGACATGCTCTTCGTCGACGGGGCAGTCGCCACGATGGCTCCTGAGATAGACCTGCTCGGAGAGGTAGCCGTCATCGCCGCCTACTTCGCCGAGCACCACGCCGAGCGGATCGCAGCCGAGGTGGGCGTCGACGTCCGCTCGACCCCCGTCGACCTCGACGGGCTGCGGGCCTCGATCGGGCTCTCAGCCGAGACCCGGCAGATCACCTACCGGGAGCTGCAGGCGCGCCGCGAGACCTTGAGGCACAAGCTCGAGGAGTCCGGACGCGGCGAGAAGGCCTGAGCGCCTAGGGGGCCCTTCCAATCGTGATGATGGCCTGCTCGCCGCTCGGCGCAGTGGCCAGCAGGAAGTCGAAGACGACCCCATGCGACGAGGCCTTGCCGGCCAGACGCGAGGACTGGGTGCACGAAGCCTGGACCAAGCGGACCGAGGTGTAGTTCGAGGGCACCCGGGAGGAGAGGGCGCTGGCCGTCGCGGGGGAAAGGGGGCTCTCGCTGCAGTGGCTGTAGGTGGGCGGCGAAGAGCCGAACAGCTGGGCGCAGGTCGGTGTGTGAACCCCGGGCGCGCGGTAGAAGGCCTGGCTCACACCGGCACAGTCACGGCGGTTGTAGGCATCGAAGAACCTCGCCACGACGGCGCTCGCGCTCGGCGAGCTGCTCGACCCGGCCCAGGCGAAGAGCCCGATCATGCCGAGTAGCGGGAGCGCCAGGGCTGAAAGAGCGAGGGTGCGACGCTCGAGCTTGGGTGCGGCCACGAGCCAACAGTACTGTCGCCTGCGGCCAGGCCAGGCGCCACGAATCGCCCGGCGCGCACCGCCGGAGTAGCTTTCCACCGTCGGCCCGCGCCGACAGATCGCCCGTCCGTCATGGGCCAGGAGAGCGCCTGCGAAGGAGGACGAGGTGATCGCGAACAGCGAAGGGATCGATTTCGGCCAAGAGCCCGGAGATCCGCCTGCTCTCATCTGCGCCCGGGTCGTGCACGCCCGGCTGGCGCCCGAGTTCGACGAGCTCTTCTCGGAGCTGGCCGAGCTCTACGAGGAGGATCTGAGCGACGAGATCGTCCTGAACGAGCTGGCCGACTTCATGGCGGACCTCCTCGCCACCGGTGGCCGTGAGGAGCTGATCGAGCGCTGCTGCGCCCTCTTGGAGGAGCTGGCGGCCGACCGGCGGGTCGACCCGGTGGCCAGCTTGTACGACCAGCTGCTCGGCTGCCTCCCACCCGGCTTGCTCGACCGCCTGGCGAGCTACCTCGGGCCGCTGGCGAGCGATCTCGTCTTCAGGTTGCGGGGCGAGGACTGAGCCGAGGTGCCGGGGCCGCCCGGGCCCGGCTAGGCCCGCAGCTTGGCGGGAAGAGCCTCTTCGACCGACTCGATGCAGCGCCGGCGGACCGCCGCGACCTCTTCGTCGGTGAGCGTGCGGTCAAAAGCGACCAGGCGGAGCCTGAAGGCGAGCGAGCGCTGCCCCTCTTCGAGCCCCTCCCCCCGGTAGACGTCGAAGAGGCGGACCGACTCGCAGAGCTCCCCCGCCGCCAAGGCGACCGTCTCTTCCACCCGGGCGGCCGGCACCTCGTCGGAGACCGAGAAGGCGAGATCGATGTCGCTCGAGGGAAAGCGGCTCACAGGCTCGGCCAGCTCCGGGCGGCGGGGCGCGGCGGCGAGCCGTTCGAGATCGAGCTCGATCCAGCCGATGCGGCGGGCTGCGAGGCCGAAGGCCTCGAGCAGCTCCGGATCTATCTCTCCGAGCGAGCCGATCGCCGGCACCTCTCGCCGGTCACTCTCTTCGGGGCCGGCCGGGGTCTTGTCGGCCACGAGCCAGGCGGCCCGCGCCGGATGAAGCCCCGCCAGGCTCGGCTCGAGCCCGCCCGGGATCCCCGCAGGTTCAAAGGCCCCCTGCTCGAAGCCGGGCTGCACGAGGCGGACCCGGGCCAAGCCGAGCGAGTCGGCCAGCACCTGCCAGACCCGCACCGCCTCTTCGGCCCCGTCGCCCCGGCGAGCCAGCAGGACGGCGATCCGCTGGCGCTCGTCGGGACGGGCTCGGCCGTCGGCGGCAGAAGAGAGGGCGAAGACCTCTCCGATCTCGAAGAGCCTGACCGCCCCGTTGCGATGCCCCGAGTTGTACCTGAGAGCTTTCAGGAGGCCCGGTAGGAGGCCGGCCCGCATGACGCTCTCGTCTCCCACCATCGGGTTCGCCAGCCTGACCAGATCGGCGCCGATACCGCTCAGGAGCTGCTCTTGCTCGCTCACGATCGAGTTGGTCCAGGCCTCGTGCGCCCCGACACCGGCCAGCACCCGCCTGATCCGGCGCCTCAGCAGCTGGACCTCGTCGAGGGCCCCGACCGCCGGCGAGCGCCGCTCGGTGGGGACGATCTTGCGGTAGCCGAAGGTGCGAGCCACCTCCTCCGCGATGTCCACCTCGCCGGTCACGTCGGGGCGGAACGACGGCACGACCACCTCGAGCGACTCCTGCGCGCCGCCCGGTCGCACCTCGAAGCCGACCGGTGAGAGCAAAGAGGCCATCTCGGCGCCGCTCAAGGAGGTGCCGAGGAGAGCGTTGACCCGGGCCGGACGGACCCGGAAGCGGGTCGGCTCGAAGGAGGCGGCGGCAGCCTCGGCGATCCCGCGGGCCACCTTCGGCGGGGCCACCCCGGCCGCTTCGGCTCCGCTCACGACGAGCTCGCAGAAGCGGGCGGCCGCCCGCCCGAGGCCGGCCGGGTCGACGCCCCGCTCGAAGCGCACCGAGGCCTCCGTGCGCAGCCCGAGGCGGCGGGCCGTGCGGCCGACCGCCACCTGGTCGAAGTGGGCGACTTCGAGCAGCACCGCGGTGGTGGCCTCCCCGATCTCGCTCGAGTGGCCGCCCATGACCCCGGCGATCCCGACCGGGAGGTCGTTCAGGTTGCAGATGACGGCCTCGCGCGAGCTGCTCTCGTCTCGTCTCCTCGGCTCTCTGGTCCCGAGGATGCGCGTCTCGCCGTCGAGGGTGACGAGGCTCTCTCCGGCGTGGGCCGCCCGCAGCCGGAGGCCCCTTCCCCCTAGCCGGTCCAGGTCGTAGGGGTGGTTCGGCTGGCCAAGCTCCAGCATGACGTAGTTGGAGGCGTCGACGAGGAGGTTGATCGGTCGCATGCCGGCGAGGTGGAGCCGGCGCTGCAAAAGGGGCGGGGAGGCGACTGGCCGCGCCCCGGTCAGCACCCGGGCGATGAAGCGGCTGCAGAGCTCCGGGGCTTCGATCTCGACGCTCGCCAGCTCGGCCGAGGACGGCTCGGACTCCTCGAGGCGCGGCTCGGGCGGGAAGAGGGGCAGCCCATAGCGGGCGGCGAGATCGCGGGCGACGCCGAGCATGGAGAGGCAGTCGGGCCGGTTCGGCTCGACGTCGAGGTCGAAGACCACGTCCCTTCCGATGCCGAGGTGCTCGGCGAGGCTCCTCCCGAGCTCGACTCCGGGCGGTAGCTCGCCGGCGGGCCGCGCCAGGACGAGGATGCCCGCGTGGTCGTCGGAGAGGGCCAGCTCTCGCGCCGAGCAGAGCATGCCGTCGGAGACCTGGCCCCGCATCGTCCGCCGCCCGATCTTGAAGCCGCCCGGCAGCTCTGCCCCGACCGGGGCGAGGGGGACGACATCTCCCTCTTCGAAGTTCCAGGCGCCGCAGACCACCTCGACGCTCTCGCCCCCTCCCCTGTCGACCACCACCCGGCGGATGCGGTCGGCCCCCGAGATCGGCGAGATCTCGAGCACCCGGGCGAGCACCACCTGGTCCAGGCCCTGACCGACCTGCTCGACCCTCTCGACCACGAGCCCGAGGGAGTCGAGCTCGCTCGCGAGCTCGGCGGCGGCCTGCCGGTCACCCGGCTCGACCGGCAGCGGCGTCAGCTCGCGCAACCACGAGAGGATGGCCCTCATCGGCACTCGCTCCTTTCAGGCTTGGTCAGAACTGGCTGAGGAATCGGATGTCGTTCTCGACGAACGAGCGGAGGTCGGCGATGCCGTGGCGCATGGTCGCGAGGCGATCGACGCCGAAGCCGAAGGCGAAGCCGGACCACTCCTCTGGGTCGACGCCGGTCGCCAAAAGGACGTTCGGGTGAACCATGCCGCAGCCGCCGAGCTCTATCCAGCCCGTCATCGAGCAGGTCCGGCAGCCCTCCCCGCCACAGATCTGACAGGAGATCTCGAACTCGGCCGACGGCTCGGTGAAAGGGAAGTAGCCGGGCCTGAGACGGGTGGAGACCTCCGAGCCGAAGAGGGCGTGGACGAAGGACTCGATCGTGCCCGCCAGGTCCCCCATGGTGATGCAGTGGTCGACCGCCAGGCCCTCGATCTGGTGGAAGCCGGGCAGATGGGTGGCATCGGCAGTGTCGCGCCGGTAGACGAGCCCGGGCGCCACGGCGTAGATGGGGAGACGACCTCGTTCCAAGAGGTGGACCTGGACCGGCGAGGTGTGGGTGCGCAAGAGGTAGTCGGCCCCGTCCTCTCCCTCCACATCGACGAAGAAGGTGTCGGTCGAGGCCCGGGCGGGGTGGTCGACCCCGATGTTGAGGGCCTGGAAGTTGTACCAGTCCGTCTCGAGCTCGGGCCCCTCGGCGATCTCATAGCCCATACCGACGAAGACGTCCTCGAGCCGCTCGGTGACGAGGGTCACGAGATGGAGGTGTCCCGCCAGCTCGCCCGGGAGCACCTCGGTCAGGTCGAGCCGGTCGGCCTCCAGGCGGGCAAGGCGCTCGGCCTCCAAGAGGAGGTGCCGGCGCTCCTCGACGAGGTCTTCCAAGCGGCGTCGCAGCTGGTGGAGCCGCTGGCCTGCTTCCTTTCGCCTCTCGGGCGAGAGCCGGCCGAGCTGCTGGTAGAGCAGGGAGAAGCGCGAGCGCTTCCCGAGCGCCTGGCGCTCGGCCTCCGCCAGGGCCCCGAGACCGGCGGCGGCCTCCAGGCCGGCGCGGGCCTCGGCTTCGATCTCGGCCAGCTCGGCCGGGGTGAAAGGAAGCTCGTCGCTGCTTGCGACGGCTCCCCCGCTCACCCCCGACTCCTTCGGCATCGGTTCTCAGGAGCGGGCTCTATTGCGAGCCAACCTCCCCACCCCCTTCTCGATCCGTGGCTGCGGCCCTCCCTCACGAGGTGACCGAGCCGGTTTTCAGGAGCCACCATCTCGCCATGCTAAGGGCTGGCCGGTTCCATCAGCGAAGCCGGCGGCGGCGGGCCACCTCGTGGCAGAGGATGGTGGCCGTCATGGCGACGTTGAGCGACTCGGTCCTTCTCGCCATCGGGATCGTCACCTCCTCCTCGAAGCCTCCGGCCAGCTCGGGAGCAAGGCCGCTCGCCTCGTTGCCGAGCACGAGGGCGACATCCCCGTCGAGATCTGCCAGGGCGTAGTCGACGCCGCCGCGCGCTCTCGTGGCGATCCGCTTGAAGCCGGCCCGGCGAAGCGCCTCGAGGGCGGCCTCGGCCGGCTCCCGCACGCTCAAGGGCAGCTCGAAGATGGAGCCGGCGCTCGCCCGCACCGTCTTCGGGTTGTAGGGGTCGGCCGTCCCCTCGCAGCAGACGAGGCCGTCAGCACCGGCCGCTGCCGCCGAGCGCAAGATCGCCCCGAGATTGCCCGGGTCCCGCACCGCGACACAGCAGACGATGAGGCGCTCGGCCTGCTCGCCGCCGGCCGAGACAACCTCCTCGAGCGGCCGGTGGCGCATCTCGACGACCGCGCAGACGGGCTGGGGCGTGACCGTGTCAGCCACCTTCTCCATGATCCCGGGCCCAAGGTCGAAGACCCTCGCCCCGGCCGAGAGGGCCGCCTCGGCGAGAGCGGCGACGGCCGGCTGGCCGCGACCCTCGGGTGCCAGGTAGAGGCTCTCGACTGTGGCACCCGACTCGAGGGCGGCCGCCACCACCTTCAAGCCCTCGGCCACGAAGGAGCCTTCGCTCGCCCGGGCGCTGGCCCGCCTGGTCAGGCGGCGCAGGCGCTGGACGCGCTGGTGGCGCGCCCCGAGAACCGCTCGGGTCAGGAGTCGGCCTTCGTAGCCGTCTTTGGGCTGGCAGAGGCGGCGGACCCGCCGACGGCTGCCTTCACGAGGCCGGAGAAGGCCTGCGGGTCACGGACCGCCAGGTCGGCGAGGATCTTCCTGTCGACCTCGATCCCCTCGCGGTGAAGGCCGGCGATGAGGCGGCTGTAGGAGGTGCCGTTCAGGCGGGCGGCCGCGTTGATGCGCTGGATCCACAGCTGGCGGAAGTCCCCCTTACGGGCCCTCCGGTCCCGGTAGGCGTACTGGAGCGAGTGCATGACCTGCTCGTTCGCCGCCCGGTAGCTGCGTGACTTGTTGCCGTAGAACCCCTGGGCGCGCTCGAGCACGGCCCGGCGATGCTTCTTACCGTGAACCGCGCGCTTGACCCTGGCCATGTGGGGCTCCTTTCTTGGACGTCAGATTTGTGAGATGTGGGCTGGCGAGAGAACCTGGCTGCCGGCTCAGATTCCGAGCATCCGGCGGACCTTCTTGGCGTCGCCCGAGGAGACTTCGACCTCACCCGCCAGCCGGCGCTTTCTCGCCGGGCTCTTCTTCTCGAGGATGTGGCGGCGGTTCTGCTGCCGGCGGCGCAAGCGGCCCGAGCCGGTCACCTTGAAGCGGGCGGCCGCTCCCCTGTCTGTCTTCGTCTTTGGCATTCCTACTCCCCTTGTCCCTCTCCGGCCGGCTCCGGCGCCGCTTCGGCTGCCGCGTGGCTCCCGGTCGCCCCGGCCGCCGGCGGCCCCGCTGCGGCCGCCGGCCCGTCGCCGTCCTGGCTCGCCCGGTCGGCCGCCGACTGGCGGGCCCGCCGGTCCGGTGCGATGACCATGACCATGTTCCTTCCGTCGAGCCGGGCGTCCGACTCGATGCGACCGATGCCCTCCACCTGCTCCGCGATGCGGTCGAGGATCCTCTTGCCGAGGTCGGAGTGGTAGACCTCCCGACCCCGGAACATCACCGTGACCTTCACCTTGTGGCCGTCCTGCAGGAACTTCACGACCTGGCGGGTCTTGGTGTCGAAGTCACCCTGGCCTATCTTCGGCCGGTACTTCATCTCCTTTACTCCGACGTTGCTCGCCTTGCGCCTCGACTCCTTGGCCTTTTGGGCGGCGTCGAACTTGAACTTCCCGTAGTCCATGATGCGGCAGACCGGCGGGTTGGCGAGCGGAGCCACCTCGACGAGGTCCAGGTCCTGGGACTGGGCGATCGAGAGGGCGTCAGGAAGCGGCTTTATCCCGAGCTGGCGACCTTCTGCGTCTACGAGGCGGACGTCCCGGGCCCGGATCCGCTCGTTGATCCTCGGCTCGTTGGTGGAGGGTGCGTTCGTGATCGGCTGTCGTTCCTCTCGCTCGGCCGGAGCCTCGTGCTCGCAGCAAACTCAGGAGAGGTGGACGACGGCCTCACGATCGCAGCGACCTGGCGCACTCACCGCGGTGGTGGCCAGGTGGGAGAGCGCTCCAGGCGCTGTCCGCTTCTCCTCGGTTGTCCTGCAAAGGCTAGCAGTCGCCCGGTACCAGCACGGCCGAGAGCGCCCGGCCCGCCCAGCCGAGAGGGAGACCAGCCCGGGCTCAAAGAGCGGCGCCCTCTCGCAGCCGGGCGAGCTCCTGTTCCACCAGGCGGTCGTGCTCCTGGGCATCGCGTCTCGCCTTCCGCGGGCTCCAGCGGCCTGCCATCAGCAAGATGAGAGGCAGGAAGGCAGCCTCGCCGGCCACGCAGACCCAGTACCAGTTCTGCCACTGGCCGGGGGCCGACTTGCTGGCGGCGCTCACCGACTTGAGGGCGGTGGCGTTCTTCTGGAAGAAGGCGACCTCGCCCTTCAGCTTGGTGTCCTTGCTGATGGTGATGAGGCGCTTCAGGCCGACGGTGTGGATCGCCTGGGCGAGAAGCGGCGGCGGGATCTTGGCCGGTGGGTACTTCGCGAGCTTGGCGAACAGAGCCGGATGGGCGAGCACGACGGCCACGTTCGGGTCCGTCTTCAAGATCTTCTGCGCCTTCACCCCGAGAGCCCCGTGCTCGACGAGCGGGGTCACCGAGGAGACGACGTAGGGGAGCACGAAGATCGAGACGGCGACGACGGCTCGCAGTATCCATCCCCAGACCGCCAGGCCGTGGGCGGTGAGGGCCGGGCTGCGCCGCTCGACCGTCTCGGTGAAGCTGGCCATCCAGGGGGCATAAGCGATGGCGAGGAAGACCGCGAGGAGGCTGAAGATCAGCGCGACCGTGTAGTAGGTCGTGTGGGGATCGGTCGCCTGGCGCAAATAGACGATCGTCATGGCGATCGAGCCGAGGGCTCCGAGCACCATGAGCGGCTTTCTCACCTTCAAGAAGTCCGAGACGATCCCGACGGCGATGAGCCCGAGGGCGTCGAAGCCCCAGAGCCAGTTGCCGAGGGCGTTCGCCTGCGAGGCAGAAAAGCCGAAGATCGTCTCGAAGTAGATGACGTTGAAGCCGACCGCCGTGTAGTAGATGATCAGGAAGACCGCGATGGCGAAGGCCGAGGCGATGATGTCGAAGCGGAGCACCTGGCGCCAGGGCCGCTTCAGGCTCTCGACGATGTCGACCCCCTTCGCCTTCGCCTCGATGAGGGTCCGGTCCCTGATGCTCACCATCAGCTGGTCCCGCAGGCGCGGCGAGAGCTCGCGAAGTCCGAAGAGCGCGATGACGAAGACGACCAGCCCGACTATCCCGCAGATGATGAACTGGTCCTGCCAGGCGACGAGATGGCTCAGGGTGTGGCTCGCCACCTCGGCGACGACGAGGCTCCCGACGACCGGCCCGAGGGTCCAAAAACCCATGGCTGAGGCCCGCCCGAGCTGGGGCGAGAAGTCCCGCACGAGGGCCGGGGTCGCGACGAGGATGATGCCCTCGACGAAGCCGACCGCCACGACTATGACGGCGAAGCTCCAGGAGTTCGGGGCGTTCGGGATGCCGAAGAGGATGAGAAGCCCGGTGATGCCGAGCCCGTAGGCGACCATGTTCGCCCGGCCCCACCGGTCCGCCAGGCCGGCCATGACCGAGGTGAAGGCGCCGATGGCGTTCGCCACCACGGTGATGTTCACGTAGAAGCGAAAGGACATCCCGTAGTGCGCGAGGATCTGGGGCGCCACGGCGCCGGCCACGTAGAGCTGGTAGTAGAGGATGACCGTGGCGACGACCACGATGGCGAGATAGCCGACGCGAGGTCCCGTGTCCGGATAGCGCTCGAGCTGTCGGTACCAGAGCGCTCTTGCCAATGGGCCGCGGCCCTCCGCCGGGGCGGCCACGGCCGGTTCGATCACAGCCACTCTCGAGTCCTCTCTCTCAGGCCCCTCTTAGAGAGGTGAATGAACACCCGTTTACGACTTATTTCGTCCTAGTCCCCGCCAGAGGCGCCGTCAAGGCTCCCCCGGCCGGCGGGCGGCGGTGGGCGGGCGCCTCCGGCGCTCTATGGTGACTGGCGATGAGCAGCCTTTGGACCCCTGGCGGGGAGCACGAGATACCGCGGGAGCAGGGCGCCCCGAAAGCTCCGGCCGCTCCGAGCCCACCGCCCGGGCAGGTGCCCGATGAGTCCGAGGAGGAGATGCGCCAGATCGCCGCCCAGCTGCTGGCGGCTCCGGTCGAGGACGTCATCGCCAACCACTGCTACGGGCTTTTCGAGCTGGCGGCCCTCCACCTCTCCCAGCAGCCGCCCAACCTCGACTCGGCCCGCGGCGCCATCGACGCCCTGGGGCTCGTGGTCGAAGGGCTCGGTCCCCGCCTCGGAGAGCACGAGTCCTCCCTCAAAGACGGCCTCACCCAGCTCCGTCTCGCTTGGGTGAAGCTGCAAGAGACGATGGGCGGACCGGAGGCGGACGGCAAGGGCACCTCACCGCCGGAAGCCGGCCAGTAGCCGGCCGGGACGAGCTCAGGCGAGCTTGGTGAGCGCCGCCGCCTCGTAGCGCCCGCCGTGGGCGGGAACGAGCCGGAAGCAGACGGCCCGCCCGACCTCTATCTGGCGAGAGCCGTCGCTGATGGCGGTGCAGTGGAAGAGATGCTCGGCGCCCTCGTTCGACAAGACGACGCCGAGCCCGCGCTCGGGCTCGTAGTATGCGACCGAGCCGAGCAAGAGCTCCTGGCTCAATGGACGATCTTCGAGAGGTCGATCTCGAGGATGTCGCTCGCCCCCCTGTCCTTCAGCGCCGGGATGAGGATGTTGATGTCGGCCTTCGGGACGACGGTCTCGACCGCGAAGCCGTCCTCGCCGAAGAGCTTCGAGACGGTCGGCGACTTCATGGAGGGAAGCAGCCCGATCACCCCGTCCAGGTCCTCTGTCGCGACGTTCAGCTTCACGAGCACCTTTCCCCGCGCCTCGAGAGCCCCCTGCAACAGCACGAGCAGCTGGCTCATGGCGTGGGCCTTCTCGGGCTCCTCGGCCGCCTCCCGGTTGCAGATGAGCTCGGTGTGGGAGACGAGGAGGGTCTCGATCACCTTGAGCCCGGCGGCTCGCAGCGCCCGGCCGGTCTCGGTGATCTCGACGACCGCGTCGGCGATCTCGGGCACCTTGGCCTCGGTGGCGCCGTGGGAGTAGCGGATCTCGGCCGAGATGCTCCGCTCGGTGAGGAACCGCTCGGTGAGGCGCGGGTACTCGGTCGCCACCCGGCAGCCCGCCGGCAGGTCGGCCACCTTCTCGAGGCCCGAGGAGCCCTCGACCGCCAGCACGATCCGTATCGGGTTGCTCGTCTGCTTGGAGTAGCGCAGCACCCCGAGCGAGACGACGTCGGCCCCGGTCTCCTCGATCCAGTCCCGTCCCGTTATCCCGATGTCGAAGAGGCCCTCTTCGACATAGAGGGGGATCTCCTGCGGGCGCAGGATCCGGACCTCGAAGATGCGGGGGTCGTCGATGCTGGCCGAGTAGTCGACCTCCGAGGAGCGGCGGACAGACAGATCGGCCGCCTCGAACAGCTCGAGCGTGGCCCGCTCGAGGGAGCCCTTCGGCAGGACCAGCTTCAGCACCTAGAGCTCCCGCAGCAGGTTCGCCATCTCGACCGCGGTGAGGACCGCCTCGTAGCCCTTGTTGCCGTGGCTGCCGCCGGAGCGCTCGAGGGCCTGGTCGAAGCTGCCCGTCGTGAGCACCCCGAAGGCGACCGGAACGCCGGTCTCGAGCTGCACCTGCTGCAGCCCGCGGGCGCACTCGCTCCCGACGTAGAGGTCATGGGCGGTCTCGCCTCGGATGACGCAGCCGAGGCAGGCCACGGCATCGACCCGGCCGCTTCTCGCAAGGGCGCCCGCAGCCAGCGGCAGCTCGAAGGCGCCCGGCACCCAGGCGACCCTGCGGTCGGCCTCTCTCACCCTCAGCCGCTCGAGCGCCTCGTAGGCACCCTCCAGCAGCCGCTTGGTGATCTCCTCGTTGAAACGGGCCACCAACAGCCCGATGCGAAGGCCTGCCCCGTCCTGCGAGCCGACGAGCTCGCCCTCTTTCGAGCTCGGGGCGGGAAGGCGGTGGGTTGCCTCCATCAGCCCTCGGCCCCTGCCAGCTCGGTGCCGTCGTCCAGGCCCAAGCCGTCGAGCAGATGCCCCATCTTCTCCGCCTTGGTCCGCAGATAGGCCCGGTTCTCGGGGTTCTCGACCGGCTGGAGGGGCACGCGCCCGACGATCTCGAGGCCGAAGCCGGCGAGGCCGCCCCGCTTGGCCGGGTTGTTGGTGAGGATGCGCATCGTCGTGATGCCGAGGTCGACGAGGATCTGGGCGCCGATGCCGTACTCGCGACTGTCCACCGGCAGGCCGAGCTCGACGTTGGCGTCCACGGTGTCGAGACCCTGCTCCTGCAAGGTGTAGGCGGCGAGCTTGTGGCCGAGGCCGATCCCGCGGCCTTCGTGGCCCCGCAGGTAGACGACGACTCCCCTTCCCTCCGCGGCGATCATCTCGATGGCCGACTCGAGCTGCAACCCGCAGTCGCAGCGGAGCGAGCCGAAGGCGTCTCCTGTGAGGCACTCGGAGTGCACCCGCACGAGGACGTCCTTCGCCCCGGCGACCTCTCCCTTCACGAGGGCGAAGTGCTGCTCGCCGTCGAGGAGCGACTGGAAGGCGTAGCCGGTGAAATCGCCGTGCTTGGTCGGGATGCGAGCCGATGAGACCCGCTCGACGAGCTTCTCCCGCTGGCGGCGGTGGCGGACGATGTCCGCGATGGTGACGATCTCGAGACCGTGGTCGGCCGCGAAGGCCTCGAGCTCGGGCAGCCGGGCCATCGCCTGCTTGTCGGCGGTCACGATCTCGCAGAGGACGCCGGCCGGCTGGCAGCCGGCCATGCGGGCGAGGTCGACGGTCGCCTCGGTGTGGCCGGCCCTCTTCAGCACACCGCCGGTCCGGTAGCGAAGCGGGAAGATGTGCCCCGGCCGGGCAAGCTGGGCGGGCTTGGTGGCCGGGTCGATCAGCGCCTTTATGGTGGCCGAGCGGTCGCGGGCCGAGATGCCAGTCGTCGTGGCGGGCCGGAAGTCGACCGAGACCGTGAAGGCGGTCCGCTGCGACTCGGTGTTCTGGCTCACCATGAGGGGAAGCTCGAGCTCGTCGACCCGCTCGGGAGTGAGCGGGACGCAGATGACGCCCGAGGTGTGCTTGAGGAAGAAGGCGATCGCCTCGGGGGTGGCGAACTCGGCCGCCATGACGAGGTCGCCCTCGTTCTCGCGGTCCTCGTCGTCGACGACGACCACCATCTCGCCCCGGCCTATCGCCGCGATGGCGTCCTCCACGCTCGACAAAGCCACTTGCGGCCTCCTTTCGCCCAATCCTACTGGAGGGTCAGTAGTGGCAGGCCCGCCCGGTGGACTCGGGGCGGCGGGCGACGAGGTCGAGCCGGAGGTCTCCGCCCAGTCGGCGCAGCGAGACGATCTCGCCCCGCCAGGCCTCGGAGATGCTCCTCGCCCCGGCTCCGGCGAAAGCCGGCCTCCCGTCCTCGCCGCCCATTAGGGCCGGGGCGAGGAAGAGCACGTAGCGGTCGACGAGGCCGGCCCGATGGAACTCCCCGGCCACCTGCGCCCCGCCCTCGACGAGGAGCTGGAGCACGCCCCGGCGACCGAGCTCGTCGAGGACCCCGCGCAGGTCTCCGGTCATCTCAAGGGCGGGCCGCAAGCGGGCCGCCTTCGGCGCCCGTCCGAGCACCACCCGCAAGGGCTGGCGCTCCGCCGGCACCCCCCCCGGCCGGGCCGTCAGCTCGGGGTCGTCTGCCCGGGCGGTCCCCGCCCCGACGAGGACGGCGTCCGAGTCCGCCCTCAGCTGCTGGACCTCCTGGCGGGCCTCTGGGCCGGTGATCCACCTGCTCGAGCCGTCGGGCGCCGCCAGCCGGCCGTCGAGGGTGAGGGCCAGCTTCAGCACCACGAGAGGCCGGCCGCTTCTCCTGTGGGTGAGATAGGGGGCGAGGCTCTCTTCGACCTCGCTCGCCAACAGCCCGGTGCCCACCTCGATGCCGGCCCGCTCGAGCTCGGCCAGCCCCCTGCCGGAGACGTTCGGGTCAGGGTCGACCAGGGCGGCCACCACCTTTGCCACACCGGCCTTTTTGAGCCGCTCGGTGCAAGCAGGGGTGCGTCCCTCGTGGGCACAGGGCTCGAGGGTCACATAGACCGCCCCACCCCGGGCCGAGTCGCCGGCGAGGTCGAGGGCGACCACCTCGGCGTGGCGGCCGCCCGGCCGTTCCGTCGCCCCCTCGCCCACCACCTCGCCGCTCGGCGAGACGACGACGCAGCCGACCCAGGGGTTGGGAGAGGCGCGCCGCCGGGCGGCGCCGGAGAGAGCGAGAGCCCGGGCCATGAGCTCCTCGTCACGAGCGCTCAGTGGGGCCTTCCCCCCCCGAGCAGGTCTATGGCGTGAGCCAGGACGTCGATGACCGCCTCCAGAGACTCGACGGCGCCCTTCTCTGAGCCCGGCACGTTGCAGATGAGGGTCTCTCCCCGGCTGCCGGCCACCGCCCGCGAGAGCCTCCCGAGCGGGTTCACGAGCCGCATCGCCTCGGCGAGGCCAGGCGCCTCCTTCTCGAGCACCATCTTCGTACCCTCGGGCGTCTCGTCACGCGGGCCGAACCCGGTGCCGCCCGTCGTGACGACGAGACCGGCGAAGCCGACGCTCGCCACCTCGAGGGCCGCCGCCACTTCCCCCGCTCCGTCGGGGATGACGCGCCTATCGACCACCTCGAAGCCGTGGCTCTCGAGGAGCTCGACCAGGGCCCGCCCGCTCTTGTCCTCGCGGGTTCCCCCGGCCACCCCGTCCGAGACCGTGATCACCTTGGCGGCCGGCCGGGCGCCCTCTGCTCGCAGGTTCACCTGCCTCCCCCCGCTGCGGCCCTCGCGGCGACCGCCGCTATCTGTCCGGCGGCCCGGCCCGGGTCTGGCGCACCGAAGACCGACGTCCCGGCGACGAAGCAACGGGCGCCGGCGATCGCACAGCCTCTCGCCGTCTCCTCGTCGATGCCGCCGTCCACCTGGACCGTCACCTCGAGGCCGAGCCGGTCGATCTCCTGGCGGGCCCGTTCGATCTTCCCGAGCGCCTCTTCGATGAAGGCCTGCCCCCCAAAGCCCGGGTGGACCGACATGACGACGAGGTAGTCGACCGACTCGAGGAAGCAGAAGGCCCTCTCGATCGGCGTCTCGGGGTTCACGGCCAAGCCGACCTTGAGCCCGAGGCTCCGCATCTTCTCGCAGTGCTCCGGCGTCGCGCCGACCTCGAGATGGACCGAGCAGCCGTCGGCTCCCGCCTCGGCGAAGGCCTCCAGGTAGCGGCCGGGCTCAGAGATCATCAGGTGGCAGTCGAGCCAGAGAGAGCAGTGGCGCCGGATCGAGGCCACCACCGGCACGCCGAGGGAGATGTTCGGCACGAAATGGCCATCCATGACGTCGAGGTGCAGCCAGTCGGTGAAAGGGGCGATCTTGGCTATCTCGTCGGCCAGCCGGCCGAAGTCGGCCGCCAATATGGAGGGCGCCACCCGGACAGAGCAGGGGGCGAGGAAGGGAAGCTCGGGGATCGTCGCGCGCCGGCTCACCATCACGCCACGGTACCGCCGCCGCCCTCTAGGCGCCGAAGCGCTCGCCCCGGACGGGGCGGGCCCCGCGGAGGAAGTCGGCGAAGCTCTGGGGACGCTTCCCCTGCGGCTGCACCTCGAGCGGCACGAACCAGGAGTCGGCGGTGGCGACGCGGCCCTTCTCGAGGGTGCCGGGCCGGAGCCCGGTCTCTCCCGGCTCGAGGCGGGCCCGGTGGACGATGAGGCGCTCGCCCCGCCAGGTCGTGAAGGCGCGCCCCACCCGGACCAGGCGCAGGAGCTCTTCTGCGGGCCGGGCGAAGTCGAGCCGGAGCTCCGCCGGGTCGATCTTGGCGGCGTAGGTGACCTCTCCCTCCTGGGCGACGGGCACGCCGAGGCCGGCCGGCCCGGCAGCCAGCTGAGCGACGAGGAGCTCGGCTCCGATCTGGCCGAGCCGTTCGGTGAGCTCGGCGGCCGTCTCCTCGCTGCCTATCGGGGTGCTCCGCCGGGCGTATATCCCGCCCTCGTCGAGCCCGGCCTCGACGGCCATCAGGCAGACGCCCGTCTCCTGGTCGCCAGCGAGGATGGCCCGCTCCACCGGGGCCGCCCCCCGCCAGCGCGGCAGGAGGGAGAAGTGGAGGTTCACCATCGGGAGCTCGGCGAGGAAGGCCGGCTTGATGATCCGCCCGAAGGCGACCACGACGCCGAGCTCGGCGCCCGAGGAGAGGGCGTCCTCGATCCGATCGCTCACCGGCAGGCCGAGCTCGAGAGCGGCCTGCTTCACCGGCGTCGGCGAGAGGCCGCCTCCCCGGCCGCGGCGCTTGTCCCGGCCGGTGACCACCCAGGTCACCTCGTGCCCGGCCGCCACCAGGGCGCGTAGGCAGCGGGCCGAGACGGCTGGGCTCCCGAGAAATGCGAGCGAGCTCACGCCCGCTCCCGCCCGCTCAGAGGCCGGTGCTCTCGCCGGGTGCTCCGCGGCTGGCGAGCCCGCGGGAGCGGAGCGTGCGCATGGCCTCTTTCCGGGTCTGCTTGTCGAGGCGCTCGAGGAGCAAGATGCCGTCCAGGTGGTCGAGCTCGTGCTGGAAGATGCGCGCCAGGTACTCGTCGGCCTCGATCGAGAGCTCGTTCCCATCGATGTCGTAGCCGACCAGGTGGACCTCCTTCGGCCGCACGATCGTCCAGTGCAGGCCCGGGACGGAGAGGCACCCCTCCTCGAAGGTCCACTCCCCCCGGCTCTCTGCGATGACGGGGTTCACGATGGCCCGGGGGCCGCCGCCCTCTCCCTCGTCGTAGACGAAAAGGCGCTTGTCGACGCCCACCTGGGTGGCCGCCAGGCCGGCGCCCGGGGCGGCGTGCATCGTCTCCACCATGTCGCTCGCCAGGTGGGCAAGCCGCCCGTCGATCTCTGTCACCTCGTGGGCACGCTGGCGCAGCATGGGGTCACCGAACAGGCGGATCTCATAGGTGGCCATGCCCCAATCCTACCGGCCGTGGCCAGGACTTCTCTCAAGAAGGCAGCTCTTCGAGGCCTCAGAGCTCGCCCGGCCCGGTCTCCTTCTCGAAAAGGACCCGCAAAGGGGTGGCGGGCGCTGGCTCGGCGGGGAGGCCGAGGACGGCGAGGCTCCCCGCCAAGGGCGGCACCACGACGTGGCAGTCCATCAGAGGCACGCCGGCTGCCCCGACGAGGCCGACCTGGGCCCTGTAGCCGCCGGGCGGCGGGAGGAGGATCTCCCTCGGAACCGCCACCTCGGCCCCGAAGGACCCCTCGCCCGCCCCGGCGAACGCGGAGGCTGCGCCGACGACCAGGCCCCTCACCTCATAGGGGCGCCCGAGGAGCCTCGACGCCTCGGGCAGGTCGCCGGCCGATATCGCCCGGCGAATCCGGGTCGAGGAGACGATCTGGCCGCTCTCGTCGGCGACGAGGGAGAAGGGCTCGACGACGAAGCCCCGGGTGGCGCCCATCTTCTCGAGGAGAGAGACGTCCCCGCCCCTTCCCCGCCCGAAGTGGAAGTCGCTTCCCACGACGACGTGGCGGGCCGAGAGCTCGCCCACCAGCACCTCGTCGACGAACTCCTCGGCCGACTCGGCAGCCCGCTCGGGGGTGAACTCGATGAGGCGCACGTCGTCGATGCCCGCCTTGTAGAGGAGCTCTATCCGCTGCGGGAGATCGGTCAGCTGGAGCGGGGCGCTCTCGGGCCGGACCACCGAGGCCGGGTGGCGGTCGAAGGTGACGACGACGCTTCTCAGCCCCTGCTGGCGTGCCAAGCGGGTGACCAGTCCGATCACCTGCATGTGGCCGCGGTGGAGCCCGTCGTAGACGCCGATCGTGACGACGCTGCCCGGCTCGGCTCTCACGGGCCCGGAGGCTACCGGCGCGCTCACGAGGCGGACCGCAGCACGACGACCGGCTGAAGCCGGTCGTGGCCTCGGGGCCCGGCGACGGCCACGAGCTCGCCTGCCTCGTCGAAAAGGGCCCACGGCCCCTCGCCGGTGAGGCCGAGCGGGTTGCGCTCGATCGACTTTCCCTGCCCGACCGCCAGCACCAGCTCGCGAGAGAGGACGGCCGACTGCAGGTCGCGCACCAGGCCGCCCGGGGGGCGCACCCCGTCGGGCGAGACCGCCTCGAGCGGGATCGCCTCGGCGTCGCTGAACGAGCCGACCGAGAGGCGCCGGAGCGCCCGGAGGTGGGCGAGGCCGCCGAGGCGTTCACCGAGGTCGGCCGCCAGCACCCGGATGTAGGTGCCCGAGGAGCAGTCGACGAAGATCCCGAAGACGCCCGGCTCGCCCGTCTCGTAGACATCGAGCCGCCTGATCTCGACCGGGCGGGCGGCCCGCTCGACCTCGGCTCCTCTTCTCGCCAGCTCGTGGAGGCGGCGCCCGCCGACCTTCACGGCCGAGACCATCGGAGGGACCTGCTCTATGCGGCCGGTGAGGCTGAGAGCTGCCTGACGCACCTCCTGCAAGCCGACAGCTCCCATCTCGACCCGTCCGGTCACCTCCCCCGAGGCGTCGAGGGTGGTCGTCGCGACCCCGAGAGCCACCTCGCCGAGGTAGCACTTGCCGAGCGCCGAGGCGTAGCGAAGGAGCCGGGTCGCCCGCCCGACGCCGATCACGAGGACGCCGGTGGCGTCCGGGTCGAGGGTGCCCGCATGGCCGACCCGGCGGCTCTGCAAGAGCCGGCGGCAGCGGGCCACCACGTCGTGGGAGGTCCAGCCGGCCGGCTTGTCGACTACCAGGTAGCCGTCAGGACTCGCCACGGTGGATCCGCCGGAGCACCTCTTCCACCCGCCGGCCGGCCGCCACGGCCGGGTCCGGCTCGAAGGTGAGGGTCGGGGTCCGCTTCATGCGGCCGCCCCGGCCGATCGCGGCCTGGATGGCGACCCGGTGCGCCTCGAGAGCGGCCGAGACCCCTTCCTCCACCGAGTCGAGCAGCACCGTCGCATGGCGAAGGTCGGGCTCCACCTCGACGGCGGTCACCGTCACCATGGAGAGGCGAGGGTCGTCGTCGCTCAGCCTCTCGATCTCGGTGGCGACTATCTCGAGCAGCAGGGCGTTCACCCGGGCGGTGCGGGGATAGGGATGGGTCGGGCGATGGGCGCCGCCGCCTGATCGCCGGTCGTAGCGGCCGGCCATCAGGTCCTCGGGATCTCGCGCTCCTCGTAGGTCTCGATGACGTCGCCCTGGTGGAGGTCCTGGAAGTCCGTCAGGCCGATCCCGCACTCGAAGCCGGCCTGCACTTCACGGACGTCGTCTTTGAAGCGACGCAGCGAGGAGACGGCGCCTTTCCAGATGACGGCGCCGTCTCGGAGGAAGCGCACCTTCGAGCCCCGGGTGATGACGCCGTTTTGCACGTAGCACCCGGCGATCGCCCCGACACGGGGGACCCGGAAGACCTCGCGGACCTCGGCGTCGCCCGTGACGATCTCCTCGAACTCGGGCGCCAGCATGCCCACCATGGCGGCCTGGATGTCCTCGATCAGCTTGTAGATGATCTCGTAGGTGCGGATCTCCACGCTGCGCTGGTCGGCCAGCTCGCGGGCCCGGCGGTCGGGGCGGACGTTGAAGCCGATGATGGTGGCGCCGGAGGCGGCCGCCAGGTCGACATCACTCTCGGAGATGCCGCCGACCGCCCGGTGGACGAAGGCGATCTTCACCTCCTCGCGCTCGAGCTTTCGCAGGCTCTCGGTGACGGCCTCGAGGGAGCCCTGCACGTCGGCCTTGAGCACGATGTTCAAAGAGGCGGTCTCGCCCCGGCTGATCTGCTGGAAGAGGTCCTCGAGCCGGGCGCCGGGCGCCCCGGAGGAGGCGGCCTGCGACTGGGCGAAGGAGGCGTAGCGCAGCCGCTGCTCGCGGGCCTCACCCACGTTGCGGGCGATCGAGAGATCGTCGGTCACCCGTAGCTCGTCACCTGCGATGGGTGGCTCGGAGAGCCCGAGCACCTGCACCGGCGTCGAGGGGGCGGCCTCTTTCACCTGGTCTCCCCGATCGTTGATCATGGCCTTCACGCGACCCCAGGAGGGCCCGGCGACGATCGGGTCGCCTACCCGCAAGGTGCCGTGCTGCACGATGACCGTCGCCACCGGTCCCCGGCCGACGTCGAGGTTCGCCTCGAGCACGACGCCCCGCGCATCCGCCTCCGGGTTGGCCCGGAGCTCGAGCACCTCGGCGAGGACCACGATCTGCTCGAGCAGGTCCTCGATGCCGAGCCCCTGCAGAGCCGAGATCTGGACCGTGATTGTGTCGCCGCCCCACTCCTCCGGCACAAGGCCGTGCTCGGAGAGCTGCTGCATGACCCGGTTCGGATCGGCATCGTCGCGGTCGATCTTGTTGAGGGCGACGACGATCGGGGCCCCGGCCGCCCGGGCGTGGTTGATCGCCTCGACCGTCTGGGGCATCACGCCGTCGTCGGCCGCCACCACCAGGATGACGATGTCGGTGATGCTGGCGCCGCGGGCCCGCATGGCCGTGAAGGCCTCGTGGCCGGGCGTGTCGATGAAGGTGAGGAGGTGGCCCTCCCACTCGGTCTGGTAGGCGCCGATGTGCTGGGTGATGCCACCGGCCTCGCCGGCCACGACGTTGGCCGAGCGGATCCGGTCGAGCAGCTGGGTCTTGCCGTGGTCGACATGTCCCATCACGGTGATGACCGGCGGCCGGGGTCGGAGCGAGCCCTCGTCCTCGTCCTTGTCGCCCCCGGCCTCGCCGAAGTAGCGGGCGCGCAGGGCGGCCTCCTGCTCCTCTCCCGGGTCGACGAGACGCACCCTGGCGCCGATCTCGGCCGCGAAGAGCTCGATCATGTCGTCTGTGAGGGCCTGGGTGGCCGTCACCATCTCTCCTTGCAGCAGGAGGAAGCGCACGACATCTCCGGCCGAGCGGTTCAGCTTCGGCCCTAGCTGCTGGGGGGTCGAGCCCCGCTCGACGATGACCTCGCTCTCGGGAACAGGGGCGCTCGAGGGAACGTAGGCCGTCACCTGGATCGGCTCCAGCTCCTCCATGTTCCGCCGGCGACGCCGGGCCCGCCGCTGCGGCGGGCGGCCTCGAGCACCGGGGCCACCTCGGACCCCGGCACCGGCACCGCCCGGGGCGCCCCGGCCGCCGGCGCCCCCGAAGGCGCCGCCTGTGCCCCCGCTGCGGCCGCCACCC
>JAJZLV010000007.1 GCA_021803215.1 Actinomycetes bacterium | reverse complement strand
TGGGTGACACCAGCCCTCGCCCACTCGTCGACCAACGTCGCACAGAAGGTTGCCTGGAGCGACATCGTTAGCTTCTTACCTCGTGCCCACACCGGCCGATGGAGAACGGCTCCACCTTTACAGCAGGGGCCAAGGAGCCCGCCTCGTCCTCGTGCACGGCTTCACCCAGACGGGGGCATCGTTCGAACCGGTCGCCCGGCGCCTCGAGAGCTCGCACGAGGTAATCCTTCCCGACCTTCCCGGTCATGGCGACTCGGCGCTGCCGTCCGGTGGCCTCTCCGAGGCTGCTCGTGCCCTTGCGGCCAGCTGTGGCCCAGCTACCTACGTCGGATACTCACTCGGCGGGAGGATCTGTCTCCACCTGGCGCTCGGGCATCCCGATGCCGTCGAGCGGCTCGTCCTGGTCTCGGCGACAGCGGGCATCGACGACCCCGAGAGCCGTGACGCGAGGGCGAAGAGCGACGAGGCCCTCGCCAACCGGATCGAAAGGGGAGGCGACGAGGCCCTCCCGGCTTTCATCGACGAATGGCTCTCTGGGCCCCTTTTCGCCCATCTCGGCGAGGAAGCAGCCAACCGGCCGGCCAGGCTGAGGAACACCGCGGCCGGACTGGCCGCCTCGCTTCGCCACCACGGCACCGGCACCCAGCTCCCGCTCTGGGAGCAGCTCGGAGCTCTCGAGATGCCTGTGCTCGTGGTGGCCGGCTCCGAAGACGCCCGCTTCGCCGACAGCGGTCAGCGGATGGCGGCCGCCATCGGGCCGAACGCCATCTTCTGTCTCGTCCCGGGCGCCGGTCACGCCGTCCCATTCGAGCAGCCGGAGGCCTTCGCCCGGCTGGTAGCGGCCTTCGTCGCCGGCGAGAGACCGGCTGGCTGAGCCGGTCTTCTCAAAGGGCGATCCCAAAGGCGAGCAGGATGCCGACCACGAGCCCGAGACGGGTCGTGAGTGCCAGAGCGTCGATCAGGTCGCGCCCGACCGCCCCCCTCCTCACCTTCTCGAAGGGGGCCGCCGCCACCGGCAGGGCCGCGAAGGCGATGGCGCCCGCCGGCCGGTAGGTGACCACGCCGGCCACGCCAGCGAAGACCGCCAGCAGGCAGCCCTCGTAGAGAAGGCGGGTGCGAGCCTCCCCGAGCCGGACGGCCAGGGTTCGCTTGCCAGATGCCTCGTCGTTGTGGATGTCGCGAAGGTTGTTGACCACGAGGAGCGCCACCGCCAAGAGCCCGACCGGCACAGAGGCGACAACCGAGAGCGCAGTCACCCTGCCGAGGCTCACATAAGCCGTCCCGACCACCGCCACGAGGCCGAAGAAGACGAAGACGAACAGCTCTCCGAGACCGAGATAGCCGTACGGCTTCGGCCCGCCCGTGTAGAGCCAGCCGGCGGCCAGGCAAAGAGCGCCGACGAGGATCAGGTAGGGCGAGGTGACGAGCGCCAGCACGAGGCCGGCTACCCCGGCCACCCCGAAGCTGGCGAGAGCCGCCCGGCGAACAGCCTGCGGAGAGGCGGTGCCGCTCGCCACCAGGCGGAGGGGTCCGACCCTTACCGCGTCGGTCCCCCGGAGCCCGTCTGAGTAGTCGTTGGCGTAGTTGGTGCCAACCTGGATTGCGAGCGCGACGACGAGAGCGAGCAGGCTCCGCCACCAGATGGCGCCCGTTCCGGCCGCCGCGACTCCTGTCCCCACTATGACCGGGACGACCGCGACGAACAAGGTGCGGGGGCGGGCGCCAGCCACCCATTCCGGGAGGCGTGGACCGGCGCTGATAGCGGGAGCGCTCAAGGACGCCGGGGAAACTTCGAGAAGTCGGGCCGGCGCTTTTGCTGGTAGGCGTTGCGACCCTCTTGGCCCTCTTCGGTCATGTAGAAGAGCATCGTCGCATCGCCGGCCAGCTGCTGGATGCCGGCCAGACCGTCGTCGGCGGCGTTGAAGCCGCCCTTCAGCATCCGAAGAGCGATCGGCGACAGCTCGTTCATCCGCCGGCACCACTCGATCGTCTCCTCCTCGAGACGGTCGAGTGGCACCACGGCATTCACGAGCCCCCAGTCGAGGGCCTGGGCGGCGTCGTACTGGCGGCAGAGGAACCAGATCTCCTTGGCCCGCTTGAGCCCGATGGTGCGAGCGAGCAGCGAGGCGCCATAGCCGCCGTCGAAAGAGCCGACTATCGGGCCCGTCTGGCCGAAGCGGGCGTTGTCGGCCGCGATCGTGAGGTCGCAGACGAGGTGGAGGACGTGGCCGCCGCCGATGGCGTAGCCGGCCACCATCGCCACGACCGGCTTGGGGAGCCGGCGGATCTGCACCTGCAGGTCCAAGACGTTCAGCCGGCCGATCCCCCGTTGCGCGACCTCGTCATCGCCGATGTAGCCGTCGTCTCCCCGGATGCGCTGGTCACCGCCTGAGCAGAAGGCGAGGGGTCCCTCCCCCGTGAGGATGATGCTGCCGATCGAGGAGTCGTCTCGGGCCAGCTCGAAGGCCTCCGAGAGCTCGAAGAGCGTCTGGGGGCGAAAGGCGTTGCGAACCTCCGGGCGACAGATCGTTATCTTGGCGATCCCCTCGCCCGTCTCGTAACGAATGTCCTGGTAGTCGCGGGTTTGCTTCCAATCGACGAGCATGGCCAAAGGCTAATGGGAAGCCCGAGGTGCAGGTCCAATCGGCCGGGTGGGGCCACGGGCCGGGGCTCATGGCTCCTCGTCGAGCTGCACGAGAGCGGCCGCCGGCTCCGTACTGTCCAGGCTCGACATGAGAGAGCTCGTCGCCCTGGCCATCCCTGGCGGCTCGCAGTTCGTCACGGAGCTGCGCCGCGCCTTTTACGAGGGCGACGCCGTGCTGCCGGTCGACCTGAGGCTCTCGGAGCCGGCCCGGGCGAGGCTCCTCGAGGCGATGCGCCCGGCGGTGCTGGTCGACGAGTCGGGAGAGCGGCGGCGGCTCGACGGGGCGCTCCCGGTCGAGGAGGGCGACGGGCTCGTGATGGCGACGAGCGGCACCACGGGAGAGCCGAAGGGCGTCGTTTTGACCAGAGATGCGATCGCCGCCTCGGCTCGAGCCACGAGCCGGCGGCTCGGCGTCGATCCTTCCGCCGACCGCTGGTGGGCCTGCCTGCCGCTCGCTCACATCGGCGGCCTCTCGGTGCTGCTGCGGGCTTTGGCGACAGATGTCCCCGTCGACGTCGAGGCCGGCTTCAGCCCCGAGGGCGCCCGGCGAGCCATTGCCCGGGGCGCCACGCTCACCTCGCTCGTCCCGACCGCCCTCCGCCGGCTCGACCCTGAGATGGTGGCGGGCTTCCGACGGATCGTCCTCGGGGGCCAGGCCCCTCCGAGCGCTCTTTCCTCGAACGTCGTCACCACTTACGGCCTCACCGAGACCGGCAGCGGCGTCGTCTACGACGGCGAGCCGCTCGAGGGCGTCGAAGTTCGCGTCGATCCAGCCGACAACCAGATCCACCTGCGCGGGCCGATGCTCTTTCGCTGCTACCGGGACGGCTCCGACCCGAAGACGAAAGACGGCTGGTTCCCGACAGGAGACGGCGGCTCGATCGGTCCAGAGGGCTGCCTGGTGGTGCGGGGCCGCATCGGGGAGATGATCATCACCGGAGGCGAGAACGTCTGGCCCGCCATGGTCGAGCCCCTCCTCGAGCGCCACCCCTCGGTCAAGGCAGCCGCCGTCGGCGGGCGGCCCGACCCCGACTGGGGGGAGCGGGTCACCGCCTACGTCGTGGCCAAGGGAGAGGTCGAGGCCGCGACGCTGCTCGCCGAGCTACGAGAGCTCGTACGTGACGAGCTCTCGGCCTTCGCGGCTCCCCGCGAGGTGGTCGTCGTGGACAAGCTGCCCCGTACCGCCATAGGAAAGGTGCGCCGAGAGGCGCTGTTCAGCCTGAGCGGGCCGTCGGCCTCGATCTGACGAGCCGCGGGAGGAGCACCCGGAGCGACCCGACCCGCCAGCAGCCGGACAGGACTCCGCTCGTGTAGCTGAGGTCGTCGACGAGACCGATGGCCAGCGTCTCGAGGAACCCGACCGGGCTCCTCCTCGGCCAGGAGCCGGGGGCGAACCGGGAGAGGGCACTCGCCAAAAGGAGCGAGCCGGCGGCGGGTCGAGCCCGCCTCGTTGCCAGGAAGGGCAGGACAAAGGGCCACCAGCACCGGCGGACGGCCCGCAGCAGAGCTCCGGCCGCCGAGCGCGCCGACGACTCCACCAGCTCGTCGGCCAGCCTGTAGGGAGCCTCGAAGCCCGCTGCGGCGAGCTCTCTCCCGAGCCGGACGGCGCTGACGGCTCTCGTAGCACCGAAGAGGCCCAGGCCCCCTAGCGCCGGCGCCCTCCTCCCGAGCAGCAGGCCACAGGTGGCGCCGAGGGCTGCTGTCGCGGCGAGAGAGGCGTTCGGGCTCGCCGCGAAGGGCGGGACCGTCCCCTCGTGCCGGCGGTCGAGCTCGGCCGCGGCCGTGCCGTAGCCGAAGCGTTGACGGGCAAGCGACCTCAGGTTGCTGCGAGGCCTGTGCATAACCGTGGCCGCCGGCTCGTAACGGACCCGCCACCCGGCCGCCTCGAGGCGGCGGACGAGATCGACGTCCTCCCCGAAGCGGAGCGACTGGTCGAAGCCGCCGATCTCCTTCAGCGCTCTGGCTCGCGCCACGAGCGCCGTCGCCGGCACGTAGGAGAGGCGGCGGAACGACCCGACCAGCCCAGGCCTCTCGCCGAGGTCGAGAGGAGAAGACGATGCCTCGTAGCGCGCCACCGCGTCGCTCCCGGGAACCGAGCGGATGCGGGGTGCGACGAGCGCCGTCCGGGGGTCGGAGAACTGGGAGAGGCAGACCGAGAGCCACCCGAGAGGCTCCGCCTCTTCCAGGACGGTGTCGGCGTCGAGGTATACGACGAACTCGGTTTCGACCTCGGCACTGTTCCGAGCAGCCGCCGGGCCGCCGGAAAGGGGGCGATGGAGCGCCGTGGCACCGTGGCGCCGGGCGACTGCCGAGCTACCTGCGCCGCCGTCTTCCGACCCGTCGTCGACGACGACAACCGAGCCGGCCCCGGCCGAGGAGAGCGTCGCGAGGAGGCCTTCGAGGGACAAAGCCGGTTGGCGGACCGGGATCACGACGGTGAGCTCGGGCAACAAGGCGAGCGGCGTCGGTCGTGGCTGTATGAGACCAGCTGCGCTCAGGCGGGCGAGCAATCGCTGCTGCGAGGAGCCGGCTGCTGCCAGCCCGCCCTCTGAAAAGGCGCCGTCCAGCGCCTTGGAGCCGGACTCGCTCAGGCGGACGATCCGGGGCGGCTCTCCTCCAAGAAGGAGGCGTCCGTCTCCCAACCGCCTCGTTCCGGCATCCAGCAGGTAGCGCGGCCTATTCGAAGGCGACGACACCCCGGATGTTCTTTCCGGTCCTCATGTCCTCGTAGCCCTCGTTGATCTCCTCGAGGCTGTAGGTCTTGGTGAGGAGGTCGTCGAGGTCGAGCTGGCCGGACTGGTAGAGCTTCAAGAGCTTCGGGATGTCGGCCCGCGGGTTTCCCCCGCCGAAGAGCGAGCCACGCAGCTCCTTGTGCCAGAGGGTGAGCTCGAAGAGGCTCAAGTTCACCTCGCTCTGGGTGAACGGTGCCAGGGCCGTCACGACGACGTTCCCGCCCTTGCGCACGAGCGAGAGGGTCGGGCCGATCAGCTCGCCCCGGGCGACGTCGACCGTGAGGATGGCCGAGTCGGCCCGTTGGCCCCAGGTGATCTCGTTCACAAGAGAGAAGGCGCTGTAGACGTCGGAGGCGGTGTGGGTGGCGCCGAGACGCTTGGCCACCTCGAGCTTCGACTCGATCGGGGCGACCGCAACGATGATCCGTGCCCCCGCGATGCGGGCGCCCTGCACGGCATTCGAGCCGATCCCCCCGATGCCGACCACCACCACGACGTCGCCCGGGCGCACCCCGGCCGTGTTGACCGCCGACCCCCAGCCGGTGGTGACCCCGCAGGAGACGAGCGCTGCCTTGTCCAAGGGGACCTCCGGGTCGATCTTCACGACCGAAGCCTCGTGCACCACCTGGTGGGTCGCAAAGCAGCCGACGAGCGACATGGGCCCGACCCCTTGGCCGCGAGCGCGCATCCGCGGAGCTCCGTTGGCGATCGGCATGCCCGTCATGAGGTGCTCGCCGAGGTCGCAGAGGGTCTGATGGCCGCTCGAGCACCAGCGGCACCTCCCGCACGAGGGGATGAAGCTCATGACCACGTGATCACCCGGGATGAGGCCGGTGACGTTGGCCCCGACCTTCTCGATCACCGCTGAGCCCTCGTGCCCCCCGACCGCCGGCATGTAGATCGGGAGGTCGCCCGTGACCAGGTGCTCGTCTGAGTGGCAGAGGCCGGCCGCCACCATCCTCACGAGGACCTCGGAGGGCTCTGGGTCGTCGAGCTCGACCTCTTCGACGCTCCACGGCTCGTTGACGCCCCAAAGGATCGCTGCCTTGGCCTCCATGGCTACCTCCTCGCGGGCTCCCGGTCGGCC
>JAJZLV010000061.1 GCA_021803215.1 Actinomycetes bacterium | reverse complement strand
GACGACCACGGCAGCGCCGGGCTCGAAGCCGTCCATGTCCGAGAGCAACTGGTTGAGCGTCTGCTCGCGCTCGTCGTTGGAGCCGAAGCCGCCCGGGCCGCGCCGGCCCCCGATGGCGTCGATCTCGTCGATGAAGATGATCGACGGTGACCGCTTGCGGGCGTCGGCGAACAGGTCTCGGACCCTCGAGGCGCCGACACCGACGAACATCTCGACGAAGCTCGACCCCGAGAGGGCGAAGAACGGGACACCGGCCTCGCCGGCGACGGCTCTCGCCAGGTGGGTCTTGCCCGTGCCGGGCGGTCCGACCATGAGGACGCCTTTCGGCCCGACCGCACCGGCCGCCGCGTAGCGACCCGGGTGCTTCAGGAAGTCGACGACCTCCATGACCTCGGCCTTGGAGCCCTCGTAGCCGGCGATGTCGGCAAAGCGGGTGGTGGGCCGCTCCTCGTCGTAGACCTTGGCCTTGGACTTGCCGATGCCCATGATCCCGCCGAGGCCTCCACCGAGCTGCTTGCGGCTCTTGCGACCGATCCAGATGAAGACCGCGACGATGGCGACGAGCGGCAGCAGGAGGCCGAGCAGGCCGAAAAGCGAGCTGGTGGAAGCGACGGTGCCGCTCACCTGTACCCTGTGCGCCCGCAACAGCGGTGGGAGCGCGATGTCGTTCAAGGCTGTGGGGATCTGCGAGCTGTAGTCAGCACCACCGTGGAGCGTGCCGGTGACAGCGCCCGTCGAGGTGATCGTCGCCGTCTCGACCCTGTTCGCCGCCACGTCGTTCACAAAGCCTGTGTAGGTCAAGGTGCGGGTCGGTGGGCCGCTCTTCGAGCCTGGGTGGAAGAGCAGGAGGAGAGCCAGCGCGAAGCCGATCGGCAGGATCCACCTCCGCCAGCGCTGTCCCCCTGCGGTCGGTGCGGGCAGGCGCGACGGCCGGCTGGAAGGGCCGGGGGTCGCCGGCGTCGTAGGGCTCGTGCCGGTCATGTCCGCTCCCCCGCCAGAAGGGCTGTCGGAGCTGACCGAGGCGAAGCGGCCATCGGTCGGCTCATCGTCGACCCTGAGCGAGGAGCGCGAGGTCATGGTGGCTGTGCCCGCGGTCACCGAGCCGGTCGGGCTTCTCGGAGGGCAAAGCACCGGCTTGCGAGCGGCTGGCGGCGCCAACGCCGGTGGCCTGCCGGTCTACGGGATCGCTCTCGAAGAGCTGACCCGGTGAGCAGGTCTCCAACGATGCTCCTTTGCTCTCAGACGGCCTCTCGAGCGGGACGCTCGAGGTCAACGCCGCCGGGGTCTGGAGCAACGGGGCCGCAGGCCGGGCCCGGTGGGCACAGCTGCAACTGCTGTCCACGAGCGTACTCCCGAAATGACCCGAGCCGGTGCGCTCGCGGTTCCTCGGCCGGATTGCTCTGATCGAGGGTGCTGAGCTCGGGAGCCCGGTGGGCTCGCAGCCCTGAGCACCGGCCGGGTCCTTTCTCGGCGACGACGGGGATGGTCGAGCCCGCCTGCTGCCGGCTCGGCCGCGAGGCGGTGGGAAGGTCGTGGCTCGAGAGAACCTGATCGCGTGCAGCTTCGTGGAGCTGGCCGACACCTTGGTCGATGGATACGACCCGCTCGAGTTCCTCCACCACCTGGCCGGGCGCTGCGTCGAGGTGCTCGGGCTGGCCGAGGCGGGCCTGGTGCCAGTCGACCCCCGAGGCCGGCTGCAGGCACTCCTCCGGTGAACGGATGCACCTCGTCGAGCTGCTGGAGGTGCCGGAAATAAACGGCCCTTGCCTCGACTGCTGGCGCAGCGGCGAAGCCGTTGCCGAGGAGCACCTGGCTGATGCCACCGAGCGCCGGCCGCACCTCGCGCCTGCCGCCCTGCGGGCCGGCTTCGCGTCGGTCGACGCCGGGTCGATGCGCCTGCGTGACGATCGCCTCGACGCCCTCAGCCTGTTCGCCAACGAGGCCGCTGGCCTCGCCGACACCGAGATGGTCCTCGCCCAGGCGATGGCCGACGTGGCCACCAGCGGCATCCTCCACGAGCGGTTCATCGCCCGGCACGAGGGGGTCACCGAGCAGCTGGAGGTGGCGTTCAACACCCGGATCGTCCTCGAACCGGCCAAGGGCGTCGTCGCCGCGGCCTCGAAGAGAGAGATGGGCAAAGCCTTTGCGCTGCTTCGCGGCTATGCCCGGCATCACAACCTCCGGCTCTCCGAGGTCGCCCGTCAGGTGGTGACCCGGGAGCTGGTCGGCGAGGCGTTCGTGATCGAGCCCCGCAGCCGTTCGGCCCACCGCAGCTGAGAGCCCGCCGAGGCGGGCTGGCATGCCGGCTGCCTGAAGTGCTCGACCCGCTCTCGCGCCCGCCTTGTGGCGCGCCGGGAATCGTGCTATGCCTTGGCCCAGAGACGCGGTCGGGCCGGTTGGGCCATGACAGCGGATCGTTGCTCCAGACCCTGGCGACGCCGAACCGGGATGTGCCCGGCGGGGCCCAGGAAGAGGGAGCAACGACGATGGCAGCAGCAATCGATCCCGTAGCACCGTGGGCCAGGCCTGAGAGGGGCTCGTGGGCCAAGGGGGTCGGCCCGGCTCGGCCCGATCTGGAGGCTCGGCCGGGCAGCCGGCTCCCAGGCGGGCCGTCCCCCGGCGCCGCGGAGCGGCAATCGGGAGGCGCCACCGGAGAGCTGGCGGTCGGGCGGGGCGCAAGCTCGCCGGCCTGGGTCGGCGCCGCGCCCCTCGATCTCACCGAGTGGACGGTGGGCTCGTCGGTGGTGGTCTCGGTCGCCGGTGAAGTCGACATCGCCACCGCCGGCCAGCTCTCAGGAGCGCTCGGAGCCGCACTGGACCGCCGAGCGGGGGGGCTCATCTGTGACCTGAGCGGCGTCGAGTTCTTGGGGGCGGCTGGACTGACGGTACTGCTGGTCGCCCGAGGACGGGCCATCGCCCGGCGGGCCCCGTTCGCTCTGGTCTGCCCGCAGCCACGGCTGCGCCGGATCATCGCGCTGGTCGGCCTGGACGCCGTGTTCAGCCTGCACGACGATGTGGCCGCCGCGGCCACCGCTCAAGGTCGTCGTCGCGGCCCACGGCCCCGGCGGCCGACTGCGAGGGAAGGCTGACCGGAGCCCTCTGCCAACCTGGCTCGCACCCTCGCCCGGCCTGCGGGCGGCTCTTTGAGCCAGCCTGGTCGATCGCGACCGTGTCCTGAGCACGTCCCTGTTGCCAGGCGCCAACGGACTCGCCCTCAAGGGGCCGGCGAAGGGCCCTCGGCCGTCGTCCCGCCCGCCTGAGCGGCCGGGGCGGGAGCGTGTGTCGAGGTGGCCACCGTGATCCTCCCGGGAGTCCGCTCTCGGGTGCTCGGAGACGCGTCGGCTGCGAGGGTCAAGCCGCCCCCGTGGACGAACACCATGACCGGGCGGGCGCCTCCGTCGCCGCTGCAGGCTGTCAGAGAGGCTCGCCTGGGGCGCTCAGCTGCTGGGCAGGGCACCGGCCAGGGCGACCGTGCGGCCGCTGGCTGCCAGGTGACGGATGATCCGCCGGAAGGACTCCGAAAAGCTGGTCTCGCAGTAGTCGAGCTCGCTCGCCGCGCAGAACTGCCTGACGAGGTTCTGGGCGTGCCTCAGGCTGGGTCGGGGCATGGTGGGGAACAGATGGTGTTCGATCTGGAAGTTGAGACCTCCAAGCATGAACGTGGTGAAGGGACCACCCGTGATGTTGCGGGCGGAGACGACCTGACGCCGAGCGAAGCCCATCGCCTGGTCGGACGGGATGAGCGGCATCGCCTTGTGGTTCGGGGCGAAGCTGCAGCCGAGGTAGAGGGAGAAGACCACCTGTTCGACGGCAACGAATGCGAGAGCCTTGAGCGGGCTCAGCACCAGCAGGATCACCGACAAGAAGAGCGCCAGGTGGAGAGAGACCAGCAGAGCCTCCAGGGCCGCCGGCCGGTCGCGTCGGCGGAGGAGATGCTGGATCCCAGAGACGTGCATGCCGAGGCTTCGCAGAGCCATGAGGGGAAGAAAGAGCGGCGCCTGCCAGCGTGCAAGCAGCCAGGTGAGGTTGCGGCTCCCCTGCTGCTTGGCTGGAGCCAAGGCGATGATGCCGTCACCGATGTCAGGATCCCGGCCCACCTCATTCGGGTGGGCATGGTGAGCGTTGTGCTTGGGAACCCACCATCCGTAGCACAGTCCAATCAGCACGTTTCCGACTGCCAGCCCGAGGAGCCGGTTGGCTCGCCGCGAACCGAAGATCTGTTGGTGTCCAGCGTCGTGCCCGATGAAGCCCAGCTGGGTGCAGATCACGCCCAAGACCGCGGCGAACCCGAGCGTCGCCCACGAGTTGCCGACGAGGACGAAGGCCGCCCAGCCGCCGGCGAAGGCCGTGATCGTCAGGCCGATCTTCGCACCGTAGTAGCCCGGTCGCCGGTTCAAAAGGCCTGCCGCGCGAACTTGGAGGGCAAGTTCGCGGAAGGCGGCTTTCGATGCGTCGACAGTGGTGGTCTGCACGGGCTCTCCTCCCGCATTCTCGGAGAGCGCCACCGGGGTCTGGAGCAACGCTGAGCCGAAGCTCTTGTCTAAAGGGCAGTCTAAGCCGACCCGAGCGGGTCCGGTGCCGGCCTGGGTCCGAGCCGGGCGAAAGCAGGCCAGCCAGCTGCGACCTCGAGCTCCACGCCGCCCCTCGGCGCGCCAAGTCGATCGAGCTCGCCAGTTGACCGCGCCGGTGAACCGGAGTGCTCCGCCGCCAAGGGCGCGGCAGACGGGCGTCGGGGCGTCGTCAGTGTCACGAGCGGCGGGAGGGCGATGGAGGCGCCGCGACCGCGCCGGCTCCTTGTGAGCGCAGTTAGCGGGTCAGTTCGCTACTTCGAACCGGCTACCAGGCCCACGACAGCCATCCGATCGCCACGATGATCGGCACAGCCCAGGCCATCCACTTGACGGCCGTCTTCAGCTCGCCGACAGGGACGCGAGAGTCGAGAGAGACTTGACCATGCCACCGGGGCTGGGGCTGTCCGGATGAGTCAGTTCCTCGATATCCGCCTGCCCGAGCCCAGTCTGTCCTTGGCGTGAGCCGGCATAGGGCTTCGGCGACAGGCTCCGCCGATCGGGCGAACTGGACGGTCAGGAAGGGCGCCTCATAGGTGAGGGTGCTCCTTCGCGGCGTGAGGTTCGTGGCTCGCACTATGAGCACGCCGCTCAAGCACGGGTCGATCTGCGGGTGAGAGAGAAGCCCCAGCCCCTGGCGCGCGTACCTGGTATCGAGGCCAAGCTGGGCCGCGTGCTGCGGAGAGCACGTCACCATCTCACGCGTCGTCAGGAGCGCGAGCTCTCCGGGCTCGACGACGACCGAGCCCTTGTCTGCGACATCAGTGATCGCATCGGTGCCGCTCCAAAATGCCTGGTCGCCAAGCCGGGAGTCCTAGCTGGCGGACTGAAGGCAATCAGCCTCGAACGGGGCGATGCTCAGGCCCTCTGCCCTGATCGCCTCTCGTATCTCTGCGTCCGTGAGCATCGTCACTTGCTCTTGTACCAAAACATCTGTTCGGACGAGGGTGCTACGCCAGGGGTGCGCGGTCAAGCTGACCCACTGCCCGCGCACGGCGCCGCTCCCGCCGCTGTAGCCTGCTCAAAGCGGGGCTCGCTAGACCCGCGCGTCGGACCCGGACCCTGTCGGGCGCCTCATCTCCTCACCCGACGGGAAGGAGCTTCCGGTGATCGACGGACTCTGCGGCGCGGAGAGCGGTGACTGCGCGTCCAGCCGGTGTCCTCGTGGCCGGTGAGCGCTTGGAGCGGATCCTCGCCTCCCTCTCGTCGAGCGGCGAGGGGGAGGTGTCCACTCACCGCCTCTGCGAGACGGCGACCACCGTTCTCGGGGTGAACGGCACCGGAGTGATGCTCATGTCGGGAGACGTGCCCTACGGCTCGCTCTGCACGACCAACGAGGTGAGCCACCTGATCGAGGAGTTGCAGTACAGCCTCGGCGAGGGGCCGTGCGTGGACGCCTACAACCACAACCGGGTGATCGCCGAGCCGGACCTTGCCGACCCGGCGGTCGTGCGCTGGGCCGCCTTCGCCCCGCCGGCTCTGCAGGTGGGCGTGCGAGCGGTGTTCGCCTTCCCGCTCCGGGTCGGCGCCATTCGCCTCGGTGCGCTCGACCTCTACGCCGACCGGCCCGGCAAGCTCAGCGACGACCAGCACGCCGACGCCTTGGTGATGTCCGATGTGGTGGCCTCGTGGGTGCTAGACGCCCAATCTCGGGCTCCTCTCGGCAGCGTGGCCGCCGCGCTCGATCTCGAGGCCGACTTCCATCTAGTCGTGCACAACGCCGCCGGCATGGTGTCGGTCCAGCTTGGTGTGAGCGTCACCGAGGCGATGCTTCGCCTGCGGGCCTATGCTTTCGGCCACGAACGACCGCTCACGAGCGTCGCCGAGGACGTCGTCGCCCGGAGGCTCCGCTTTCGATGAACGACCACCTCACTCACGGCCCGCCCGATGAGGTGTCCGCCCGGGCGGCAGGATGGAGCCCGGCTCTTGGTTCCCCCCGCCGAGTAGCCTGGTAGTCGAGAGGATCGCAGATGGCACGAGAAGAGCTGGTTGTGAGGGCGCTGGTCGAGATGGCCGACACCCTCGTCGGCGATTTCGACGTGGTCGAGCTGCTGACCGGGCTGGCGTCGCGCTGCGTCGATCTGCTGGGGATCTC
>JAJZLV010000001.1 GCA_021803215.1 Actinomycetes bacterium | reverse complement strand
GCAGGCGGCCGGCTCCCTCGCCGGGCTCGCCCCGGCCCCGGCGGTGCACCTCCGTCCGAAAGACGCCGAGCAGCTCGGCGTGAGAGAGGGCGACGAGGTGCGGCTCCGCTCGGCCCGAGGCGAGCTAAGAGGAGCCGTCCGGGTCGACCCCGACGTGCCGGCCGGCGTCGTCATGACCGCTTTCGGGCTCTGGCGGGCCCCCGACCGGGGTGTGAACGCCCTGATCGACGCCGACGAGCCCGCCCAGCTGGTCCGAGTAGAGACGGTGGGTGAGTGATGGGCGATCCCCTCTTCCTGCACGGCGTCGACCTGGGGGCGATCGTCATCGCCATCGTGAAGGTGCTCGTCGTCTTCGGCTTCCTGCTCGTCTCGGTCATGATGATGATCTGGGTCGAGCGCAAGGTCATCTCGGACATGCAGAACCGGATCGGCCCGAACCGGGCCGGCCCCTTCGGCCTGCTCCAGTCGCTCGCCGACGGCATCAAGCTCTTTTTCAAAGAAGACCTCGTGCCGGAGCGGGCCGACCGCTTCGTGTTCAAGCTGGCGCCCTACCTGACCTTGGTGCCGGCCCTTTTGATCTTCACGATCGTGCCGATCGGCGGCGTCGTGACGATCGCCCACCACACCGTCGAGCTGCAGGTGGCAGATCCCCCGATCGGGATCCTGTTCCTGCTCGCCCTCTCTTCGATCTCCGTCTACGGCACCATGCTCGCCGGCTGGTCCTCCGGCTCGAAGTACCCCCTGCTCGGCTCGGTCCGGGCGAGCGCCCAGATGATCAGCTACGAGGCCGCCATGGGCCTGTCGATCCTGGCGGTCGTCCTCGAGACCCACCACCTCTCGACCCGGGGGATCGTGCTCGCCCAGGCCGCCCACGTCTGGGACTGGGGGGTCTTCCGCACCGGCATCGTGCCCTTCCTCATCTTCTGGGTGGCGGTGACCGCCGAGCTCAACCGGCCGCCTTTCGACCTCGTCGAGGGCGAGCAGGAGCTGGTCGGCGGCTTCAACACCGAGTACTCCTCGATCCGCTTCGCCCTTTTCTACCTGGCCGAGTTCATGAACATGATCACGATGTCGGCGATCATGGTCACGCTCTTTTTCGGCGGGCCGGACGGGCCCGGCTTCCACTTCGCCCGCTGGCTCTGGCCGATCCTGTGGTTCCTCGGCAAGACCGGCGTCTTCTTGTACGTCTACGTCTGGATCCGGGCCGCCTTGCCACGGCTCCGCTACGACCAGCTGATGGACCTCGGCTGGAAGCGGCTCATCCCGCTCAGCCTCGGGTGGCTGCTCGTCATCGCCGGCGTGCTCATCAGCCCGGCCTGGGGCTTTGGGATCTTCGGCGGCGGCATCGTCGCCGGCCTCCTCGTCTACCGGGCGCTGCGGGTCAGCCGGAGCCGCCGTGAGCTCGAGGCAGAGAGCTCGACCGCCGGCCGGGCGGCTCGGGTCGCCCGCCAGGTGCAGCTCCGCACGCTGCCGGCCGGCGATCATGGAGGTGGGGCATGAAGCCGAAGGTGCCGGGCTTCCTCGGCGGCTTCGTGGTGACGCTCCGCCAGGTGCTCGAGCCCCGGGTGACGACCGAGTACCCGAGAGAGAAGCAGCCAAAGCCCCCACGAACCCACGGCCGCCACGTCCTCAACCGCTACGAGGACGGGATGGAGAAGTGCATCGGCTGCGAGCTGTGCGCCGCCGTCTGCCCCGCCGACTGCATCTACGTGCGCGGCAAGGACAACCCGCCGGACGCCCCGGTCTCGCCGGGCGAGCGCTACGGGTTCGTCTACGAGATCAACTTCCTTCGCTGCATCCATTGCGACATGTGCGTCGAGGCCTGCCCGACCGAGGCGATCACAGAGTCGAAGATGTTCGAGTTCTCCTTCACCAACCGGGCCGATGCCATCTACACCAAGAACGAGCTCTTGGTGGACGATGCCGGCCTGCCCCAACAGCTCCCCTGGGAGGACTGGCGGGACGGAGAGGACCTCCACACCTCGGCCTGGATGCGGGCGACCTCCCCGGCCGGCTCGGCCGCCTACGAGGGAAAGGTGCAGTGGTCGGCCGAGCTCGGCTACGGCGTGCGGGCGCCCGAGGGCGGCCAGAGCGGCAACCGGGACGACGAGGCGACCGGCAACATCTCGATCCGCCAGGTCGAGGCGGCCAAGATCCCCCGCAGGTACGGCGGCAAGGTGCTGTGATGGACCACCTCCTCCTGGCGGCCACCGTGCCCGACGCGCTCACCTTCGCCGTCGCGGCCGCCATCTCGGTGGTGGGGGCGCTCGGCGTCGTCCTCTCGCGCAACCCGGTCCACTCGGCGCTCATGCTGATCCTGACGCTTTTCGGCGTGGCGGTGCTCTTCGTCGAGCAGGACGCCCAGTTCCTCGCAGCCGTGCAGGTCATCGTCTACGCCGGGGCAATCGTCGTCCTCTTCCTCTTCGTGATCATGCTGCTCGGAGTCGACCGCCAAGAGGCGCTCCGCTCAGAGCCGATGCCGGCCCAGCGCTGGCTGGCGCTCGGGCTCGGCCTCCTGGCGCTCGCAGAGGTGATCCTCTTGGCGAAGGGCCATTGGCCGACCGGGGCCCACTCGGTCGCCGGCAAGGCCAGGGTGGCCGGCCACTCGAACACCTTCGTGCTCGGCCGGGCGCTGTTCACCACCTACCTCTTCCCCTTCGAGATCACCTCGGCCCTGCTCGTCATCGCGGTCGTCGGCGCTGCCGTCCTGGCGAGGCGGCCCCGCCGGCCGGAGAGCTCCCTCGACGAGCCGACCCCGGAGGGCCCCGCCTTCGGCGGCGAGAGCCTCGGGGACGGTGGCGCCGGCCGGGCCCTCGAGCCGGGGGGCGAGCAGGCAACAGATGGCGAGCCGATCGGAGAGGTGCTCGAGGAGTCGGAGGGAGTCACAGTCGTGGGAGGGCCGGAAGAGTGAGCATCCCAGCCAGCTACTACCTCACATTGTCGGCCGTCCTCTTCTCGATCGGCGGCATCGGGCTCTTGGTGAGGCGGAACGTCCTCGTGATGTTCATGTGCGTCGAGCTCATGTTGAACGCCGCCAACCTGGCCTTCGTCACCTTCGCCCGAGAGCTGAACGACGTCGGCGGCCAGGTGGTCGTCTTCTTCGTGCTGGTGGTGGCGGCCGCCGAGGTCGTGGTGGGCCTCGGGATCATCGTCGCCATCTTCCGCCGACGGGTGGGGGCGACGGCCGACGACGTCCACGTGCTGAAGGGCTGAGCGAGTTGATACACGCCGTCTTCCTCATCCCCCTCTTCCCGCTCGTCGGCTTCGCCGTCTTGGCGCCGCTCGGCCGCCGGCTCGGCAACCCGCTGGCGGGCTGGATCGCCACCGCAGCCGTGGCCGCCAGCTTCGTCGTCACCTGCATCGTCTTCGCCGGCCTGTTCGAGCTGGCGCCGGCCCACCGGAGCTTCACCCAGACCTGGTGGAACTGGTTCTCGGCCGACCGCCTGCACGTGACGGCCGGGGCGCTCGTCGACCCGCTCTCGATGACGATGGCCGCCTTCGTGACAGGGGTGAGCACGCTCATCCACCTGTACTCGATCGGCTACATGGAGCACGACCCGCAGTTCTCGAAGTTCTTCGTCTACCTGAACCTCTTCGTCGCCTCCATGCTGCTCCTCGTGCTCGGGAGCAACCTCGTCATGACCTTCCTCGGCTGGGAGGGCGTCGGCGTCTGCTCCTACTTCCTCATCGCGTTCTGGTTCGACCGCCCGAGCGCCGCCAGCGCCGGCAAGAAGGCGATGATCTTCAACCGGATCGGGGACGCCGGCTTCCTGCTCGCCATGTTCCTCACCTTCGAGCGGACCGGCTCGCTCCAGTACCTCACGATCTTCCACCGCCTCGGCCACGTCGGGAGCGACTCGCTCATAGCCATCGCCCTCCTGCTCTTCCTCGGCGCCGCCGGGAAGTCGGCCCAGCTGCCGCTCTACCCCTGGCTGGCAGACGCCATGGAGGGCCCGACGCCCATCTCGGCCCTGATCCACGCCGCCACCATGGTGACGGCCGGCGTCTACCTCATGGTGCGGATCAACCCGATCCTGCACGCCGCCCCGGCCGCTGCCCACGTCGTCGCCATCGTCGGCGCCCTCACGGCCTTCTTGGGGGCCACCATCGCCTGTGCTCAAAGCGACATAAAGAAGATCCTCGCCTACTCGACGATCTCCCAGCTCGGCTACATGTTCCTCGCGGTCGGGGTGGGCGCCTACGTGGCGGCCATCTTCCTCATGCTGACCCACGCCTTCTACAAGGCTCTTTTGTTCCTCGGCGCCGGCTCTGTCATCCACGCCATGAACGACGAGCAGAACACCAAGGCCATGGGCGGCCTGCGAAAGCTGATGCCGATAACGGCCGTCACCTTCCTCATCGCCTGGTTCTCGATCGGCGGCATCCCGCCCTTCTCGGGCTTCTGGTCGAAAGGCGAGGTGCTGCTGAACGCCTACGGCTACTCGGCCTGGCTCTATGGCCTCGGCGCCCTCACCGCCCTTCTCACCGCCTACTACCTCGGACGCTGCTACATGCTGACCTTCAGCGGGCAGGCCCGCTGGGTGGAGGCCCGGCCCTCCGGCGACGGCCACCAGGTGGCGGCCGCCGGGCCGGCGGGCGAGCCGGCCAGCTCCCCGGCCGAGCAGAAAGCCGGCCAGCCGGCTCTCCACCCGCACGACCCGGGCTGGGTGATGACCCTGCCGCTCGTCGTGCTGGCGGTCGCCTCGGTCTTCGGCGGCTTCATCGACCTGCCGTTCCACCCGAACTTCATCTTCCTCGAGCGCTGGCTCGACCCGGTCGTCGGCCACAGCCTTTTCAACGGGCACTTCTCGGTCGCGACCGAGTGGACCTTCGCCCTCGTCGACGCCGCCATCGCTCTTTTGGGGGTGGCCATCGCGGTCACCCTCTGGCGCTCGGCCGTCAACCGGCCCGAGGTGGAGCCGACCTTCTTGCAGCGGGCCTGGTACATCGACTGGGGCTATGACCGCCTGCTCGCCCGCAGCTCGACGATGCTGGCGGTCGCCATCTCGGCCGTCGTCGAGTCGAAGATCATCGACGGAGCCGTGAACGGCGTCGGCTCGCTTTTTAGGAACAGCGGAGGCGTGCTGCGAAGGGCGCAGACCGGCTACGTGCGCAACTACGCCCTCGGCATCATGGCCGGGGTGGTCGTCCTGCTCGCCTATCTCGCCTCGAGGGCCTTCACATGAACCCGGGCTTCCCCTACCTGACCGTCCTCGTCCTCCTGCCGGCCGGGGCCGCCTTCGCCGCCGCCGGACTGCCGGGCCGCTCCCGGGTCGGCATCCGCGCCATCGCCTGGGCGAGCTCGCTTGCCACCCTCGGCTTCGCTCTCGCGATGGCGGTGCAGTTCGCGGCCCGCCATGGCGGCTACCAGATGGTCTCGAACCACCCCTGGGCCTCCTCCCTCGGCATCTCCTGGACCCTCGGGGTGGACGGCATCTCGCTCTTTTTGATCCTCATGACGGGGATCCTCTTCCCGATCGCCATCGCGGCGTCGGGCGAGCGGTCGGGCGACCGGTCCTTCGTCGCCTGGCTGCTGCTGCTCGAGGCGGGCTGCATGGGCTCTTTCCTCTCGCTCGACCTCATAATGTTCTTCCTCTTCTTCGAGCTCACGCTCGTGCCCGTCTACTTCCTCATCTCGGGCTGGGGGCACGAGAAGAGGGGATACGCGGCCGGCAAGTTCTTCCTCTACACCCTGTCCGCCTCCGCCTTCCTGCTCGTCGGCATCCTGGCGCTCGTCGCCATCCATGCCGGCCAGACCGGGGTGACCACCTTCGACATCCGCCAGCTCGCCCACACCAAGCTGTCGACGGGGACCGAGATCATCCTCTTCCTGGCCTTCACGGCCGCCTTCGCCGTGAAGGCGCCGATCTTCCCCTTCCACACCTGGTCGCCCGACGCCTACCGGGAGTCGCCGGTCGCCGGCTCGGTCGTGCTGGCGGGCGTCATGGCCAAGCTCGGCACCTACGGCATCATCCGCTTCGACCTCGAGCTCTTCCCCAAGGCGGTCGTCGACCTGGCGCCGCTCCTCATCACCCTCGGGGTCATCGGCATCATCTACGGCGGCATCGTGGCGGCGGTGCAAAAGGACCTGAAGCGCCTCGTCGCCTACTCCTCGCTCGCCCACCTCGGCTTCATCGTGGTCGGGGCCTTCGCCCTCACCGGGCCGGCTCTCACGGGAGCGGTCATCCAGATGGTGAACCACGGCATCTACACCGCGGCCCTCTTCTTGCTGATCGCCATGATCTACAAGCGGATCGGCTCGTTCTCGACCCGCGACCTCTCCGGGATCCAGCACAAGGCGCCGGTGCTGGCGGGCCTCTTCACTCTCACGATGCTCGCCTCGATCGGGGTGCCGGGGCTGAACGGCTTCGTCGGCGAGTTCCTCATCCTCTCGGGCACCTGGCTGACCCATCGATGGTGGGCGGTGGTGGCGACGGCCGGCGTCGTGATCGCCGCCATCTACCTGCTCTGGGCCTACCAGCAGGTCTTCCACGGCAAGCCGACCGAGGCGGAGGCGCACTTCAGCGAGATCACCTGGAGAGAGGGGCTCTACATGGCGCCCCTCGTGGCCGTCATCGTCTTCCTCGGCGTCTACCCGGGCCCGGTCCTCAACCGGATCACCCCCTCGGTCGACCGCATCGTGACCCACATAGAGCAGGTGGCCCACCCGAAGATCCCGGCGAACGGC
>JAJZLV010000054.1 GCA_021803215.1 Actinomycetes bacterium | reverse complement strand
ATTGCGCGAGATCGGCTTTGCCGCCAACCGCCGCCTCTTGGAGGTGGAACGAACCAGCAGCGACCCGACCGCCGGAGCCGACGCCTACGACCAGGTCTGCCGGCCCGTCGTCGTTCGTGGCCAACGCAGGGACACCTGCGCAAGGGCACGCTGGTGCTTGCATAGTCTTGTCACACATGACACCATGTGACAGATGACTGAGGAGCGGCACCTCACCGAACTAAGACGGGGAGTGCTCGGCCCGTGCGTGCTTGCTCTTCTTGAGAGTCGTCCCCACTTCGGGCTCGAACTCGTGCGAGAGCTGGCCGACGCCGATGGGCTGTTGACGAGCGAGGGCACCGTCTATCCGCTCCTCAACCGGCTTCGCGACGCGGGCCTTGTGACCAGTGAGTGGGAGGCCAACGAGGGTGAACGGCCCAGGCGCTACTACGAGATCACTCCGGCTGGAAAAGAGTACTTGAGCTCTTACCGAGTCTCATGGGAGAGATTCTCCCACACCGTCGACGGCGTTCTTGGGAGCAGTGTGGGACGGAGAGGCAAATGACCAATACCAGTACCGCGAATCCGAAGCTGCGTTCCTATCTGCGTGATCTGGAGGTGGCACTAAGTGTGCTTCCGCGCGACCGTGCCACTGAGCTGAGAGAACAGATCACGAGCCATCTTTTCGAGGCGCTCCCTGAGTCTCCGACGGACGAGGACGTCTCCGGGGCACTCGCCGAGCTTGGTCCTGTCGAGACGGTCGTGTCCGAGGCAGTGCGCGGTGTGCGTGTCGGCCCCGCGAGGAGGCTGTTTGTTCGCCTGCGCCGCATTAGGTGGTGGTGGTGGGTCCTACTAGGCGTGTTTCTTGCCGGCGGCGGCACCCTTATAGGGCTTGTGGTCAGTTGGGAGACGAGTGCGCCCTTGGGCTTTTACAGCGGCCTGTATACGTGGTGGGGCCCGAATGTCCACCATGAGGTCAACTCCTCCGCCAACGGACAAGACCAGAGCACGATTGCCGTAGAGCCTGGCAAGACGCAAGGCTTTGTCGTCCAGATAACTAATCTCGGCCCATGGGCGCAGACGGTGCTCGGTGTCGCCTCAACCGTCGCCGGCCCAATGGACGTCCCTTCACCAATCGTAGGGCCAGGAGGAGGGCTCGAGCACATAACGGTGTCTAGCGCGTGTGGAAGAGACGAGTGCGGTCATATCTATTCACTTACCTACCGGTCCACTGTGACCGTGCCGCCAGGCCAAACGCGACTCCTCAGGGTGCTGTGGCGCCCCAAGAAGTGCTGGATGTCGCCAGGCGCAGTGGGGATCCAGTCGGAGGTGTCGCTCAAGGTTCGGGTCGGCTGGGTTACGCGGACCGAGGTCATCCAGCTGCCTCAAGGCTTTGCCCTAGCAGGAACGTCCTCCGAGGGTTGCCACTAGGGCCTAACGACAGTCGCACGGCCAGTTGGGATATTGGTCACTGAACCGCTCCGGTTCCGGACAGGCTCGATCTATTGGACAACCGGCTTGCGAGCCTGTTGTCTGATAGAGACGCCGGTCGACGAGCTTGTCTGGTCGATCCGGGCGCCCCCCCTTGCACCAAGCGTCAGACTGCTTCGGAAAGCACAGCGTCTCGGTCTACCGTGATGAGCTCGACGTCGTAGCGACCCGCCAGCTCAGTGGTCCTCCAAGGGGGAGCCTTCAGAGGGGTTTTAGGATGACAACGGCCAGAAAATCGCGATCATCCCCGAGAGGCGGCGCCCAGAATCGAACTGGGGTAGAGGGCTTTGCAGGCCCTTGCCTAAACCACTCGGCCACGCCGCCGCCAGGCGAACACCCTACCGGCTCGAACGAGCGGCCGGGAGCCGAGCCCTCTCGGTCAGCGTAGAGGCAGGAGACGAGCCGAGTGCCGATCGACACCTCGGTCTTCGAGCTGTGGCGCTTACGGATCTCTGCTCGCCGAAGTACTCGCTCGGCAAGCGAACGTCGGTCACGGCCAGGCGGCCAGCCGGCACTCACTGAGCGCCCTGGCGTCTACGCCGCCGTGCGGCGAGTGGCTTTCGACCGCGCCGCCCGGCGCCGGCTGGTGCCGGGCCTCGACCAGCCAGAGGAGGTCGCCGGAGCCTCCGGCTTCCGATGGCGATAGCGGAGAGTCAGGCTCCGCTGGTTGAGGCCGCGCGAGATCTACCGATCGCAGCCAGGGGGTCTCGATCTGCCCCGGCACCCTCAGGATCGCCGCAGGCGATCGAGCTGGCGGCGCTCGCGCTTGGTTGGCCTTCCCGTCCCGGGCTCTCGCTTGGGGACCGGCTGGCGGGGAAGTGGCACAGGGCTTCTGTCGATGTAGGCCTCTGCCGCTTGCGGGGCTCCTCCGCGGCGGCGCGGCAAGGAGACGACTTCGAGCAGGCGTTCTCTGCCCTGCCCGGTGACCGTCACAAGGTCGCTCGGCTGGAGGTGGGCTGCCGGCTTGGCGGCCTCGCCGTTCACCTTCACGTGCCCGCCGCGGCATGCCTCGGTGGCAGCCGAGCGAGTCTTGAACACCCGGACGTGCCAGAGCCAGCGATCGAGCCGCTCAGGTGCTCCGTCGTGCTTCAGGCTCATCAGTGCAGCTCCCCGGTGGGCGCTCAGGCCCCGGTCGAATGAAATCCTCCGTCGACGTGGATGATCTCGCCGGTCGTCTTCGGGAACCAGTCCGACAGCAGCGCCACCGTCGACCTCGCGACGGAGCTTGAGTCGCGCACGTCCCATCCGAGGGGGGCGCGGCCGTCCCATACCTCCTCGAAGCGGGAGAAGCCACTGATCGACTTGGCGGCGAGAGTGCGGATCGGCCCGGCGCTCACAAGGTTGACCCTGATGCCCTCGGGGCCGAGGTCCCGCGCCAGGTAGCGGGTGAGCGACTCGAGGCCGGCCTTGGCGACCCCCATCCAGTTGTACCCGGGCCAAGCCACGGTTGCATCGAAGTCCATGCCGACGATGGACGCTGAGCCGCCGGAGCTGCCGAGCAGCTTGCGAAAGGCGCCGGCCAGCAGCTTGAGCGAGTAGGTGGAGACCTCGATGGCGGTCGCCACGTCGCTCCAGCCCGCCCGGAAGATGTCCCCGCCGAGGCAGCTCTCGGGGGCGAAGCCGATTGCGTGCACGACTCCGTCGAGCCCGCCCCAGCGAGACTCGAGCTCGGCGGCCACGGCATCGGCCTGCTCCGGCTTCGTGACGTCGAGCTCCAGCACATCGGCCTCGTAGGGGAGACGCCGGGCCGTCCGCCGCGTGAGCGACATCCCCCGCCCGGCGCCGGTGAGGACGACCTCGGCACCTTGCTCCTGGGCCAGGCTGGCGACCCCGAAGGCGAGTGAGTCGTCGGTCAGCACGCCTGTGACGAGAACTCGCTTGCCATCCAAGATGCCCATGTGTGACCTCCGCTGGCTTTTGACGAGGGGCGGCGCCGAACCCGTTCGAGGCTACCTGGCCCCGGCCTTCGCCTCTCGTCTACTGGCTCATGAGGCGTCGATAGAGCCGGGCGGTCTCGGGATGCACTGCTTCGATGGGCTGGCCCTCCCACTCGAGCACTCGAGACAGCGAACGGAGGGCCTCTTCGACCCCGCCGCGGTTGCCGGCGGCGTGACAGGCCGTCATGAGCATCCGATAGAGGCGTTCGTCCCAGGGGGAGGCCAGCAGGCAACGGCGAACCGCCTTCTCGGCGAGATCGGTCTCGCCTGCGGCGATGGCCTCCGTGGCCGCCCGGCAGCCCACTTCGGAGATGGCTGCCTCCATGGTGGCGATGTGGCCCTCGAGAAGCGCCCAGCCGGTCTCCGAGAGGCCCTCGAAGGGCCGGCCTCGGATGAGCCCGATGGCGCGCTGGAGGTCCTCAAAGCTGGCCTCCTCGCCTGTCAGCGACTCGAAGCGGTGCCAGTCCGTCTCGATGTCGCGCAGGACGTGGCGCCCGGCGCTCCGGGCGAGCCGTGGCTTGCCATCCGGTCCGGTGCCGAGCATCCGCCGAGCCTCGGAGAGGCGGTTGGCGACAGTCTGGGTCGGCACCCGTCTGTCCGGCCACACCCCGGTGGCGAGGGCCTCGCCCGAACAGCCATCAGGGTGGAGGGCGAGATAGACGATCACCTCTATCAGCCGGCGCCTGCTGGCGAGAGCCGCGTCGGCGTTCCGGATGTCGACCGGCCCGAGAATCCTGACCAGGATCGGCGCCTCCGAAGGAGTCCCGGGCGTGCTGCGGGCGGCGCTCTCCCGGCCCGTCACGACCGCCGCGACGGGCGGTGCTTGGCCCTCGAGCTCGTCGCGCGGCGGGCCCGCCAGGCTCGAGAGGTCGAGCTTCCTCGCCCCGCCGGGTGGCCAGCGGAGCGCCACCGCCTCGGTGTTGCGGTGCGACTCGAGGCGCCAGAGCGTGCGGATGGCGGCTATCGACGGGTCACAGCAGACGAGCCCCGTGTCGGGGAGGGTCTGGACCAGGTCAACCAAGGAACGAAGTGCGCTCTCGGCCGAGCGGGACTCGTTCGTGCTGGGAGGGGCAGCCACTATGCACCTGCCCCAGGTCGGGCGATGCGGCGAGGTGGCGGCCGCCAAGAGGTAGCTGCGCGCCTCTTCGGGGCCCGAGAGGCAATGGACCCCTTCGAGGCCGGCCAGCTCGTGCCCGAAGCCGACGACGATCAGCTCGTCCAGATCTGACCAGCGCCGGGTGGCCAGTTCGACGACGACGTCGGAGAGGGTGGCGCCGACCGCCACCGGCGGGCCGTCGAGGGCGACGGACTTGCTCGCCACGACGTCGAGCAGCATCCTCGAGGAGGCGCCCCGGGCCACCGTGACGAGCCCGGCCCGTCTGCTCGCCGCCACCACGCTGCGAGTGTCGGGCAGCTCGCCGAGCCGGCCGGCGGACCGCACGAGGCGCCAGCGCAGCTCCGCCACCTTCTCGAAGGGCGCCGGAAGCTCGCTCGGCGGGTGGGTGAACTGGACGTCGACGGCGCCGTCGCCCAGGGTGAAGGCGACCGCTCGCGGCCGCTGGTCGCCCCTCGTCGACAGGAGGCCGAGGAGCGCTCGGGACCACTCGGGATCCTCCAGCCGGACAGCCGGGAGCAGCCGCCTACTGCTCGACTCGGGGCGGAGGTGTCTCGGCAGGCCGAGTGGTCCGGTGGCCCCCGGTCCGCTCACCTGTCGGTGTTGGGCTGGGTTCTCGGGCGCGGGCTCTTGTGGGCTGGCCGACTCCAGCAGCGGTGACTGCTCGGCCCTACCGTTCATCTGAGAGCTCTCTTCTGCCCCGGACGCTCGGGCCGGGGCCGGTCCCTTGGCTGCTCCAGCTCCGAGGGCGCGAACGGCGTTCTCGGTTGGCGCCATTTTGGCACCGGAGGGCCTTGGCGTGACGGCCGACCGTGCCGGGGCGGCGAAGAAGGATCCGAGCCCGAGCAAAAGGCTTGTCACCATCAAGAGCTCCACGAGCGCCAGGAGCTCGCCGCCCTCGAGCCGGGTGGTCGGATGGCTGAGCGCCCTCGCGAGCTGCAAAAGGCTGCTCCACGAGCGCGAATAGACGACGGCGGCGAGGCCGAGGAGGGTCGCGCCGAGCAGCAGCGCGACGGCGAGGGGACGCTGCCTCATCGCGCCACCGCCTCGGCGCTCGCCCGGGCCGACACGCGGATCGACGGCAGGCCGATCAGACCGAGAAGAGGAGTGCGTATCGAGAAGGGCGAGACCGTCGCCGTCACCTCGCCGCCGATCCGGGTGGCAGTGCCCCGGTGGCCGTAGAGGGCCATCACGAACTCGGCCGCCGCCGTCGGAGCGCTGCCCGAAGCAAGGATCCTCCCGTTGTGGAGCCCGAGCACCGAGGCCTGCTCGGCGCCGACCCGGGCCGCCTGCTCGGCTTCTGTCATCGCCTGCTCACGGGCCGACATGACCGCTCCTCCTTCGGTGACAAGGCCCGCCAGCGCCATGAGGCAGAACGAGAAGAGGACGACGAAGGCAGCGATCGAGCCTCTCTCGCCTCGCTTTGCTCTGATCGGTCTCATCCGAGCAGGCGGTAGGGCTCGAGGGCGGCCGCCGCCCCGACCCGGATCGGGACGGAGCTCGACACATCGAGGAAGGGAAGTCTCGGGAGAAGTGCCTGGCAGCTGACGGTCACCGAGACCTCGCCGCCGGGCCTGAACTCGGCCGTGCCCGTGGTGGTCCGGAGGTTGCGGCAACGGAGCCTCGAACCGATCAGGTCGTCTCTCACCACGCTACGGGCGGCATCGCCGGCGGAGAGGGCGGTGGGGTTCATCGAGGCAGCCTCCGCAGCGCTCCTGGCAGCTTCTGTCAGCACCTGGCGGTCGAACCAGAGCACTCCGCCGACGACGAACAAGCCGAGGAACGAGCAAACCAGAGGTACGACGAGGACGAGCTCGGCGGCCGCCGATCCGCGGTCGGTGGTCGTGGCCCTCAGAGCCGGACGCCTCATCCCGGCTGGAACCGCTCTGCGAAACCGGCGCTCGCGACGCTCACCTCGAGGTGGACGCCGGGAAAGATGCTCGGTATCACGCCGGTGAGCACCAAGACAGTCGGGGCGCCGTTGTGGCGCTGGACCGAGAGCCGCGGGGTGACGACGAGATGGGGAGCGATCGCCCGGAGGTCTTGGCGGACGAGGCGCTCGCCGGCTGCGAGGCCGCCTCCGGAGGCTCGCGCCTCGGCCGGCCCCTCCGAGAGCGCCAGCGCAGCGGCGTGGGCAGCCAGCCCGTAGTAGGCGAACTGCAGGGCCGCCAGGATGAGCAGCATGAGCGCCGGGAGGACGAGGAGCTCCTCGATCGGCGACGATCCTCG
>JAJZLV010000045.1 GCA_021803215.1 Actinomycetes bacterium | reverse complement strand
GACGTGCCGGGCCTACCGGGGATCCGTGGCACGCTAGGGAAATGGTGGCCCCATCGGAGGACCTCGACTTTCGCCGGCTCGTCAGCCAGGAGACTGTGGGCCTGCGACCTCTCTTGGACCGAGGCGGCCTCACCGTCTACCACGGCATCGACCCGAGCGCCGACAGTCTGCACGTCGGGCATCTGATCGGCGTGCTGACGCTGCGCCGCCTGCAGGAGGCTGGCCACCGCCCGATCGCCCTGGCGGGCGGGGGGACGGGCCGGATCGGCGACCCGGGCGGGAAGGACACCGAGCGCCCCCTGTTGTCGCTCGAAGAGATCGCCCACAACGTCTCTTCGATCCGTCTCCAGCTTGAGGGGCTGCTCGACTTCTCGGGTCCGCCCGAGCGGGCCGCTCTTTTGCTCGACAACGCCGAGTGGCTGGCGAGCTACCCGCTCGTCGACTTCCTCCGCGATGTCGGCAAGCACTTCACCGTCAACCAGATGATCGCCAAGGAGTCGGTGCGAAGCCGGATCGAGCGACCCGGACAGGGCATCTCTTTCACCGAGTTCTCCTACATGCTCTTGCAGGCGGCCGACTACCTCCACCTGTTCGACCGCTACGGCTGCCGGCTCCAGATCGGTGGCTCGGACCAGTGGGGCAACATCACGATGGGCGTCGAGCTCGTTCGAAAGGCCCGCCAGCAAGAGGCCCACGGGCTCACCTGGCCGCTTCTCACCCGGGCGGACGGCTCGAAGGTGGGAAAGAGCGACGCCGGCGGGGTGCCGTGGCTGGACAGGCGGCGCACCTCTCCTTTCGGCCTCCACCAGTACTTCTTGCGCAAGGCCGACGACGAGGTCGGTCCGCTGCTCAGGTACCTCACCTTCCTCTCCCACGAGGAGATCGCCGCCCTCGACGCCGTCACGGCCGCCCACCCCGAAAAGAGGGAGGCCCAGCGCGCCCTCGCCTTTGAGGTCGTCGGCCTCGTGCACGGCGAGAAGGAGGCCGCCCGGGCCGAGCAGGCGGGGAGGGCCCTTTACAGCGAGGAGATCGCCTCTTTGGACGAGGAGCTCCTCATGCAGCTGATGGCCGACGCGCCCGCCTCGAGGCTGGCCGGCAGCGAGCTCGAGGGAAGCGGCCTCTCGCTCGACGAGGCCCTGGCCCGCACGGGGCTCTCTCCCTCGAAGGGAGCTGCCCGCACCGCCATCGCCCAGGGCGGTGCCTACGTGAACAACCGCCGTCGCTCGCCCGAGGATGCCTTCATCACGCGAGACGACCTCCTTTTCGGGAGACATGTAGTGCTGAGGAGGGGAAAGCGCGAGTACCACCTCGTCTCGTTCGAATGAGGCTCGGCGCCGCGCTTGGGGCCCTGTTGCTCCTCGGAGCAGCCCTGGCGGGCTGTGGGTTCAGCGGCAGCCACGCCTCCCAGGTGCGCCAGTGGGCGAGGACCAACAGCTACCTCTCGAACGCCGAGCAGGTGGCCCTCGACGCCTTCGACCTCGAGCGGGCCGTGCGGGTCGGCTCGGCGCTCAAGATGCGCACCGTCTGCGGCGGGCTCTCCTCTGACGCCGGGACGCTCTATTCGACCCTCGACGCTCCCGACCACACCCTCACGAGCGAGATCGCCCGCTCGATGGAGGACTTCTTCAAGGCGGCCGAGAAGTGCGCCGTGGCCGGCTCGACCCGGGACGCCTCGGTCGCCTGGGCACTCGCCTCGGTGAAGGACGGGGCGGCCGAGCTGGCAGTTGCCGACCGGAAGATGGCCTCCTACGGGGTCCACTCGGCCGAGTTGGACCACCTGGTGCAGTTAGCGTGGCGGGATGGCTGACCGCCACGAGCTCGTCGGACCATTTCCTCCCGGGAGCGACCCGGAGAGCTACGACAAGCTGCGCCGCCGCCTCCTCTGGCAGCTCCCGATGGGCCTCTACCTGCTCGGGTCGGCCGCCGGCGAGGAGAAGAACCTCATGACCCTCAACTGGGCGATGCAGGTCGCCACCCGGCCAAAGCAGCTGGCCGTCTCGGTCGAGCGAAGCGCCCTCACCCACCGCCTCGTGGCCGAAGGAGGCTGCTTCGCCCTCTCGCTGGTCTCGCGGCAGGACCGGGCCGTCGTGCGAAAGTTCGTCAAGCCGGCCATCCATGACCGAGAGAAGAAGACCCTGAACGAGGTCGCTTACAAGACGGCGACGACGGGGGCGCCGATCCCCGATCTCGCCACGGGCTACCTCGACTGCGAGGTCCGCCAGAGCCTCGAGGCCGGGAGCCACACCCTCTTTCTCGGCGAGGTGGTCGACGCCGGTGGAGGCGAAGGCTCAGAGGTCCTGCGGATGGAGGACACGAGGATGAGCTACGGGGGATGAGCAGGAGGAAGACCAGCCGGGGCGAGCTCATCGAGACCGAAGAGGCCCTGGCAGACGTAGTAGAGACCCTCTCGTCGGTCGATCGGTTCGGGATCGACACCGAGTTCCACCGGGAGCGGACCTACTACCCCCGCCTGGCTCTCGTGCAGATCGCCTGGGAGGACGGCCTCGTGCTCCTCGACCCCCTGGCGGTCGACGTCTCCTCGCTCGCGAAGGCCTTCTCCTCCGGCCCGCTCGTGATCCTGCACGCCGCCGACCAGGACCTCGAGGTGCTGCAACGGGCCTGCGGGCGCCTTCCCGAGCAGATCTTCGACACCCAGCTGTGCGCCGGGTTCATCGGCTACTGCTCGCCCTCGCTCTCCAACCTGGTCGAGAGCCTGCTCGGGGTGAGGCTGCAAAAAGGAGACCAGCTGACCGACTGGATGCGCCGGCCCCTCAGCGAGAGCCAGCTCGCCTACGCGGCGGGAGACGTCGCTTATCTCCTCGAGCTCCACTCGATGATCGAAGAGCGGCTCGAGGCCGCTCGGCGAAGCGAGTGGGCGGCGCAGGAGTGCGCCGTCCTTCTCAACAAGGACCACTCCGAGACAAGGCCCGAGCATGCCTGGTGGAAGCTGCCCCACGCCCGGCAGCTGAGAGGGCCGGCCCGCGGCATCGCTCAGGAGATCGCCGCCTGGCGCGAGAAGAGAGCCCAGCGCCTCGACCTGCCGGTCCGCTTCGTCCTCTCGGACATGGCCGTCGGCTCGCTCGCCCAGCGCCCTCCCTCGAACAAAGAGGAGCTCTTGCGGACGAGAGGCGTCGACTCGCGCCACCTCGGCGGCAACGCCGCCGGCGAGCTGCTCGAGGCGGTGCGCCGGGGTCGCCAGCTGAGCCCACAGGAGCTTCAGCTGCCGGCCTCCCAGGCCCCCGAGAGGCCCAACAAGCCGATGATCGCCCTGGCGAGCGCCTACGTCGGCCAGCGGGCGGGCGAGTTATCGATCGACCCGGCCATCCTCGCCACCCGGGCCGACCTCGTCTCGTTCTTCCAGCCCGAGCCGGCCGGCCGGCTCGTGTCCGGCTGGCGGAACAACCTGCTCGGAAGGCTTCTCGGCCAGCTGGCCGAGGGAAAGGCGGCCCTCGCCTTCGACGGCTCGGGCGGCCTCGTCCTCGAGGAGCGCTCCAACCGCCCTCTCGCCTGAGAGCCGGGGGGCGGGGCCCGGCTCCGGGGCCCCGCCCTATTTCGGGCGGAGGTCGACCCGAAGGGTGAGCACCCCGTCCTCGATGCTGGCTTTCGCGTCGCCCAGCATGGCGAAGTCCTGGTAGTCGAGCTGCATCTGGCGCAGGATCATCTGGCGCTCGGGGCCCTCCACCGGCGGCAGGCCCCGGCGGCGCACCGCCTCGGCCCGCTCTTTGAAGCGCATGATCATCTCTTCGGGCTGGAAATCCTCGGGCACGTGCTCACCCTAGAGGCGCCTCCGGTGTGCCGGTGCTGGTGGGTCACGTCGCTCTAGCTGGCGGTATGCTGCCAGGCGCCAGGCGCCTCAGCCCGCGGCCTGGCGCACTTTGGCCGGGGCAGGATCCAGTCCTCTGGGAGCGGCTCGTGAAGAAGGGACGACACCGTCGGTTCGAGGAGGCGCGCAGCTTGAAGCGCGCCTTCGAGGTACACCAAGAGCCGTGTCCCGAGTGCGGGGCCGAGCCGGAAAAGGAGCACGCCTCCTGGTGCCTGCACGACTCAGATGAGCTCGAGGACGAGGAAGAAGAGGAGAACTCGACCTACTGAGCCCGCAGGCTCGGGTGGCGGAGACGCACCGCCTTGGTGGCCCGGGACTGGATGTAGGAGGCGATCATCTCGTAGACGGCCGGGCTCGACATGGCCGTTATCTCGGCTCTGAGGCTCAGATAGACCGGCCGGGCGCCGCGAAAGGCCTCGGGAGCCTCGGTGCACCACCAGTGGAACTCGTGGCCGCCTTCTCCCCAGTGGCGCCGCTGCCACTCGCCGATCGTCGTAGTGACATGTCCGTCCGGCCCGGTCTCCTCGCTCCGGCGCAAGGGGAGCTGCCAGCAGACGTCGGGCTTCAGCTCGAGCGGCTCGACGCCCCGCTCGAGGGCCGCCCGGTGGAGGGCGCAGCCGGGGCCGGCCCCGAAGCCGGGACGGTTCAAGAAGATGCAGGCGCCGTCGACGAGCCGCGTGAGGAGCTCCCCACCGACCCGCTTGGCCACCCCGCTCCGGCGGCCCTTCGAGCGGAACTGCCAATCGGCCGGGCTGAGCGTGCCGGCGGCCTCTTCGACCCGGGCGAGGTCGGCCTCGCCGGTGAAGTGCGCCCCGTAGGAGCAGCAGCCCTCTGCCAGCTCCTCGGCCGGGCCCGTCAGCACCCCCTGGCAGCCGCACCCGAAGATGCACTCCCAGCTGCTCTCGAGAAAGGTCACGTCGACCAGCCAGGTGCGGTCCTCGTCGGGATCCTCGAACGAGACCCACTCGTGGGCGCCCGCCAGGCCCGGCGCGCCGTCCCGGCTCCTCTTCCTCCCGCCCATCAGCCCGAGACAGCCTCCAGCTGGGCGGCGGTCGGCTCGGCGCAGCAGAACCAGGCCTCGGTGAGCCGGGGGCGCTCGCCGGCCGCGAGATGGGAGGCGAGCTCGCCTTCGGGCTGCGGGATCTCTCGTGGCAAAGGCGCCCCGGCCTTGGCCATCAGCCGCCAGATGGCCTCGAAGGAGCCGACCGGGTCGCTGCTGGCCGGCTCCCGGGCGACCAGGGCGGCCACCTCTGCCTGCAGGGCGTCGATGGCCGGCTCGGAGTGGCGCCAGCTGCTGTTGCCGGTGCTCTCGGGCCCGAGGGCCGCCTCGAGCACTGGATCCGGCTCCCGCAAGAGGAGCGAGCCGGTCGGCAGGAGGAGGCGGATCGAGTACTGGACGGCGTCGGTGCTCGCCACGAGGTCGGCCCGGGCCGCGAAGTCGAGGAGGGAGGCGAGGGAAGAGAGGGTGGTCCAGGGGTTGAAAGGGAGCCAGGAGGGGCGGATCTCTATCCCGGCCCGTCGGCAGGCGGCGACGGCCTGGCGGGCCCCGGCGGCCGTGTGGCCCTTGTCGAGGAGGGCGAGCACCCGGTCGTCGGTCGACTCGAAGGCCGAGGTGACGAAGCTGAGTCCGTAGCCGGCGAGCGGCTCGAGGAGCTCGCGGTGGCGGTTCAGGTGCTCGATCTTGATGGTGGCATCGAAGCTGAGGCCGGGGTGGCGGGCGGCGAGCCCGGCGGCGACGGCCATGGCGTGGCGGGGCCGGTTGAGAAAGTCGGGGTCCAAAAAGCTGATGTGGCCCGCCCCGAGCGAGACCGCCTGGTCGACGTCGGCCAGGACGGCCTCGAGCTCGACCGCTCTCGACCTCCCGCCGTAGATGGCAGCCACCGGGCAGTGCCGGCAGCTGTGGTTGCAGCCCCGGGTCGTCTCGACGCCCGCCACGAGGATGGCGCGGTCCTTCTCGAGGTAGCGGGCGTAACGCTCGAGGGGAGGAAGGCGCCGCCTGGCCGGCAGCGGCCCCGAGAGCGGCCGGGGGCGCCCGATCGAGACCTCGACCCCGCTCCTCGCCCGGCTCGCGCCGGCCTCGAGCGCCTCGAGCCAGCCGAGGAGCGCCTCACCGGTCTCACCGGCCGCCAGGAGATCCTGGTCGCCCACGAGCTCGTGGCCGTCAAGGACCGGGGCGTAAAGACCGAGGAAGGCGAAGGGCCGCTTGCCGGACTGATCGGTGATGCGGCGGGCGGCCTGCAAGGAGAGCTCGGTGGCGGTGTGCATCGTGACCGAGAAGACGACCGCCTCGGCCGCGGCGGCCGCCTCGGCCGGGAAGGCCTCGACGGAGAGGTCGGCGGCGCTCACCTCGTGGCCGGCCGCCTCGAGGAGGGCGACCTCGGCGCCGAGGCCGACCGGCTGCTGGCCGAGCTCGTAGGTGGAAAGGCAGAGGACCCGCACTCAGGCCACGGTACCGGGCCGGACGGGGTCGCTCGGAGCGATCTCGACTTGCAGCAGGTCGTTCGCCTCACGGAGGGCCGCTTCGACCTCCTGGCGGGTCGGAGCGGCTGCGAAGACGAAGCCGAGGTAGCGGTCGGCCTCTGGCAGGGCCCTCACCGGCTGGCCCCGCGGGACCGTGACCTCCACCCCGGTGACGTTGCGGACCGCCCGGGCCTCGTCCTGGTGGTGGACCCCGAGCAGGCGGCCCGAGAGCGGGATCGGGATCATGAGCACCCCCGCCGGTCCGGCGAGGGCGGCGGCCGGCTCCTTCCTCCCGAGGGCGCGGGCGAGGATCAGCTCCTCGAGGCTGGCGCCCTTCGCGAGCAAGAGCGCCTTCGAGCAACGCCCTCCGATGGTGCGGGCCGCCACCTCGATCACGACCGGGCGCCCGCCGTCCGGCAGCCGCAGCTCGGCGTGGACCGGACCCTCCCGCAGCCCGATGGCACCGACCGCCCGGCGCACCTCCTCGATGACCTCTCGGGCCGCCCGGGCCCCGAGGCGGCTCGGGGTCACGTAGTAGGTCTCCTCGAAGTAGGGCCCTTCGAGCGGCTCGGGCTTGTCGAAGATCGTCACCACCTCGAGGTTGGCCTCCGAGAGGACGCCCTCGAGGGCGATCTCGGGCCCGGGCACGAAGGACTCGACGAGAAGAGAGGAGCCGGCCGGCTCGCCGGCCGCCTCGGCGATGGCGCTCGCCCGCCGGGCTGCCGCGACGGCTTCGAGGGGCGAGTCGGCCCGGATGACGCCGCGGCTGCCCGAGAGCCCCACCGGCTTCACGACGACCGGCAGCCCGAGCTCGCCCGCCGCCTCGCCCGCCGTCTCCGGGTTCTTGCCCGAGACGACGAGGAAGCGGGGCTGCGAGACCCCGGCGAGGGAGAAGGCCAGGCGCATCGAGGCCTTGTCGCGGGTCATCCGGACGGCCGCCGGCGGGCTGTGGCGCAATGAGAGGGCCTCGGCCGCCAGAGAGGCGACGAGCAGGCCCTGGTCGTCCACCGCCACGACGGCGTCGAGGTGGAGCCTGTCGTCGTGGGCGACGATCAGGCGGGCCGACTCGACCGGGTCCTCGAGGGGGAGGCGGAGGAAGTGGTCGCCCATCTTCCGGCTGAAGGCCTGCGGCGCGTCCGAGGCCGTCACGACGTCGACGCCGAGGCGCCGGGCGGCCTGCAGGTACTCGGCCGCCCGGTAGGTGCCAGCCGGCAGGATGATGAGGGCCGTCTCCACCCCGCCAGTCTGCCGGGGCGAGAGGACGGCGCCGTTCGCCGATTAGCCTGGGGGCGTGGCCGAAGAAGAGCTCTTGCGGGTGACCGAGCCCGCCCTCGAGATGGTGAAGCAGATCCGCGCCGGGGAGTCCGACCCCGAGTCGCTCGCCCTCTGGCTCGAGGTGAGCGGCAGCGCCAACGGCTCTTACACCTATGACATGTGGTTCCAGCAGATCTCCGACGCCGGAGCGGGTGACGCCGTCGTCACCTCGGACGGCCTCTCGGTGGTCGTGGCCGAGAGCTCGATCGACAAGCTGGCCGGCGCCACCTTGGACGTCGGCGACCACGGGGGCGAGCAGGGCCTCGTCATGCTGAACCCGAACGTCCCGCCCGCCGCCAAGCCCGTGAGCGACCTGCCCGGCAGCGACCTCTCCGACCCGGTCGCAAAGCGCATCCTCGAGATCCTCGAGAACGAGGTGAACCCCCAGATCGCCATGCACGGCGGCTTCGCCGACCTCGTCGCCTACAGCGAGGGGACCGCCTACGTGCGGATGCTCGGCGGCTGTCAGGGCTGCGGGCTGGCGGCGGTCACCTTGAGCCAGGGGATCACGGTCGCCATCCAAGAGGCCGTGCCCGAGGTGACCTCGGTCCTCGACGTGACCGACCACGCGGCGGGCGACAACCCGTACTACCAGTCAGCCAAGAAGTAGCTCCGCTTCGCGGTCCGCCAACAAGCAGCTCCGCTTCGCAGTCCGCCGGGAGGTGGCTCCGGCCGGCCCGAAGTAGCGTTGGGCCATGTTGCGGTTCCTCACGGCCGGCGAGTCGCACGGCAAGGGCCTCGTCGTCATAGTCGAAGGGCTCCCCGCCGGCCTCCGCTTCGAGCTGCCCGCCCTGGAAGAAGAGCTCGCCCGCCGGCGCCTCGGCTACGGGCGCGGCCCCCGCATGCGCTTCGAGCGCGACGAGGTGACGCTCATCGGCGGCATCCGGCACGGCCGCACCCTCGGCTCCCCGGTGGCGATCGAGATAGCCAACACCGAGTGGCCGAAGTGGGAGCAGGAGATGTCGCCGGCGCCCGGCACCCCCTCCAAGCTGCTCACCGCCCCTCGCCCGGGCCACGCCGACCTCGCCGGCATGCAGAAGTACGGCTTTGCCGACGCCCGGGACGTGCTCGAGCGGGCCTCGGCCCGCGAGACGGCCGCCCGGGTGGCGGCCGGCTGCCTGGCCAAGGCGCTGCTGGCCGAGCTCGGCGTCAAGGTGCTGAGCCACGTGGTGGCCCTCGGCTCGGCCCGGACCGAGAAGGGCGTCGTCCCCCGCCCCGAGCAGCTGGCCGAGATCGACGCCTCCGAGGTCCGCTGCATCGACCCGGAGGCCGAGGCCGCCATGGTGGCCGAGGTGAAGGCGGCCGCCAAGGCGGGCGACTCCCTCGGCGGGGTGGCCGAGGTGCTCGCCTGGGGGGTGCCGGTCGGCCTCGGGAGCCACGTCCAGTGGGATCGCAAGCTCGACGGGTTGCTCGCCCAGGCGGTCATGTCTATCCAGGGCGTGAAGGCGGTCGAGATCGGCGAGGCGGTGAGGGTGAGCGGGCTGCGGGGCTCCGAGGCCCACGACGCCATCTACTACGACGAGGAGTCGGGCTCCTACTTCCGGCGCACCGCCCGCGCCGGCGGGACAGAGGGCGGCATCTCGAACGGCTCGCTCCTCGGCCTGCGGGCCTACATGAAGCCGCTCGCCACCTTGAACAGGCCGGTGCTCGCCACCGTCGACACGGCGAGCAAGGAGCCGACCCTCTCGTTCAAGGAGAGGACCGACGTGACCTCCGTCCCCGCCATGGGCGTGGTCGCCGAGACGATGGTCGCCCTCGTCCTTTGCTCCGAGGTGCTGCGCAAGTTCGGGGGCGACTCGGTCGCAGAGCTCGTCCGCAACAAGGAGGCCTACCTGGCCTCGCTCGGCGAGACGCCCTCGGCCGCCCCGGAGGGCGCCCGGCGAGGTGGCTGAGAACGTCCTTCTCATCGGGATGATGGGCTCGGGCAAGACGACCGTCGGCGAAGCTCTCGCCCGCCGCCTCGACCGGCCCTTTCACGACAGCGACGCCGAGGTGCTCGCCCGGACCGGCCTCAGCGTCGCGGAGCTCTTCGCCGCCCGGGGCGAGCCGGCGTTCCGGGGAGAGGAGAAGGCGGTGCTGGCGATGGCGCTCACTTCCGGCCCGCCGGCAGTCATAGCGGTGGCCGGCGGCGCCGTCTTGGACCCCGACTCGCGAAGGCGGATGCGCCAGGGCGGCGTCGTCATCTGGCTGCGGGGCCGGCTGGACACCCTGGCGCAAAGGGTGGGAAGAGGCGAGGGGCGCCCCCTCTTGGAGAGCGACCCGGCCGGCACCCTGGCCCGCCTCTACAGGGCGCGGCGCCCCCTCTACGCCTCGCTCGCCGACGGCGTGGTCGAGGTCGATCACCTGCCCGCCAGCCTGGTCGCCGAGCGGGCGGCCCGCCTCGCCCGCCACCTCCTCGGGGAGCGGACGTGAGCGGGCTCGAGAGGCTCAGAGTCGGTCTCGGCGAGCGGAGCTACGACGTGCTGGTCGGCCGGGGCGCCAAGAACGAGCTTCACGGCCTCCTCCCGCCGGGCGCCCGCCGGGCGGCGGTCGTCACCCAGGAGGGGATCGACTTTCCCGTCGAGCCCGGAGTCGACTTCGAGGTGGTGACGATCGGGAGGGGCGAGGCCGAGAAGAGCCTCGCCACCATCGAGAGGCTCGGGCGCTTCTTCGCCCGCATCGGGCTCAGCCGCTCCGACGTCGTGATCGGCCTCGGGGGCGGGCTCGTCACCGACCTGGCCGGCTTCGCGGCCGCCTGCTGGCACCGCGGGACCCCAGTCGTGCATGTGGCGACCACGCTCCTCGCCCAGATCGACGCCGCCATCGGCGGCAAGACCGCCGTCAACCTGCCGGAGGGCAAGAACCTCATGGGCGCCTTCTGGCAGCCGGCGGGCGTCGTCTGCGACCTCGACGCCCTCGACACCCTGCCGGAGGCCGAGTGGCGCTCGGGGCTGGGCGAGATGGCCAAGTACGCCTTCATCGGCGTCGACGGCCTCGCCGAGATGGAGCTGGCGGCCCAGGTGGCGGCCTGCGTCTCGCTGAAGGCGAGGGTGGTGAGCGAGGACGAGACCGAGTCGGGCCGGCGAGCCGTCCTCAACTACGGCCACACCCTGGCCCATGCCCTCGAGGCGGCCGGGCTGGCGGAGGGGGAAGGACAGCTCCGCCACGGCGAGGCGGTCGCCACCGGCCTCGTCTTCGCCGCCCGCCTGGCGGCCCGCCTCGGCCGGGTCGGTCCCGAGGCGATCGAGCGCCATGTCGCCCTCGTCTCGTCCTACGGCCTCCCGGTCGCCCTGCCCCGAGGAGCCGACCCGGCGGCGCTCGTGGAGCTGATGCGCCGGGACAAAAAGGCGCGGGGCGACCTCAGCTTCGTCCTCGACGGGCCGAGGGGGGTCGAGCTGGTCGGCGGGGTGCCGGAACAAGAGGTGCTGGCGGTGCTCGAGGAGATGGGAGCCTGAGATGGTGAGCGACCAGGAGGGCCCGAGGCTGCTCGTCCTGCTCTCGGGCCCGAACTTGCAGCTCCTCGGCGAGCGCCAGCCAGAGATCTACGGCCGGGACCGCCTGCAGGACCACGTGGCCCGGGCGGCGAAGGCGGCGGCCGCGCGGGGCTTCGAGCTCGAGCACCTGCAGGCCGACTCGGAGAAGGAGCTGGTGGAGGCGGTCCACCGCTCGAGGGGGCGGGCCGCCGGGATCGTCGTGAACGCCGGAGCCTTGAGCCACTACGGCTGGTCGCTCCATGACGCCCTGGCCGCCTTCGAGGGAGTGGTCGTCGAGCTGCACCTCTCGAACCCGGCCGCCCGGGAGCCCTGGCGGCACCGCTCTGTCATCGGGCCGGTCGCCGACGGGCTGGTGGCGGGGTTCGGCTCGCTCGGCTACGAGCTGGCCGTCGAGGCGGCGGCCCGGCTCATCTCCGATTGACCAGCCGGCGGCTCGAACTCCTATTCTTCGGGCGATGTCACCTGGCCTTGAACGAAGCAACCTCGCCCCGATGGAGGTGGCCGCCCGGCTCGGGCGGCTCCGGCCCCGGCTCGAAGAGGCGGGCTGTGACGCCCTTTTGGTCACCTCGCTCGAGAACATCCGCTACCTCACAGGTTTCACGGGCTCGGCCGGCATGCTGCTCGTCGCCCCGGAGGTGACCTTCTTCTGCTCGGACGGCCGCTACGGGGAGCAGTCGGCCGAGCAGATGGCGGCCGACGGCGTCGAGCCGACTACCCGGGCGATCGGGCGCCCGCCCGAGCAGCTGCAGGCCCTGGCCGAGGCGGCCCGCCCCTTTGGTCGCCTCGGGGTCGAGGCGCACGCCCTCAGCTGGGCCGAGAAGCGCCGGCTGGCCGGCGTGCTGGCCGAGAACGGCGCCGGGGAGGAGATCGTGGCGACCGAAGGGCTCGTCGAAGCGCTGCGGGCCGTGAAGGATGCCGGCGAGCTCGACCGCATCGAGCTGGCGGCCGACATCGCCGACGTCGCCCTGGCCCAGGTGAAGTCCCGCCTGGGCGACGGCCTCACCGAGGCCGAGTTCGGGCTGGAGCTCGACTTCGAGATGCGCCGGCGAGGCGCCGACGACCTCTCGTTCGAGACGATCGTCGCGGCCGGGCCGAACGGTGCCCTGCCGCACCACCGCCCGGGCGCCCGCCGCATCGAGGAGGGCGACGTGGTGGTCCTCGACTTCGGGGCCCTCGTCGAGGGCTACCACTCCGACATGAGCCGCACCCTCACGGTCGGCCGTCCCTCCTCGCCGGAGATGGACGGCATCATCGAGGCCGTCCTCGTCGCCCAGCGGGCCGGCGTGCGGGCGCTCGGGCCCGGGGTGAAGTGCGCCGACGTCGACGCCGTCTGCCGCGACTCGCTCCGGGGCGCCGGGTTCGGAGAGCTCTTCGTGCACGGCACCGGCCACGGGGTGGGCCTTTTGATCCACGAGGCCCCAGCTCTGGCGGTCGGGTCCGCTGATATCCTCGAAGAGGGCGCCGTCGTCACCGTGGAACCTGGCGCCTACCTCCCCGGCGTGGGCGGAGCCCGCATCGAGGACACGCTCGTCGTCACGGCCACCGGCTCGCGGCCTCTCACCAAGTCGACCAAGGACACAACCTTCTGATGCCGCTTTCCAGCAACGACCTTCGAAACGGGATGACCCTCGACCTGCCCGACGGGCTCTTCTCGGTGGTCGAGTTCCAGCACGTGAAGCCGGGCAAGGGCGGGGCCTTCGTCCGCACCAAGCTGCGCAACTCCCGCACCAAGGCGGTCATCGAGCGGACCTTCCGGGCGGACGAGAAGATCGAGCAGGCCGTCGTCGAGAAGAGGGAGATGCAGTACCTCTACAAAGACGGCGCCCACTACGTCTTCATGGACAACACGAGCTACGAGCAGCTCTCGGTGGAGGCGGGTTCCCTCGGCGAGGCCGCCAGCTACCTCAAAGAGGGGGACTCGGCCGTCTTGCAGATGTACGACGGCGAGATAGTCGACGTCGACCTGCCGGCCGCCGTCGAGCTCGCCGTCACGAAGACAGAGCCCGGGATCCAGGGCGACCGGGTCTCGGGCGCCCGCAAGCCGGCGACGCTAGAGACCGGCCTCGTCGTGCAGGTGCCCCTTTTCGTCAACCCGGGTGACCGGATCAAGGTCGACACCCGGAGCGGTGAGTACATCACCCGCGCCTAGCGGGGAGCGGCGGCGCTCGCGCGAGCGGGCGCTCGAGATCCTCTACGAGGCAGAGCTGAAGGAGATGGCCTTCGACGAGCTGCTCGAGCAGCTGCCTGTCGCGCCCGAGCCCTACGCCCGGCGCCTCGTGGCGGGCGTCGAGCGCCGCCTCGGGCGGATCGACGACCTGCTCGACGCCCACGCCACCGGCTGGCCGCTCGAGCGGATGCCGGCCATCGACCGCTGCCTGCTCCGCATCGCCTGCTACGAGCTGCTGGAGGAGCAAGAGGTGCCGACGGCCGTCGTCATAGACGAGGCGGTCTCGCTCGCCAAGGAGTACTCGACCGAGGACTCCGGGCGTTATCTGAATGGCGTCCTGTCGGCCGTGGCGGCCGCCGTGCGCCCGGCGGGCGAGAGGGCCCGCTCGTGAGCGAGGGCTCGTCGGCCTACGAGCGGGCGGGTGTCGACTACGGCGTGCTCGACGCCGCCAAGCGGCGCTCGCTAGCCGCCGTCCTCTCCTCCCTCGGGGCTCCGAGCCCGAGGGGAGCCCGGGTCGAGCCCGCCAGCGTCGGCGAGCCTGCCCAGCTGTTCGAGGTCGACGGCCTCGTCCTCGCCACCGTCCTCGAGTGCCTCGGCACCAAGTCCGAGATCGCCCGCAGCTTCGAAGAGGCGGGCGGAGCGAGCTCGTGGGCGGCCATCGGCCGGGACTCAGTGGCGGCCATCGTGAACGACCTCGCCTGTGCGGGCGCCCTCCCCCTCGTCGTGAGCGCCTACCTGGCGACCGGCTCGTCGAGCTGGTACGCCGGCGAGCGCCACGCCTACTTCGTAGAGGGCTGGCGGGCGGCCTGCGCCGAGGCCGGAGCCGCCTGGGTGGGAGGCGAGTCGCCGATGCTGGCAGGCATCGTCTCGCCCGCCGGGGCCGACATCGCCGGCTCGGCGATCGGCCGGGTGCCGGCCGGCACCACGCCGTGGGCCGGCGAGCGGCTCGAGGCGGGAGACGAGATCGTCCTCGTCGCCTCGAGCGGGCTCCACGCGAACGGCGCCTCGCTCGCCCGGGCGGTCGCCGGCGGGCTCGAGAGGGGTTGGTCCGAACCGCTGAAGAGCGGCCGGTCGTTCGGCGAGGCGGTCCTCGAGGCGAGCCGCTCGTATGTCGCCCTCGTGGCCGGCCTGCGCTCCTCAGAGCTCGGCGAGGCGGTCCACTACGCCTCGCACGTGACCGGTCACGGGCTGAGAAAGCTGATGCGGGCGGACCGCCGCCTCACCTACCGCCTGACCGCCCTGCAGGAGGTGCCAGAGGTCCTCGGGTTCATCGCCGAGCACGCCGGGCTGCCGGCCGAGGAGGCCTACGCCACCTTCAACATGGGAAGCGGCTTCGCCTTGTTCGCCCGCGCCGGAGCCGGCGAGGCGGTGGCCGCCCTCGGAGCCGAGGCGGGATACGAGACCCTCGTCGCCGGCCGGGTGGAGGAGGGAGAGCGCCGGGTCGTGCTGGAGCCTCTCGGCGTCACCTACTCATCTCACCAGCTCGAGCTCCGCTAAGTCGCACGAGGCTCCTCTCCGCGGCGTCGTGGTCGGCCACCTATCCGGTGGCCTGGCAGATTGCCTGCGAGACCGGGTCGGCGAGCTCCGTGCAGAGCACGACGGCTTGTCGGTCACCCCGCCGGTGGAGACCAGCGCCAGGGACTTCACGCCTACCTCGGCCCCGGTACCACCGGTCGGCCACGACGAGACGGGAGCCGCACCACCGCCACCGGCAACAGGTGGCGCCGGAGTCCGCTCTCGTCGGAAGTGGCAGATGAGACAGCTTTCGGGACGGGTGGCTCACCGCGCGGGGGCATCTGCGTGGCGGCTCCGACGAGCTCGCCGCCGGGGCGCGCCACCACGAAGGTGTCCTCGGCCGATCCGACCGCCCGGCCGGAGAGGAGGGAGCCGGCCCAGGCGGCGATGAGGTTGGCGGTGGACGGCTCGGAGGTAAGAAAGCCGCCCGCCTCTGCGGGGAAGGCGGCCGGCTGGCGCAGGATCGTGACTCCATGCTCGGTTCTCGCAACCGCCTCGCCGCCATAGGGTATGCCGCCACGAAACTTGTCCCGTCACTTCTGGTAGGCGAGCGGACGGCCCGCGATGCCTACGTGTTCCTGACGGACCTGCGCGACCGCTGCGCCCCGGCAGGGTCCAGATCACTACGGACGGGCACCAGCCCCACCTGACCGTGATCGAGCCTATGTTCGGCTCGGACCGCGTGGACTTCGCCATGCTGCACAAGATCTACGGCACACCAGCGAAGGTCGAACTGACCAGTGAAGCTCGCTACAGCCCGCTGCGGTGCACCGGGATCGACATTCGGATCATCGCCGGGGACCCGGACCCTGACATGCGGAACGTCAGTTTGCAGTCATGACCTGGCGCAGCGGATTGCATAATCATGCATGCCCAGAAGCGATTTAAGCGATTTCGCGACAGCCTGCTCGACTCCAACATCTCGTGGTCCGCTCCGCCAACCCCCCTACATGCTGCGTTCGGGGCAGCGAGGTGGCAGTGAAATGGATAACCCCTTTTTGTTATTCTCCGTGAACGTTTACCAACTGGCAGTGTGGTGCGCTGCGTCAAGTGGGGGGGCCAGGCATGGCAAGCTCAGGGTGTCGAAGGACACACACGGCGCGGCGGGGACATCGGCCCGCTCGAATGATCGCGGCCGCTGGTGTCGCAGCGGCGTGCCTGGTCGGGTCGGGGGTCGCCGCGCTGCCCGCCTCGGCGCAGGTATCCGGGCAGACGCTATATGCGTCGGCGACGGGGACCGGTGACTGTTCAACGAGCACCAACGCCTGCTCGCTTTCGACCGCGCTCGGCGAGGTGACGGCCGGGGGCACCATCGACCTGGTCACCCCCGGGGCCGGCGCCGACTACGACGGGAACTTCACTGTCGCCACCGGCACCTCGACCTCGCCGGTCACGGTCCAGGCCGGCCCCGGTGTCACCGACCCCACCCTCGACGCAAACAACAACGGCACAGTCCTAACCATCGACAGTGGTGCGTACGTGGACCTGTCCGGGATAACCATCACCGGCGGCAGCGGCAGCGGCATCTACAACAACACCGGGACGGTCACGGTCACCGACTCCACCATCTCAGGCAACTCCGCCGACCTTGGCGGCGGCATCTACAACAACACCGGGACGGTCACGGTCACCGACTCCACCATCTCAGGCAACTCCGCCGACCTTGGCGGCGCCGGCGGCGGCATCTTCAGCGGCGGCGGGACGGTCACGGTCACCGACTCCACCATCAGCGGCAACACCGCCAGCGACGACGCCGGCGGCGGCATCTTCAGCGGCGGCGGGACGGTCACGGTCACCGACTCCACCATCACCGGCAACACCGCCAGCGACGGCAGCGGCCTTTTCAACAACGTCGGGTCGGTCACGGTCACCGACTCCACCATCAGCGGCAACACCGCCGCCGGCGCCGGCCTTGGCGGCGGCATCTTCAACAACGACGGGTCGGTGAGCTTGGAGGCTGACCTCCTGGCGACGCCTGGCGGTGCTCCTTCGGGCGGTGAGTGCGTGGGGAGCATCACCGATCTGGGCTTCAACGTGTCGGACGACACGTCGTGCGGGTTCGCCTCCACCTCTACCAGCATTAGCAACTCGAGCGCGGCAGAGCATCTGGGGCCGTTGCAGAACAACGGGGGGCCGACACAGACGATCGAGCCGACTGTTGGCAATCCGGCGATCGGCCTCATCCCTAACCAGACGTCCGGGTTGTGCCCGACGAGCGACCAGCGCGGCGTCGCGAGCGTGCCGGAAGCGCCCTGTGATGCCGGGTCGGTGCAGGTGGCCTCCCAGACGATCAGTTTCACGGGACCGGCTAGCGGCACCATCGGGGGCGAGGCCACCTTGTCGGCGACGGGTGGCGGGTCTGGGAACCCGGTTGTGTTCAGCATCGATTCGTCGAGCGGGGCCGGGGTGTGCAGCGTGTCGGGCACTGACGGCTCGACGGTCACCTTCACCGGGGTAGGCAGCTGTGTGATCGACGCCAACCAGGCCGGCAACACCGACTACCTTCCAGCGGCGACGGTCACCTTCACCGTGACGGTCACCGACGCCGACCTGGCTGTCACCACCCCGGCCAACATCACCACCCCGGCCACCGGGGCGGACGGGGCGACGGTTGACTACACCATGCCTACCGCCACCGACGAGGGCGCCACCGCCACAGTCGCCTGCACCCCGCCTCCGGGGTCGACGTTCCCGGTGGGCACCACCACAGTCGCCTGCAGAGCCAGCTCCTCTGATGACACCAACAGCCCGGTAAGCACCACCTTCACCGTGACGGTGGAAGGCGCCGCCGCCCAGCTCTCGGATCTGGCTACCGCTGTCCAGGGCGTGGGGCCGGGCAAGAGCCTGGCTGGGAAGGTGCACGTCGCCCGGTCCTCTCTGGCCGCGGGCAACATCGCCAAGACCTGTTCCACGCTGGATGCTTTCATCAACGAGGTGCGCGCCCAGGCAGGAAAGAAGATCGGTTCAAACCAGGCCCGCCAGCTCGTCGCCGATGCTCAGCGCATTCAGGCAGTCCTGTCCTGCCAAGGCGACCAGCAACACGGAGGCTGACTGTCGACGGGAGGACATCGCTGCTTGAGCCGTCGGGCGGAGGTCCAGCAACAGCGCGTCTGGCGTCGCGGGCGCCGATGTTCTTGATGACGATCTGGCGGAGGGGATGGTTCACCCCCTCCGCCTGCACCATCTCTCGGTGCCGAAGGCTTCGGGCGCGGCGGGGAAGAACTCCAGCAGCACCGAGCGGGCCCGGTTGACCTGGCGCTGGCGGTCCCAGATGAGGCGCTGATGGGCCCGGGCGAGCACCTTGACCGCCTGGGCCTCGGGCGAGTCGCCGGAGACGGTGCGGTGGTGGTGGCGGTCGGTGCGCACCACCTCGGCCAGGATGGCGGCGTCACCAGGGTCGGACTTCGTCCCCGAGATCGAGTGGCGTTCCCGGTAGCGGGCTACCGACAGCGGGTTGAGCGCGTACACGGCGTAGCCGGCGGCCACCAGCGACGTCACCCACATCCCCCGATCGGTCTCGATGCCGACGGCCACCCCGGTCGGGTCGTCGGCATGGGCGGTGAGAAACTCGTGAAGGGCGGCCACCCCCGCTACCCCCTCGGGCATGGAACGCCCCGTGCTCGAGCGCCTGGCCAACCGGCGAAAGAGCGCCCAGGCGATGGCCATGAAGGCCAGGATCGTCATCAACTGCGCCAAAGGTCTCGCCAATCGCGGGGTCGCCGCGAAGCTCGGCGTGAGCGAGGCCATGATCGGCAAGTGGCGTCGCAACGGTCCGCTGGACGGAAGCGTGCTTGTCGGCATGTCCTACACTGTATAGAGTGATGGATATGCGGTGGTGGATCCCTGCTCGTCGATCGAGATGAGCGCACGCGACGAACAGCGCGTGTCGATCGCCCGTCGGCATCTCGTCGACCTGCTGGCCGAGCCCGGCGGGGTCCTGCCCGGTGGCATCGTCGAGCGCATGATGAGGTGTGGCAAGCCGGGTTGTCGCTGCAAAGCGGACCCGCCCCAGCTGCACGGTCCCTACATCCAGTGGGGCTACAGCAAGAGACGCAAGAGGTTCACCCGGTGGCTCACCGCCGAGCAGGCGGAACGCTACCGGCCGGAAGTCGAACGTGGACGGCGCCTCACGGAACTGCTGGTGCAGCTGGACGAGGCCGAAATCCGCCGGGTTGAGCGAGCCGAGGGCTGGGGGACGTAAAAGGCCCTCTCCACATGCGGAACGTCAGATAGAACGCTTGCTATCTAAGCAAAATGCACGATGGTGAAGATCACGAGGGCAATGAGCGACGCTATGAACATCCCAAGATAAATCTCAGTTCGCTTGAGCACGGCGTCACTCTGCTTGATATACCCGTCGACTGAGGTCTTGAGTTCGCCTACGTTGGTCGAGAGCGTCGACATTTCCCGGATGACCTCGCTTAGCGCGTAGCCGCGGTGTTGCCGAATGTCGTCGATCTCCCCGCCGGTTATCTGGTCCTGCTCCTGGTAGGTGTCTTCGGCTCCCGAGCCATACGGACGCTCGACCGCTTCGCCGAGATCATGGAACATCACCGTGATGAGTGGCTCCTTGTAAGCGATCGAGATCTCGACAGGGCTGAGGTTCACGCAGGCAACGTGGAGACGACCGCGGAAGCCAGGGTCGACCTGGGGTCCAGCGAGGAGTGCCAGTCCTCGCCGAGCCAGGGATGAACGCAGACCTATCTGCGCAGCGAAGCGGTCGCCGACCTGCATCGTCTCTAGGATGCTCACAAGCGCAAGTTCCCCCGGCGGAATAGTCACGAGACGTTGGGTCTTCATGTTGATGACCTCGGTACTGGTGCCGAGGAAGGCCTCTGGCCCCATCCGAAGGTCGATACTGGCTGCCTTGATGTCGGCGGGCGAAGGATCGAGAACGATGTCGCCGTGATCAAGCGCCGCTCGCAACTGAGCATCACTCATGAGGCTCACAGTCCGTACCCCTTTGTCCTAGGCTAGCCCCAAACGTTTGTTCGGGCACGGATCCTACGCGGAGGGTGCGCGTTGCCCTTGTCAAACTGACCCACTACCCGCCAGAGCGCCAGCAGTTTTGGCGTTAGAGTGGTCTCTCGGACGTGAAGCGGGTCCTGTGAGGCCCGTACGGACGAAAGGGAGCCCAGGTGGCCGGACGGGAACGAGGAGAGACGCGCCCAGGTGGGCGCGTTTTCCATGCCCGGGCCGAGGTGATGGACGAGGCCGGGGTCGGCCGGGCCCTCAGGCGCATCGCCCATGAGATCATCGAGCACAACAACGGCCTCGACGACCTCGTGGTGGTCGGCCTGCAGACCGGCGGCGGCCCGCTCGGCGCCCGGCTGGTCGAGCTGCTCGGCGAGATCGAGGGGGCCGAGGTCGCCTACGGCACGATCGACGTGGCCTTCTACCGGGACGACGTGAGCCTGCGCCCGGTCCTGCCCGAGGCCGTCACCGACATCCCGCTCGACCTGACGGGAAAGACGGTGGTGCTCGTCGACGACGTCCTTTTCACCGGGCGGACGGTCCGGGCCGCCCTGGACGCCCTGGCCGACCACGGCCGGGCGCGAGCCGTGCAGCTGGCGGTGATGGTCGACCGGGGCCACCGGGAGCTGCCGATCCGCCCCGACTACGTCGGCAAGAACCTGCCGACGAGAAAGGACGAGGTCGTCGACGTCAGCCTCGAGGGCGTGCGCATCGGCGAGATGCTCGAACCGGGAGAGGGACGGTGAGCCGAGAGCACCTCTTGTCGATCTCAGACCTCGGGCGAGAGGGCATCGAAGGGGTCATGCAGCTGGCGGACTCCTTCAAGGAGGTCGCCCGCCGCCCGATACCGAAGGTGCCGACTCTCAGAGGAAGGACGGTGGCGACGCTGTTCTTCGAGGCATCCACCCGGACCCGGCTCTCGTTCGAGACGGCCGCCCGCCGCCTCTCGGCCGACGTCATGACCTTCGTGGCCTCGAGCTCCTCGCTCGAGAAGGGCGAGTCGCTGCGGGACACCGTCGAGACCATCGACGCCATGGGGATAGACGCCATGGTCGTGCGCCACCGCTCGGCCGGGGTGCCCTCCCAGGTCACCGGTTGGACCTCGGCCGCCGTCGTGAACGCCGGCGACGGCCAGCACGAGCACCCGACCCAGGCTCTCCTCGACTGCTACACGATCCGCGAGGCCCTCTCCGAGAAGATGGGCAGGGAGCTAAGCACCGACTTCTCGGGTCTTCGCATAGGGATCGTCGGCGACATCTGCTTCTCGCGGGTCGCCCGCTCCGACGTGCTCGCCTTCTCGCTCCTCGGGGCCGACGTCACCCTGATCGCCCCCCGCACGCTCCTGCCGCCCTCGCTCGAGGGCTGGCCGGCCACCGCGACGGCCGACCTCGACGGGGTCCTCGATGACCTCGACGTCGTCTACCTGCTCCGCATCCAGGCCGAGCGGGCCGGACAGGTGCTGCTGCCAGAGCTCGACGAGTACCACAGCCGCTTCGGGCTGACGAGGGAGCGGGCCGCCCGGCTCAGAAAGGAGACGCTCGTGATGCACCCTGGCCCGATGATCCGGGGGGTCGAGATCGCGCCCGAGGCGGCCGACCTGCCGGGCTCGCTCGTGACGAGGCAGGTGCGAAACGGCGTCCTCGTCCGCTCGGCCGTCCTGTTGCGGCTGCTCTCGGGAACCGCAGCTGGCGGTGTCGACGCCTCGGAGGAGCCCGGTGCCTGAGCTGCTCATCAAAGGGGGCCGCCTCCTTTCCGGGACGGGCCAGGCCCGGGGCGACGTCCTCGTCTCGGGCGACTCGATCCTCGCCGTCGGCGAGGGGCTCGAGGCGCCGCTCGGAGCCCGGGTGCTCGAGGCGGATGGAGCGGTCGTGGCCCCTGGGCTGGTCGACCTGCACGCCCACCTCCGCCAGCCGGGCTCCGAGGTGGCGGAGACGATCGAGACCGGCTCGAGAGCCGCCGCCGTCGGCGGCTACACGGCGGTGGTCGCCATGCCGAACACCGAGCCGGCCATCGACGAGGTCTCGGTGGCCCGCGACGTGCTCGCCCTCGGCCGGCAGGCCTGCTGCGAGGTCTCGGTGGCCGGCGCGATAACGATCGGGCGAAAGGGCGAGCGCCTCGCCCCCCTCGGCCAGCTGGCCGGCCTCGGGATCCACCTGTTCACCGACGACGGGAGGGGGGTGCAGGACGCCTCGCTCATGCGCCGGGCGCTCGAGTACGCCAGCGACCTCGGCGTCGTGCTCGCCGAGCACTGCGAGGACGAGTCGCTCTCGGCCGGCGGCCAGATGCACGAGGGCGCCTGGTCTTCGCGCCTCGGCATCCCCGGCCAGTCCCGCCTCTCAGAAGAGGTGATGCTCGGACGCGACCTCGCCCTCGTCCGGTCGGTGGGCGCCCCGATGCACTTTCTCCACCTCTCGACCGCCGGCTCGCTCGAGGCGCTCAGGCGGGCCAAGAGCGAGGGGCTGCCGGTGACCGCCGAGGTGACCCCCCACCACCTCACGCTCACCGACGCCGAGGTGGCGAGCTACGACTCGGTCTACAAGGTGAACCCGCCGCTTAGAGAGGCGAGCGACGTCGAGGCGCTGCGCCAGGGGCTGGCCGACGGCCTGGTGGACGCCGTCGCCACCGACCACGCCCCCCACCAGGCCGAGACGAAGGAGAGGCCCTTCGACGAGGCGCCCTTCGGGATGCTCGGGCTCGAGACCGCCCTCTCGGTCTGCTGGACGGCGCTTTCTGACCGGCTCTCTCTGGCCGAGCTGCTGGCGGCTTTTTCTACCCGGCCGGCTCGCATCGCCCGCCTCGACGTCGCCTCGGGCGGGCGCCAGGGCGGCGCGGTGGCGGCCGGCCAGCCGGCCAACCTCGTCGTCTTCGACCCGGAGGCGAGCTACGAGGTCGAGCGGGCCCGGCTCTGCTCGCTGAGCCGCAACACCCCCTTTGCCGGCCGGAAGCTGCGGGGCAGGGTGCGCCACACCATCTACGAAGGAGAGCCGGTCGTGATCGACGGAGAGGCCAGGCGATGAGCCCGAGAAGAGAGCGCCCGCCGGCCCGCCTGGTGCTCGCCGACGGGGCCGTCTTCGAAGGAGAGGCCATGGGGGCGCTCGTCGCCTCGCCCGCCAACCCGGAGCCGGCCGCCCTCGCCACCGGCGAGGTCGTCTTCAACACCTCGCTCCAGGGCTACCAGGAGGTCCTGACGGACCCCTCCTATGCCGGGCAGGTCATCGCCTTCACCCACCCTCACATCGGCAACTACGGCGTCTCGCCGGAGGACGAGGAGGCGCCCCGCCCCTTTTGCCGGGGGGTGGTGGTCCGCGACGTCACCGAGCGCCCGAGCAACTGGCGGGCCGGCGGAGACCTCGAGGCCTTCCTCTCCCGCCACAAGGTGGCCGGGATAACCGGGATCGACACCCGCCGGCTCACGAGGCACATAAGAGACGAGGGCGCCATGAGCTGCGCCCTCGGGACGGCCGGTGAGGCAGAGCTGCTGGCGGCCGCCCGGGCCGAGCCGGGCACCCTCGGGGCCGACCTGGTCTCGGAGGTGACTGCGAGCGAGCCCTACCGCCGGCCGGCGACCGGCAGGGCCCGGGCGCTCTCGGTCGTCGCCTACGACTACGGGATAAAAGCGACCATCCTCCGCCATCTCGCCCGGGTCTCCTCGGTCGAGGTGGTGCCTGCCACGACCCCGGCCGACGAGGTGCTCGCCCGGCGCCCGGACGGGGTCTTCCTCTCGAACGGGCCGGGGGACCCGGCCGCTCTCGGCCACCTGAGCGCCGAGATCGGAAAGCTGCTCGGCGAGGTGCCGCTCTTCGGCATCTGCCTCGGCCATCAGCTGGTCGCCTCGGCCCTCGGCGGCGAGACCTTCAAGCTGCGCTTCGGCCACCACGGGGGCAACCACCCCGTGAAGCGCCTCAGCACGGGCACGGTCGAGATCACGAGCCAGAACCACGGCTATGCCGTCTCGGAGGGGAGCGTCGAGGGAGCCGAGATCACCCACGTCAACTTGAACGACGGCGTAATAGAGGGCCTGGCGCTCGAGGAGCTGCGGGCCTTCACGGTCCAGTACCACCCAGAGGCCGGGCCCGGTCCGCACGACGCCCGCTACCTCTTCGACGACTTCGCCGCCTTGATGGAAAAGGCCTCCTGATGGGTCGCAGGCAGGACATCGACTCGATACTCGTGGTCGGCTCGGGGCCGATCGTGATCGGGCAGGCCTGCGAGTTCGACTACTCCGGCACCCAGGCCTGCCGGGTGCTCAGGGAGGAGGGCTACCGGGTCATCCTCGCCAACTCGAACCCGGCGACCATCATGACCGACCCCGGCCTGGCGGACAGGACCTACGTCGAGCCGCTCGACGTCGAGGTGCTGACGGCCATCATCGAGCGGGAGCGGCCCTCGGCGCTGCTGCCGACGATGGGCGGCCAGACCGCCCTCAACCTCGCCACGGCTCTGGCCGACGCCGGCGTCCTCGAGGCGGCCGGGGTACAGCTGATCGGGGCGAATGCCGAGGCCATCCACACGGCCGAGAACCGGGACCGCTTCAAGGAGGCCATGACCGAGATCGGCCTCGGGGTGCCGGCCTCGGGCTTCGCCCACCACTTGGAGGAGGCCCTCGAGATCGCAGCCGGCATCGGCTACCCGATCATGGTCCGGCCCTCTTTCATCCTCGGCGGGGCCGGCACCGGCATCGCGAAGGACGAGGCCGCCCTGGTCCGTCTCGCCCGGGAGGGGCTGGCGGCCAGCCCGGTCTCGGAGATCCTCGTCGAGCACTCCATCGCCGGCTGGAAGGAGTTCGAGCTCGAGGTGATGCGAGACGGGGCAGACAACTGCGTGGTCGTCTGCTCGATAGAGAACTTCGACCCGATGGGAGTCCACACCGGCGACTCGGTGACCGTGGCGCCGGCCCAGACGCTCTCTGACGTCGAGTACCAGGAGATGCGCGACGCCGCTTTCAAGTGCATCCGCCGGGTCGGCGTCGAGACCGGGGGCTCGAACATCCAGTTCGCCGTCGACCCGCGAACAGGCGAGATGCTCGTGATCGAGATGAACCCGCGGGTCTCGCGCTCCTCGGCCCTCGCCTCGAAGGCGACCGGCTTCCCGATCGCCAAGATCGCCGCCCGCCTGGCGGTCGGCTACCTGCTCGAGGAGGTGGCGAACGACATAACCAAGGCCACCCCGGCGAGCTTCGAGCCGACCCTCGACTACATCGTCACGAAGATCCCTCGCTGGGCCTTCGAGAAGCTGCCCGGCGCGCCCGACCGGCTCGGGACGAGGATGCAGTCGGTCGGGGAGGCGATGGCGATCGGCCGCACCTTCCCCGAGTCGCTGCAAAAGGCGCTCCGGGGGATCGAGCGGGGCCGCCAGGGGCTCAACGCCGACCCGGGCGAGAAGGCCTACGACGCCATCGCGACCGACGAGCTCCTCGAGCTGGCGGCCGTCCCGACCCCTGACCGGCTCTTCCAGCTGGAGTCGGCCCTCAGGCGGGGGCGCAGCGTCGAGGAGCTGACGAAGGCGACCGGCATCGACCCGTTCTTCTTGGACCAGATCGAGCTCATCGTCGAGGGCCGGCGCCGGATCGAGGCGCTCGCCGGCGGCCCCGACCCACTCTCGCTCGACCGGCGGGAGTGGAAGAGGGCCAAGCGGCTCGGCTTCTCGGATGCCCAGATCGCCTTCCTCACGAAGTCCGGCGAGGCGGAGGTGAGAAAGGCCCGGGAGGCCTCGGGCACCCGGCCCACCTTCAAGACGGTCGACACCTGCGCGGCCGAGTTCGCGGCCGAGACTCCCTACCACTACGCCACCTACGAGGACGAGGACGAGGTGCGACCCGGGCACAGGCCCCGGGTCATCGTCCTCGGCTCGGGCCCGAACAGGATCGGCCAGGGCATCGAGTTCGACTACTGCTGCGTGCACGCCGCGATGGCCCTTCGCGAGGCGGGCTACGAGACAGTGATGGTGAACTGCAACCCCGAGACGGTCTCGACCGACTACGACACCTCCGACCGCCTCTACTTCGAGCCGCTGACCGAGGAGTCGGTCCGAGACGTCATCGCGGCCGAGGAGGCGGCCGGCGGCGGGGGAGTCCTCGGCGTCATCGTCGCCCTCGGGGGCCAGACCCCTCTTCGCCTGGCCGGCTCGCTCGAGCGCCGGCTCGTGCTCGGGACCTCGCCGGAGGCGATCGACATCGCCGAGGACCGCCAGCGCTGGGCCGATCTCTGCGGCCGTCTCGAGATCCCCCAGCCGGCCGGCGGCACGGCCCACAGCCTCGAGGAGGCCCTCAAGGTGGTCGAGCGGATCGGCTATCCGGCTCTCGTCCGCCCGAGCTACGTCCTCGGCGGGCGGGCGATGGAGATCGTCTACGACGACGAGGGGCTGGCGGCCGCCTTCTCCGCCCTCGCCCTCGGCTCCGAGGGGATGCTCGCGAGCGAGCGCCCGATCCTCATCGACCGCTTCTTGGAGGACGCCATCGAGGTCGACGTGGACGCCGTGAGGGACCACACCGGGGAGGTTCTCATCGGGGCGGTCATGGAGCACGTCGAGGAGGCCGGGGTCCACTCGGGCGACTCGGCCTGCGTCATCCCGCCCCCGACGCTGGCGGCCGAGACCGTCGCCTTGCTCGAGGAGCACACCGGGCGGATCGCCGAGGCCCTCGACGTCCGGGGTCCGATCAACGTCCAGTACGCCGTGCGGCAGGGCCAGGTCTTCGTGATCGAGGCCAACCCGCGGGCCTCCCGCACGGTCCCCTTCGTCGCCAAGGCGACCGGCGTGCCGCTCGCCAAGGTGGCTGCCCGCCTCCTCGTCGGCGCCAGCCTGGCCGAGCTCAGGTCCGAGGGCTTGCTGGCGCCGGGCGGGTGGCGAGACAAGGTGGCCCACGTGGCCGTGAAAGAGGCCGTCCTTCCCTTCGACCGCTTCCCCGACGTCGACTCCATCCTCGGTCCCGAGATGCGCTCCACCGGCGAGGTGATGGGGATCGACCGTACCTTCGGCCTCGCCTTCGCCAAGAGCCAGATCGCCGCCGGCAGCCGCCTGCCCTCCGGCGGTGCGGTCTTTCTCTCCCTTGCCGACCGGGACAAAGAGGCCGGAGTGGCGCCCGCCCGGGCCTTTGTCGCCCTCGGCTTCGAGATCGTCGCCACTGCCGGCACCGCCGCCCACCTGCGAGCTCGCGGCATCCCGGTCGAGACGGTGGTCGCCAAGCTGGCCGAGCAGGACGCTCCGCCTGTCGCCGGCCAGCCTGGGGCGGTCGAGCTCATCGCGTCGGGCAGGGTCCGCCTCGTCGTCAACACGCCGAAGGGGCGGGGCCCGCGGGCCGATGGCGCCTACATCCGCCAAGCCGCCTCGGCGAGCGGCGTGCCCTGCCTCACCACCGTGGCGGCCGCCCGGGCGGCCGCCACCGGCGTGGCCGACTGGGGCCGGCTCACCTTGGAGGTCCGCTCGCTGCAGGAGTTCCACGACCTGCCGTGAGCCGCTTTCGCACCAGGAGCCGGCGAGGAGAGGGCTCTTCGGTCGACCTCTCGACCCGCCTCGGGCGGCTCGAGCTCCCGAACCCGGTCATGACGGCCGCCGGAACGGCCGGGCACGGCGCCGAGCTCGCCCGCTACTTCGACCTCGCCTCCATCGGGGCGGTCGTGGTGAAGTCCCTCTCGGCGACCTCCTGGCCGGGCAACCCGAGCCCCCGGCTCTGCCCGGTGCCGGGCGGCATGCTGAACAGCGTCGGGCTGCAGGGGCCGGGCGTCGCCGGCTGGGCGAGAGAGGAGCTCCCGCGCCTGGAGGCCTGCGGCGCCCGGGTGGTCGTCTCGCTCTGGGGAAGGCGCCTCGCGGAGTTCGGGGCGGCCGCCCGGATGCTGGCCGGGGTGGCGCGGGAGTCCTCCGCCATCGTGGCCGTCGAGCTCAACGTGAGCTGTCCCAACCTGGAGGACCGCCGGCGGATCTTCGCCCACTCGCCCGAGGCGACCGCCGGGGCCGTGGCGGCCGTCCGGGAGGCGGTCGATCTCCCGCTTCTCGCCAAGCTCTCGCCGAGCACCCCCGAGCTCGTAGAGGTGGCCGGGGCCGCACTCGGGGCCGGGGCGGACGGCCTGACGCTCACCAACACGGCGCTCGGGCTCGCCATCGACTTGGAAGAGCGCCGCCCGCTCCTCGGGGCGGGCGGGGGAGGCCTCTCCGGGCCGGCGCTCCACTCGGTCGCCCTTCGAGCCGTCTACGAGTGCCGGCAGGCCTTCCCGGCCACCGCCATCGTCGGCGTCGGCGGGATCTCGGACGGCGAAGGAGCCGCCCGCATGCTGATGGCCGGGGCCGATGCCGTCCAGGTCGGAACCGCCACCCTGGCCGACCCGCGGGCGCCCGAGCGGGTCGGCCAGCTGCTCGGGAGGACCCTGGCCCGCCTCGGTTTCGACTCGCTCGACAAGGTGGTGGGGGCGGCCCAGGACGAGAAGACGAGAGCTGCCATGAGCAAAGCCAGGAGGAGAGATGAGCCCTGAGCCCGAAGAGGCCCGCCAGCACCTGGCGCTCGCCCTCGACGTGGGAGAGGCCGGCGCCGCCCTCGAGCTGGCGGGCGAGCTGTCGCCCTACTTCGCCGTCGCCAAGGTCGGGCTCGAGCTCTTCGTGGCCGCCGGGCCGCCCGTGGTCTCGGCGCTCCTCTCGGAGGGCTTCGATCTCTTCTTGGACTTGAAGCTGCACGACATCCCGAGCACCGTCGCCCGCGCCGCCGCCCGGGCGGCCGCCCTCGGGGTTACCTACCTGACGGCGCACACCGCCGGGGGGGCCGCGATGCTCGAGGCGGCGGTCGCCGGCTTCTCCTCCGAGTCCGGCCGGCAGCGGGCCGGGATCCTCGGGGTGACGGTGCTCACGAGCGAGGGGGAGGCGGCGCGAGAGCTCCTCTCGGCCCGGGCCGCGCTGGCGGCCTCCTGCGGCTGCGTCGGCCTCGTCTGCGCCGGGCCCGACCTCGGGGCCCTCCCCCCGTCGGCCGGCGGGCTCGTGAAGGTCGTCCCCGGGGTCAGGCTGGCGGGCTCCGAGAGCCACGACCAGGGCCGTGTGACCACACCTGGTGATGCGATCGCCGCTGGTGGTGACATCCTGGTGATCGGCCGGACCGTCACGAAAGCCCTGGACAGAAGGGGGGCGGCCGCAGAAGTCGTAGCGGCTGTCGTTGGCAATTCGCCGAGATCCGGGTGATAGCGACCTGTACGAACTGTTACGACTTTGCTACGGTGGATCTCCGGCGGTTGTGGCCCCGCACGAGATCTGGGTGCGGCCAAGAGGCCTCGCCGCCGTCCCCCGTCATAGATCCAGGGAGGTTCGAAAGCGACTATGGCACCAAACCGAGGGCTCAAAAGAGTCCTGAAGGTCGCGGCCGCTGGTGCGGCTGCGGCGCTGATCCTCGCCGCCTGCGGCTCGTCGACCCCGTCGGCCAAGCCGCATCCCACGACCGCCCCGAGCGGCAAGCCCGCCCACGGTGGCACCGCCTACTGGGCCGAAGCTCCCCAGGCGACCCCGAACTGGATCTTTCCCTTCTCCAGCCTGACCTACTTCTCGGTGGCGAACCTGACCCAGTTCCAGTACCTCATGTTCCGGCCGCTCTACTGGTTCGGCCAGGTGAAGAGCTCCAACCCGACGGTCGACTACTCGCTCTCGCTCGCCTTGCCCCCGAAGTGGAGCAACGGGAACAAGACCGTCACGATCGCGATGAAGGGCTGGAAGTGGTCGAACGGCAAGACCGTCGACGCCCACGACGTCATGTTCTGGATGAACATGATGAAGGCCGAGAAGGCCAACTGGGCCGGCTACGTCGCCGGCGCCTTCCCGGACAACGTGACGAGCTACTCGGCCAACACCAAGGCCGACACGGTCACGTTCCACCTCAACCGGGCCTACAGCACCAACTGGTACCTGTACAACGAGCTGAGCCAGATCACCCCGCTCCCGATCAACTGGGACATCACCTCGGCCGGGGCGGCCCCTGGCTCGGGCGGCTGCTCCTCGCTCACCCCGAACGCCAAGACGCTCTCTGACTGCGTGAAGGTCTGGACCTTCCTCACCGACAACAACGGCAAGGCGAAGAACCCGACCGAGGCGGCCGACCTGACGACCTACGCCACGAACCCGCTCTGGCAGATCGTCGACGGCCCCTGGAGGCTCTCGGCCTTCACGACCTCCGGCGAGGCCACCTTCGTGCCCAACCGGGCCTACTCGGGCCCCCAGCACCCGTACCTCTCGAAGTTCGTCGAGCTTCCTTTCACGGCCGACAGCTCCGAGTACAGCGCGCTGGCGAGCGGTGGTGCCGGAGCTCCCAACGTCGGCTACGTGCCCACCCAGGACGTCCCGCAGAATACCGGCCCCATCGGCTCGACCGGCCCGAACGCCCCGGCACTGAAGGGCAGCTACAACCTCGTGCCGGTCTACGGCTGGAGCATCAACTACTTCCCGATGAACTTCCACTCCGGTGGCGACGGCGGCAATGCCGGTCCGATCTTCAGCCAGCTCTACTTCCGCCAGGCGGTCCAGTACCTGATCGACCAGCCGGCGGTCATCAAGAACATCGACAAGGGCTACGGGGTCCCGACCTACGGGCCGGTCCCGGTCTTCCCGAAGAACAGCTTCGTCTCCCCCCAGGAGTCGAAGAACAACTACCCCTACAGCCTGGCCAAGGCGAAGCAGCTGCTCGTCAAGCACGGCTGGACCATCCACCCGGGAGGGATCTCGGTCTGCAAGGTCGGCTCCAAGTGCGGTCCCGGCATCAAGAACGGGGCCCAGCTCAACTTCCAGGAGATCTACGCCGGAGGCACCACCTCCATCGACCAGACCGTGGCCGCCGAGACCTCGGCGTGGTCGAAGGTGGGCATCCACGTCTCTTTGAGGAGCGAGACCTTCGACACGGTCCTCTCGACCGCCATCCCCTGCAAGGTCGGAGCCTCCGACTGCACCTGGGAGTTCGCCAACTGGGGCGGCGGCTGGGTCTACTCGCCCGACTACATGCCGACCGGTGGGGAGATCTTCGCCTCCGGCGCCGGCTCCAACTCGGGCAGCTACTCGAGCACGACAGCCGACACGCTCATCAACGAGACGCACTACTCGAGCAGCCTTAAGTACATGCACGCGTACGAGAACTTCCTCGCCAAGGACCTGCCGGTCGTCTGGCAGCCGAACCCGGCCAACGCCTTGACCGAGATCTCGACCAACCTCCACGGCGTGACCCCCATCAACGCCCTGCTCAACCTGACGCCGGAGTACTGGTACTTCTCGAAGAGTTGAGCTGACTCACCCAATCGGCCCGGGTCCACCCGCTTCGAGCGGGCGGGCCCGGGCCGGTGCATCTTCCCCGGCCGGCGGCCGGGGCCAGCCTCCAAGAGCGCCGCTACACTCGAATTTCAGCCGCCGGCTGCGCCGGTAGCGGCGAGCGAAGTCAAACCGGAAGGGCGTCGGGGCTACAGCGGCGCACTAAGCAGGAGAGTCCGGCCACGATCAGCTACATCATCCGACGGCTGCTCCAGTCAGTGATCGTCGTCCTCGGCGTCACGCTCGTCGTCTTCTTGCTCTTCCAATTCGTCCCGAACGGGCCGGCCGGGCTTGCCAGGACGGATCTCGGCTCGCGAGCCACGCCTACCCAGATCCACAACTTCATCGTGTCGAACAGCCTGAACCTGCCCTGGTGGGACCAGTACTGGCACCTGCTCGACAACTACCTCCACCTCAACTTCGGCTACTCGTACCACTACAACGAGCCGGTGAGGGCCCTCATAGCCCAGCGCCTGCCGCGCTCGCTGGTGCTCGTCGGCATGTCGACGGTGCTGGCTCTTTTGGTCGCCATCCCTCTCGGCATCTACCAGACGGTGCGGCGCAACACCGCCTCGGACTACACCTTGACGGCGCTCTCTTTCATCTTCTACGCCATGCCGTCGTTCGTCCTCGGCAGCCTGCTCATCCTCTATCTGACGAGCGACGCCGGCGTGAAGCTCTTCGCCTCCGGGGTGTCGCCCAACATCTCGATCGGCCAGATGTTCACCTCGTGGCACCAGATGACGCTTCCGGTCGTCACGCTGGCCGCCATCACGGTCGCATCGTTCTCCCGCTACATGCGCTCGTCGATGATGGACGCCCTCACCGAGGACTACGTCCGGACGGCCAAGGCCAAGGGGGCCGGGCGGGCCCGGGTCATCTTCCGCCACGCGCTGCGCAACGCCCTCATCCCGATCATCACGCTGCTCGGCCTGGCCCTGCCCGGGATAGTCGGGGGCGCCGTCATCACCGAGACGATCTTCAACTTCCCGGGGATGGGCTTTCTCACCTATCAAGCGGCCACCCAGTTCGACGTCTACATAGTGGTCGGAACGACCATCGTGGCCACCGTGGCCACCGTCGTCGGCTCGCTGCTGGCCGACCTCCTCTACGCCGTGGTCGACCCGAGGATCCGGTATGTCCGCAGTTAACGAGCAGCTGGCCACGAGCGTCGCCGGGATCACCCCGCCGGCCTCGCCCGGCCTCGACGGCGCCCTGCAGGGCGACCAGGCGCCCTCGGGCGGCGAAGCGGGTGCGAGCGGCAGCCTCGGGCGCATCATCCTGCGGGTCTTCCTCGAGAACAGGCTGGCCGTCGTCGGAGTGGGCATCCTCGTCTTCATGTTCCTGTTCTGCTTCGTGGGGCCGATCTTCTACCACACGAACCAGACCTACTCGAACCTCTACACGAGCGCCGGCGTCCAGCCTCCGAGCGCGGCCCACGTGCTCGGGACTGACCCGAACGGCTTCGACGTCCTCGGCCGTCTCATGTACGCCGGGCAGACCTCGCTCGAGGTCGGCCTGGCAGCCGCAGCCATCGCCACCGTCGTCGGCGTCTTGTGGGGTGCCACCTCGGGCTTTTTCGGCGGGATCCTCGACGCCTTCATGATGCGGATCGTCGACGTCTTGTTGTCGATCCCGGCGCTTTTCCTCCTCATCATCCTGGCGGTGCTGTTCCATCCGGACAAGATCACCTTGATCTTCATCCTCGGCTTCCTCGCCTGGCTGACGCCGGCCCGTCTCGTGCGGGGGGAGACCCTCAGCCTGAGGACCCGTGAGTACGTCCAGGCCGTCCGGGTGATGGGCGGCAAGAGCCGGCGGATGGTGACCCGCCACATAATCCCGAACGCCATCGGCACGATCGTCGTCAACGCCACCTTCCAGGTGGCCGACGCCATCTTGTACCTGGCCGCCCTCGGCTTCCTCGGCCTCGGGGTCCAGTTCCCGCAGGCCGACTGGGGCCAGATGCTCGGCCAGGGCGAGCCCTACCTGCCGAACGGCGACTGGTGGCTCCTCATCCCGGCCGGACTTTGCATCGTGCTCGTCGTCGTCGCCTTCAACTTCATCGGCGACGCCCTGCGGGACTCGCTCGAGGTGCGGCTGCAGAGGCGCTGAAGAGCTGGCCCCGGTCGCCAGGGCTGGGCCCCGGCTTGCCAGGGACGCGGCCCTGGGGCCGGCGCGAGGGGCACTTCCGGCGGTCGCCGCCGGCGACTACCCGGCGGGCGATCCCTCCCGGCACCTAGCTCCGAGGAGGGGGCCGCCGCCGGCATCGAGGTCCTCCAGGCGGCTCCAGAACCGGCTGATAGCGGCCTTCTTGACGGGACCGTAGCCCCGCACCTCCTCGGGGAGCTGGGCGATCTTGACAAAGCGGCCGTGGCTCTGTTCGTCGAGGGAGTCGCTGAGACGGCGCACGAGCAGCTCGTAGCCGTCGCGCAGCTCCCGCTCGGCCCGCCGAAGCTCCGTGTGGCCGAAGGGGTCGAGACGGCTCTCCCGCAGTCCTCGGAGCGAGGCCAGCACGCCGAAGGCCACGCCCGCTCCCGGCCCGACGGCCAGCTTGTGCCCGAGGCCCATCTGCCGCAGAAGCGGCGGATGGAGGTGGTACCGGACCCGAGCGCCGGTGCCGAAGCACTCCTCGATCTCGGCTTGCAGGGCCGGTGAACGATGCAGGCGGGCCACCTCGTACTCGTCCTTGCAGGCCATGAGGCGGTGAAGCTGGAGGGCGACCGCCCGCCCGAACGGCCCGTCTGAGAGGTCGCAGCGAGCCTCCTCCGCCGCCCGGCAGCGGGCCACCGTCTCGGCATAACGGCGGGCGTAGGAAGCGTCCTGGTAGGAGATGAGATGGGGGATCTTCACAGGCCTGCCACCTATTCGCGCGGCTTCTTATGCGTCAGTCCGAGGCAACGGCACGGCCTGAAGCTCACAGGCCGCCGGCGGAGCGAGCAACTACTGCACACTCACCGGGAGCGGTGGAGTGATAGTCCAATACTTGGACCAATCAAGACTATAGTTCTGACCATGACGATCGCTGCGACGCCCGTACCGCTCTCCGAGGCCAAGGCCCGACTGTCCGAGCTGACCAGACGGGTACGCCAGCAGCACGAGCGGATCACCTTGACTCGCAACGGGGAGGCTGAGGCTGTCTTGTTGTCGGTGGACGACCTGGAGGGCATGGAGATGACCCTGGAGATCCTCGGTGACAGCGAGGCCGTCGGTCGTATCTCTGAGAGCCTGGCAGCCCTGGGCCGTGGTGAGTCCGGCGCTGACCTCGACAGCGTCCGCCAGGACCTGGCCCGCCGGCGCGCCACCGGCGTGTGAGCGACAAGGCGTCGCAGCGCTACCAGGTCCGGTTCCAGCCACCTGCGCGGCGCGCCATCGCCGAGCGTCTCCCGGAGGCTGTCGCCGCCGCGGTCCTCGAGTTCTGCGCGGAGACGCTCAGCGTCAGTCCGCGGCGAGTCGGCAAGCCGTTGTTCGGGCCACTGGCGGGCTGCCATGGCGCACGTCGCGGCACCTACCGGATTGTCTATCGCATCGACGATGACACCCACACCGTGCAAGTCCTCGACGTCGATCACCGCTCGGAGATCTACCACCGTCCGCAAGCCTGAGGCGGCAGCATCGACGCCTCGGCGATGCAGGGGGTCACGTGAGGCGGGCTCGTTCAGGCGCGGGCCGCGTCGGCGGTCCTCGCCGACGGCTCGCAGGAAGGCAGCCCTCTCCGGCCGGCGTGGTGTTGTCACCCACAACCTCATTCGCGATTAGGAGCTATGAGCCTGATCAAGCGGGCAGCCTGATCAAGCGGGCCCGCGTCGTCCGGAGATCGGCGGTCCATCACGCCAGGCGTTGCGCCGTGCACAATGGATCGGCATCAGGGGCGAAGTGAGCGCACCGGGGCGGCAGCTGCCAGGCGAGCCAGGTGGTGCGCGACCTGGACGACGCGGTCCGCCTCGCCGACCTGCTCGCCCGTCGCGCTCCGGGACACTCCGATGGCTGAGGACCTTGAGGCCGCCCTAGGGCGAGCGCAGAGCATTGCCCAGGCCGCCGCCCGGCTCGCAGCGCACCTCGACGGCCTCGGTGGTCACGATGTGATCGGGGCGGCACTTACCGACCTCGTCGAGATCGACGAGCGCCTCTGGGCCTTCCTCGACTGGGTCGAGGAGGAGGGAGTATGATATCACTCCAATGTAGTGATATCATGGCGAGATGGTGCGTCCTGAAAGCTGGACCAGACCTGCGGGTGCAAGTCCCGTCTGGGTAATCGCCGGAGAGCCCAGTAGCAGGCCCCGGTTCGTCGTCGAGAGGCGGCGGGCTGAGCGGGGTGTCAAAAGCC
>JAJZLV010000118.1 GCA_021803215.1 Actinomycetes bacterium | reverse complement strand
GGGTGCCCTCCGGCTCGAGCATGTCGTAGAGGGCGTCGTAGAGCGGCCGCAGGTAGGGGTCGACCTTGGCCATGAGGTCGCCCGGCAGGAAGCCGAGCTTCTCGCCCGCCTCGACGGCCGGGCGGGTGAGGATGATCCGGGTGGCCTCCTTGGCCTGCAGGGCCTGCACGGCCGAGGCGACGGCCAGGTAGGACTTGCCGGTGCCGGCCGGCCCGATGCCGAAGGTGAGGACGTTGGCGGCGATGGCGTCGGTGTAGCGCTTCTGGCCGGCCGTCTTCGGGTGCACCCGGCGTCCCCGGCTCGAGCGGGCGACCTCGGCCGAGAGCACCTCGGAAGGCCGGATGTCCTCCTTCACCATCTCGATCGAGCGCCCGAGGTTGGTGAAGTCGATGCCGTGGCCCCGCTCGAGGAGCGAGACGAGCTCTTCGAAGAGCCGGCCGACCTTGTCGGCGTCCGGGCCCGAGAGGGTGATCTCGTTCCCCCGGACGTGGATGTTCGTGCCAGAAAAGGCCTTCTCCACGACGCGGAGCAACTCGTCTTGCTGGCCGAGCAGGCCGATCATGAGATGGTTCCCCGGGACGAGGACCTTTACCTGAGTGTCTGGCACTTGGATCGAGGAGAAGGCTAACGGCTCGGCGGGCCTGACGGCGCCCATCTCACCCGGGTGGCCAGGCCATGACCCGGCCGCCCAGGACGTGGAGATGGAGGTGGGGCACCGAGTTGCCGGCGTCGTCACCGACGTTGAACACGAGCCGGTAGCCGGAGACGAGCCCCTCTTTTCGCGCCACCTCGTTGGCGAGCGAGAAGAGCCCGGCGAGGAGGGGTCCGTCTGCGGGGCCGAGCTCGGCGGCGTCTTCCAGGTGGCGGCGAGGCACGACGAGCACGTGGCTCGGGGCGCGAGGTGCTATGTCCCTGAAGGCGTAGGCGGACTCGGAGGAGGCGACCTCGACAGAGGGGATCTCGCCGGCCAGGATCTTGCAGAACAGGCAGTCGGCCCCGGGCACCGCGGTCGCCATCAGGCCTCGGTCCGGCTCGGCACGGGATAGAGGTGCTCGAGGCTCCCGGGCGCGATGCGGGCCCGCTCGACGAAGGCGAGGACGTCCCCCTCCTGCAGGCGGATCACCCGGCCGAACTTGTAGGCCGGGAGCTCTCCCTCGTCGATCATCCGGTAGAGCGTGCGCGTGTTCACTCCCAGGTACCGGGCCACCTCGCCGGTGCTCATCCACCGAATTGGCTCGGGCATATCTCGAGCATAGCGCTACCTTCTTGCCTTTCAGCTGATCCCATACAGGGCCGAAGGCGGTGCGACACCTCGTTGGCGAGCAGCCGGCCTCGCAGGCTGAGCCGGATCCGACCCTCCTCCTCGGCCGGCTCGAGCAGGCCGTCGAGGGCTTCGTCGTCCTTCGCGAGGGCCCATTCCGGCACGCCCCAGCGGGTCCGGAGGGCGAGCTCGAGGGCCTCGCGCCGCCTGGTGCTCGGCTCGAGCCTCTCTCCGGCGGCGACCGGGCGCCGGCCTTCTCGGACGGCCCGGAGGTAGCGCTCGGGTGTGCGGAGGTTCCACCACCTGTGTCCGGCCCGATGACCATGGGCGGCCGCCCCGATGGCGAGGTAGTCGCCCTGGTCCCAGTAGCCGATGTTGTGGCGGGCCTCGTGGCCTGGTCTCGCCCAGTTCGATATCTCGTACCACGACAGGCCGGCGGCCCCGAGCGCCTCGTCCGCCAGCTCGTAGCGCCGGGCCTGGGTGTCGTCGTCGGGGTGACGGGCGGGGTCCCTCCAAAGCGGCGTGCCCGGCTCGACGGTGAGGGCGTAGGCGCTCACATGGCTCGGGGCCGGCTCCAGGGCGAGGACCTTCTCGAGGCCCGAGAGGAAGCTGGCGTCGCTCTCGCCCGCCCCGCCGTAGATGAGGTCGATGCTGTAGGAGGAGATGCCGGCTGCTCCGATCGCCTCGGCCGCCAGCCCGACGGCGGCCGGGTCGTGGCTCCGCCCGAGGCCGGCAAGCACGACCGGATCGAGCGACTGGACCCCGAGGGAGACCCGGGTGGCCCCGGCCTGCGCGGCGGCCCGGGCCCAGCCGGCCGTGACGTCCTCGGGGTTGGCCTCGACCGTCACCTCGGCCTCCTCCGAGCGGGAGATGGCAGCGAGCAGGCGGGCGAGGTCGGCCACCTCGAGCTGGGAGGGGGTTCCGCCGCCGAGGTAGACGGTGGCGACCTTCTCGGCCGCCGGCCAGGGCTCGAGGCTGCGGGCCAGAGCACCCTCTCGCCGCTGGAGGGCGTCGAGGTGGGCGATGCAGCCGTCGGTGTAGGGGGCCCGCAGAGCGTGGCGGTCCGTCCAGGTCGCGAAGGCGCAGTAGTCGCAGCGGCTCGTGCAGAAAGGGATGTGGACGTAGGCGCCCGTCCCGGGGGCGAGAGGGAGGAGACCGCTCAGGAGGAGCTGCCGTTCGGAGAGGCCCGCAGGATGCCGAGCTGCTCGAAACGGGAGATGAGGGTGTCGACGTTCATGCCGAACATCGAGGCCATCACCGAGAGGTCGTCTGTCCGGATGGTGAGCACCTTGCCGTTGAAGTCCTGGCGCTGCACCTGGACCGAGGCGAGGAAGTGTCGGAGGAAGTCGCGCTCGGGCCCGCGGGCCTCGTTGACGCGGGCGAGGTCGACGGTGATCTTGCGGCCCGCGCGGGCACCGCTCTTGGCCCGGACGGCCCCGATCTGAGAGGCCCGGCTGAGCGGGTCGCTGGTGTCGCTCGGCAGCAGCTGGTCGACGGGGACGTCGTAGATCTGGGCGAGCCGCTGGAGGCGCGGCACCGAGATGGTCCGCTCACCCCGCTCGTAGGCGCCGAGCACGGAGGCCTTGAACTCCTCGCCGGAGGCCTTCTCGACCGCCTGGAGAGAGAGGCGCTTTTGCCGGCGCACCGCCCGCAGCCTGGTGCCGACAGCCTGGGCGTAGCGGGCTGCTGCATCGTCCTCGTTCTCCCGGCGTGCCATCGATGCCTTCTCCATGCGACCCCCACGTTGACCTGGGCCGTCGGCGGGACGCGGCGCCAGATGAGCTCTGGCTCCTGGCACCGGTCTCCGGGCCTTCGACGGGTCGACGCTCACAGCCTGTGCTTTACCGCTCTTGCCGTCTATTACACCACTAATAGCGGCCAGCCCTCACAGCGGGCGGCAGAGTATCTCACCGAGAGCGGTCATCGGTGGATGCCGCCACCAGGCCAGAGCGGAGCGCCGTCAGCAGGAGGCCGGCCGCAACGGCGGCCGTCTCGGCCCGGAGAACCCCGGCTCCGAGCGAGAGGGGCTCGAGGCCGTGCCGCCCGGCGCGGGCGAGCTCGGCCGAAGACCAGCCTCCTTCCGGGCCGACGAGGGCGAAGGGTCGGTCGAGGCGGGGCGGGCCGCCCCCGGGCTCGGCGATGAAACCCCGGCCGGCCGCGCGAGAGATCGCCTCTTCTACCCCGACCGGCCGGGCGAGGCGGGGTAGGTAGAGGCGGCGAGACTGCATGGCCGCCTGCCGGGCGACCTTCTCCAGGCGGCGCCAGCGTCGCTCGGAGCGATCCTCCGAGGGGCGGACGACCGTGCGCTCGCAGACGAGCAGCAGGATCTCGTCGACACCCGCCTCGGTCAGCTTCTCGACCGCCCACTCGGTCCGCTCGCCTTTCAGCAGCGAGAAGGCGACCGTCACCGCCGGCTCGGAGCGGGGCTGGAAGCCGACCGGCCCGGCAGGCTCGAGACAGAGCCGGCGGCCCGCTCCTCTGCGCGCCCTGCAGGGGCGGTAGCTGCCGGCCCCGTCGGAAACGGCCACGGCCTCGCCGTCTCGCAGGCGCAGCACCCGCTCCAAGTGGTGGGTGTCCTCCTCCGAGAGCTGCAGGCCCTCGAGGTCGGAGAGATAGCAGAGGGCGGCGGCTGCCCGCTCCCCTCCTCCCGGGCCGCCGGCCGCCTCCCTCAGCGGAAGCCCGAGCGGATCTTGGAGATGAGGCTGCTCTCGGGCGGCGCCACCTCCTCGCCTCGCAGCTCGGCCAGGCGCCGCAAGAGGGCCTCCTCGTCCTTGGTGAGACGGCTCGGCGTCTCGACGGAGACGCTCACGAGGAGGTCGCCCCGTCGCTTGCTCCGCAGGCGGGGAACGCCCTTTCCGGCCAGGCGCAACACCTCGCCCGACTGGGTGCCGGCCGGGATATCGAGCTCGAGAGGTCCCTCGAGCGAGGGCACCTCGACGGTCGTGCCTAGGGCCGCCTGGGCGAAGGAGATCCTCGCCTTGCACAAAAGGTCGGTTCCCGAGCGCTCCAGGCCGGGCTCGGGGGCGACCCGGAGGTGGACGTAGAGGTCGCCTGATACGCCGCCGCGCACGGCGGCCGGCCCGGCGCCCGAGACCCGCAAGGTCGTGCCGTCGTCGACGCCGGCCGGCACCTCGACGGTGAGCGGCCGCTCTTTGGTGCGGCGTCCCTCGCCTCGGCAGTCCGGGCAGGGGGAGGTGATGATCTGACCGAGGCCGTGGCAACGGGGACAGACGATCGAGGTCACCATCTGGCCGAGGAAGGACTGGCGCACCTGCTGCACCTGACCGGCCCCCCGGCACTCGGTGCAGGTGATGGGAGTGGTGCCCGGCCTCGCCCCGGTCGCCTGGCAGGTGTCGCAGGGGACGGGCAGGGTGATCGTCACCTCCTTGGCGATGCCGAAGGCCGCCTCGTAGAGGCTGAGATCGACGAAGATCTCGGCGTCGTTGCCCCGGCGGGTGCCGGCCCGCTGGCCGGTGCCGCCGAAGCCGCCCGGCTGACCGCCGAAGAAGCTCTCGAAGATGTCGCCGATGTTGACGCCGAACCCGAAGGGGTCCGCTCCGCCGCCGCCCGCTCCGCGGACGGCCTCGGGCCCGAACATGTCGTAGCGCTGCCGCCGCTCGGGATCCCGCAGGGTCTCGTAGGCGATCGTGACCTCCTTGAAGCGCGCCTCGGCCTCGGCGTCGCCCGGGTTGGCGTCGGGGTGCAGCTCGCGAGCCAGCCGGCGATAGGCCCTCTTCAGCTCCTCGTCGGTGGCGCTTCGGCCCACGCCGAGCAGCTCGTAGTAGTCGGTTGCCACGCTCATTCGACTCGTTTCATGAAAGACGGCGGCCCGGCGGGCTCAATCGGACTCCAGCTCCCGAGAGAGCCGCTGGCCGACGACCGCCACGGCGGCGAGCGCCTGGGGGTAGTCCATCCGGGTCGGTCCGAGGATACCGATAGTGCCGGCAGCCTCTCCTTTGGCCCCGAAGGGCGCCACGACGAGGGAGCACTCCGCCAGCGGCTCGAGCCCGTGCTCGGAGCCGATGGAGACGCTCTGGCCCTTCGTGAGGACCTCGTGCAGGAGCGAGACCACCACGAAGGACTCCTCGAGGATCGACAGGACCGCCCGCACCTGCTCGACGGCCGCGAAGTGCTCGGTCATGCGGGCCGCCCCGCCGACGAAGACCTGCTCGGGCGGGTGCTCGTCCACCACCGGGGCGACCAGCAGCTCTCGAACCCTCGAGACGAGGTCGTCGAGCTCGGGGCGGCCGGTGAGGGGGAGCTCGAGGCCGAGCTCGGAGGGAGCCCGGCCGGAGAGGTGCTGGTCCAAGAAGTTGCTCGCGGCCCGCAGGTCCTCGCCCGCCACCTCCTCTGGGATCGGGATCGCCTGGCGCTCGAGGGCACCGTTCGACAGGACGAGGACCAAAAGAGCGGTGTGGGGCGAGAGGCGGCTCAAGATGGCGGAGCGGACCACGAGCCCCTCATGGGCCGGCGGCACGACTATGGCGGCGGTGTCGGTCAGGCGCGCCAACAGCTGGCTCGTGTCCGACAGCATCCGCTCGAGCTCGCCGTGGGCGCGGGAGAAGAACTCTTGCACCTGCTCCTGCTGGGCCTCTCCGAGCGGCAGGGGCGGCGCCAGGTGGTCGACGAAAAAGCGGTAGCCCTTGTCGGTCGGCACCCGGCCGGCCGAGGTGTGGGGGTGGGTGAGGTAGCCGTCTCGCTCCAAGGCGGCCATGTCGGCTCGCACCGTCGCCGGCGAGACGTCGATCTCCGGGTCACGGGCCACCTGGGCCGAGCCGATCGGGACCGAGGTCTCGACGTACCCGGTCACGACCGTCTTCAAGATGGCCGCCTTGCGGGCGTCGAGGGTCCTGTCCTCGTCGCTGCTCACGGTCTTGTCCTCATCGGCCACTGCGAGGCGAATTTTACCGGCCTGAGAGCTCCGGCACCGTTCTCGGCCGGTGGGGCCCTCACCGGGCGCGCCTTATCGGTCGAGGCGGAGAGCCGAGATGAAGGCTTCCTGGGGCACCTCGACCCGGCCGATGCTCTTCATCTTCTTCTTGCCTTCCTTCTGTTTCTCGAGCAGCTTGCGCTTGCGGGTGATGTCGCCGCCATAGCACTTGGCGAGGACGTCCTTGCGTTTCGCCTTCACCGTCTCGCGGGCGATGATCCGCCCGCCGATGGCGGCCTGGATCGGGACGTCGAAGAGCTGGCGGGGTATGAGGCTGCGCAGCTTGGCCGTCATCTTGCGCCCGTAGTCCTCTGCCTTCGAGCGGTGCACGATGGAGCTGAAGGCGTCGACCGGGCTCCCGTTCAACAAGACGTCGACCTTCACGAGGTTGTCGGTGCGGTACCCGGCCGGCTCGTAGTCGAGGGAGGCGTACCCCTTGGTGCGCGACTTGAGCTGATCGAAGAAGTCGATGACGACCTCGGCGAGGGGCACCGAGTAGATGAGCTCGACCCGCTCGGGCGAGAGGTACTGCATCTTCTCGAGACTGCCCCGGCGCGACTGGCCGAGCTCCATGATCGTGCCGGTGTACTCGGCCGGGCCGACGATGCTGAGCCGCAGCACCGGCTCGTCGATCGACTGGAGGCTCTGGGGCGGCGGCATGGCAGAGGGGTTGTCGACCGCGATCGTCTGGCCGTTGGTCAGGTGGGCGACGTACTCGACCGAGGGGGCCGTGGCGATGAGCGAGAGGTCGAACTCCCGCTCGAGGCGCTCCCGGGCGATCTCCATGTGCAAGAGGCCGAGGAAGCCGCATCTGAAGCCGAAGCCCAAGGCGGCCGAGGTCTCTGGCTCGAAGGTGATCGAGCCATCCGAGAGCTGCAGCTTCTCGAGAGCCTCGCGAAGCTCCGGCAGCTCGTCGCCGTCGACCGGATAAAGACCGCAGAAGACCATCGGCTTGGGGTCCCGGTAGCCCTCGAGCGCCTCGGCGGCGGGCCGGGAAGCCTCCGTCACGGTCTCGCCGACCCTCGCTTCGCCGACCGCCTTCACCCCGGCGATGAGGTAGCCCACCTCGCCGGGGCCGAGCTCGTCGACCGGCTGGTTGCCGGGCGCCCGCACGCCCACCTCCTCGACCTCGTGGGTGGTGCCGGCCTGGAAGAGCCGGATGCGGGTGCCGGAGCGCAAAAGCCCGTCGACGACCCGGATGGCGTTCACGACGCCCCGGTACTGGTCGTAGTGGCTGTCGAAGATGAGGGCCCGCAGCGGCGCCTTGGGGTCGCCGGCCGGCGGCCTGATCCGCTCGACCACGGCATCCAGCAGCTCGGGCACCCCCTCACCGGTCTTGGCCGAGATGCGCAGTATCTCTTCGGCCGGGAGGCCGAGCACCTGCTCGATCTCACCGGCATAGCGGTCGGGGTCGGCGGCCGGGAGGTCGATCTTGTTGAGGGCCGCCACGATCTCGAGGTCGTGCTCGATGGCGAGGTAGCAGTTGGCCAGGGTCTGGGCCTCGATGCCCTGGGAGGCGTCGACCAGAAGGACGACGCCCTCGCAGGCCGCCAGCGAGCGGCTCACCTCGTAGCCGAAGTCGACGTGGCCGGGCGTGTCGATCAGGTGGAGGACCTGGTCGCGCCAGTGGACCCGGACGTTCTGGGCCTTGATGGTGATGCCTCGCTCCCGCTCGATGTCCATCGTGTCGAGGTACTGCTCGCGCATCTCCCGGGGGTCGACGGCTCCCGTGATCTCGAGGATCCGGTCGGAGAGCGTCGACTTGCCGTGATCGACGTGGCTGATGATCGAGAAGTTGCGGATCTTGTCGGTCGGGATCAAGCTGGCTCCGGGTTGTAGGGCGGTGACCTGGTGCTAAAGTCTGTCCCCCAAGCGTGGCTTTCTCGCGCCAGCCTCGCGCGGCCGGCCCGAAGCCGGAGACCGCGCCGCCAGAACGTAGCAAGGACGACATGGCCAACATTAAGAGTCAGATCAAGCGCAACCGTCAGAACGAGCGTCGCCGCGAGCGCAACAAGGCCGTCCGCTCCGAGATGAGGACGAGGACCAAAAGCGCCGTCCGGGCAGCCGAAGAGGGCGCCGGCGATCTCGCCGAAAGGCTCCGAGAGGCGGTCCGGCGCATCGACAAGGCCGCCGCCAAGGGCGTCATCCACCCGAACCAGGCGGCCCGCCGCAAGTCCCGCCTTGCCCGCCACATCGCCCGGCTCGCCGAAGAGAATTCCGCCGACTAGCAGGAAGGCCCCGGCGGGGGAGTTGCTGGCCCTCCCCCAGCTGAGCAGCGGGGAGCTCGCGAGCGTCGCCTGCCTCGAGTCCGCCTGTCTCGCAAGCGACGGCGGGCGGCTCAAGCTCGAGTGGTCGATGCTTCGGCACCGTCCCGCCGGCCAGACGAACGACTTCGTCTACCTGCTCGACGGCGAGGTGGTCGGCTTCGCCGGCCTCTACCAGTGGCGTCCCGTGCAGCTGGAGCTCTGCGGCATGGTCCATCCGGCCCGGCGCCGCCAGGGCATCGGCGGCCTGCTTTACGACGCCGTGGCCGCCGAGATCGCCCGGCGGCGCCCGGCGAACGCCCTCATGGTCGTCGAGCGGGCCTTTCCCGACGGGAGGCGCTTCGCCCTCTCGAGAGGCGGTGTGCTCGTCCACTCCGAGCACCGCATGCGCCAGGGCCGCGAGCCGGACCGGCGCCGGGGCGAGAGGGTTGTTCGCCTGCGGCGGGCGAGGAGAGAGGACGCCTCTTTCGTCGTCTCCTGCCTGGCGGATGCCTTCGAGGAGGAGCCGCGGGTGAGCGACCTCGGCGATCGAGAGGCGGTCGCCGAGGTGCTCGCGGGCACGCTCGTCGTCGAGGATCCGACGACGAGCGCCCAGGTGGGTGTGATGCGGCTCGAGAGGGGCGGCGGCGCCGCTTCGATCTACGGCTTTGCCGTCGTGCCGGCGCTCCAGAAGAAGGGCTACGGCCGGGCGGCGCTCTGCGCGGTCACCCGCCAGCTTCGACGGGCCGGCGTCGGGGTGATCTCCCTCGAGGTCCTCTCGCACAACGATGCTGCCCTTCACCTCTACGAGTCCTGCGGCTTCGAGGTGATCGGGACGGAGGACTACTTCTCGCTCCCGGTCGGCTAGCCGGCGGCAGGCAGCCGGAGCGGGGGGGAGCCGCCGTCGAGCGCCCGCACCATGGCCGGGCGGCCGGCGGCCATGCCGAGCTCCCAGACGCCGACGCCGGCGGTGTGGAAGGCGGCGGCGAGCGCCACCTTGAGCGCGACCGAGACCGGGTCGTCGAACCAGGTCTGGTGCCACTGGCCGGACCGTTTGAACGAGATGTAGGGAGTCTGCGAGGACGGGTCCCAAAGAGCGCTCCGCCCGGTGGCGGCTATCGAGGCGTAGGTGACCGCCACCGGGCCGCCGAGGGTGACCGCAGGCGGGCTCTTCCCGCTGGCGGTGAAGTCGTAGCCGTAAAAGGGGATTCCGAGGATGATCTTTCTCGCCGGCACCACCGCCTCGTAGGAGGCGAGGACGGAGGCATCTGTCAGGTTGAGCCCGACGAGAGGGGCCGTCGGGCCGGGCGAGGAGGTGGAGCCCATGTCGTAGGCCATGACGAAGAGGTCGTTGACATATCGGGCGAGCGCCTTCACGTCGTAGAGGCCGTCCGGGTCCACCGCCGCCTGGGGGAAGGTGTTGAGCACTATCTGGTAGTGCGGACCCCGCAGGTGGAGCGCCTTGGCGAAGGCGGCCACGAAGGCGGTGAAGCCGGCCCGGGCCGAGCCCTGCTGGCTCTCGAAGTCGAGGTCGACCCCGTCGAAGTGGTAGGTCGCCAGCAGCGGCGCCACCTCGGCGGCGAGCTCGGTCCCGGCGGCGAGCGGGGCCTTTGCCATCTGGGAGATGGTCGAGGCGGTGCCGGTGTAGAGCGTGAGGAGCGCGCGGTCGCCCGCCAGGTGGGCGTCGGCCACGACTTGGCCGACGCCACCTCGCCGCAGCACGTTCCATCCCTGGCCCGAGCGGAGGATCTTGCCCCCCGGCTCGACCTGGAGGGCGAAGTAGCTCACCTCGCTGAGCGCCCGGTAGTCGATGGAGGAGGCCCGGTAGATCTCCCAGCTCGGGAGGAAGCCGAGGACGAGGTGGGAGCGGAGTCCCTTGCCGAAGGCGTCCGGCGGCAGCGAGGGAGCCGGGGCGCCGGCCCTCTTGGGCAGGGCCAAGCCCTTCAGGTCGGAAAGGGCCGTCTTGTAGGCCTGCTGCTCTATGCCGACGAACTTGTTGTAGACGCTCGTCGGGGGCGGCGGAGAGGAGCTGGCGGCCGGCCGGCCGAGGATCCCGCAGGCCCCTGCGAGAAGGCTGCAGGCACCGAGGAGCGCCAGGAGGGCCGGTAGCCGGCATCTTCTCCGCCCTTGCCGCATGGCTGCGGGAGCGTAGTCCTGCCCCGCGCCCGGTGGCAGGCAGGGGCTGGTCTTCTCAAGCTCCGGCCCGCAACTGCCGATGCTGCTCGGGTGAGCTTGGCGCCGTCTCCTGCACAAAGCAAGCGGGGCGCAGCCGTCTTCGTCGAGGTCCTCCGGCTCACGGTCGTCCTCGTCGGGGCGACAACCGGCCTCGGCCTCGGCGCCGGCATCGACGGCGGGGGCGGACGGGTGCTCGGGGCGGTCGTCGGGGTCCTCGTCGGCTACGTGGCGGGCGGCGTGGCCGGGCGGTTCGTGGCTCGGGAGGTGCGCCGAGCCGACAGCTCGCTCCTCGAGGTGCCTGCCATCGAGGTGCTCTCGGGCGCGCTCCTCGGCGGCCTCGGGTTCATCCTCGGCGCCCTCGCCTGCCTCCCCATCTTCATCTTCGCGCGGGGGACCTTCGACTATCCGGCGGCGGCGGCCGTCGCCTGGACGGCCGGGGCGCTCGGGCTCCGCCTCGGGCGGACGAACGGCCGCCGCCTGGCCGAGGCGGCCCGCATCACCCGCCAGCTGGCTCCCTTCCAGCAGGCGCCGGAGGGCGCCGTCATGGTCGACAGCTCGGCGGTGATGGACCGCTGCCTGCTCGTGCTCGGCCGGGCGGGCCTGCTCGGCCGGGAGCTCCTCTTGCCCCAGGTGGTGGCGGACGAGCTGCGGAGCCTGGCGGACGGGCCGGACCCGGTCGCCAGCCGGCGGGCCCAACGGGGGCTCGAGGCCCTGCAGGCCCTGGGCGAGGCCGGGGTGGTGGTGAGCCTGGTGCCCGGCGAGCTCGCCGGTCTGGCCCTCAGAGAGGAGAAGGTCCTGCAGCTCGCCTCCGAGCTCGGAGCCCGCCTCGTCACCTGCTCGGCCGAGGTGGCGAGAGCGGCCGGCCGGACCGGCCTCCCGGTGGTCGAGTTGCGGGCGCTGGCGGGCGACCTCAGCCCCGACCACGTCCCGGGTGAGCACCTCAGGATCGACCTCGTCCGGGCCGGCCGCCAGGAGAACCAGGCGGTCGGCTACCTGCCGGAGGGCGAGATGGTCGTGGTGAACGGAGCCGAGCACCTGGTCGGCTCGAGCGCCGTCGACGTGGTCGTCCTGTCGAGCCGCCCGACCGGCCAGGGCACCCTCCTCTTCGCCCAGCTGGCCGAGGCCGGCGGGCAGCTGGCGGCGGGCTAGAGCTGCTTGAGCGCCGCCACGAGGGCGGTGAGGGAGTCCTTGGCGTCGCCGAAGAGCAGCGTCGTCTTCGGGTCGAAGAGGAGCTCGTTGTCGATGCCGGCGAAGCCGGGCCGCATGGAGCGCTTCAAAAAGACGATGTTGCGGGCCTCGTCGACCGCCAGTATGGGCATCCCGTAGATGGGCGAGCCGGGCGAGTTCTTCGCCGCCGGGTTGACAACGTCGTTCGCCCCGACGACGAGGGCGACGTCGGTCGTCTGGAACTCCGGGTTTACCTCGTCCATCTCCCTCAGCTGGTCATAGGGGACGTTCGCCTCGGCGAGCAGGACGTTCATGTGCCCCGGCATGCGGCCGGCGACCGGGTGGATGGCGTAGTCCACCTGGACGCCCCGCTGCTCTAGCAGCTCGGCCAGCTCGCGCACCGTGTGCTGGGCCTGGGCGACCGCCAGGCCGTAGCCGGGCACGATGACGACCTTTTGCGAGTAGGCGAGGAGGACGGCGATGTCCTCGGCGCTCGCCGAGCGGACCGAGCGGTCGGCTGCGCCCTCGGCCGTGCCGGCGGTGATGACCGAGCCGAAGGCCGAGAACAAGATGTTCGGGAGGGAGCGGCCCATGGCCGAGCTCATCATCCGCGTGAGCAGCGTCCCGGAGGCCCCGACGAGCGTGCCGGCCACCACGAGGAGCACCGAGTGGAGCACGAAGCCGCTGGCGGCGACCGCCAAGCCGGTGAACGAGTTGAGCAGGGATATGAGGACCGGCACATCGGCGCCGCCTATCGGCAGCACGAAGGCGATGCCGAAGAGGAGGGCGAGCACCCCGACCACGGCCACGAGCCAGTTGTGCGGCGAGACGCAGGCGGCGATGGCGAGCCCGAGCCCGGCCCCGCCGATGACGGCGTTCATCACCTGCTGGCCGGGGTAGGTGATCGGCCGCCCGCTCATCAGCTCTTGCAGCTTGGCGAAGGCGACGACCGAGCCGGCGAAGGAGACCGAGCCGACGATGACGCCGAAGAGGACCTCGACAACCTGGTAGACGGCGAGCTGGCCGGGGGAGGAGCGGGCGAACTCGGCGAGGGAGATGAGGGCTGCCGCCCCGCCGCCGACGCCGTTGAAGGCGGCCACCATCTGGGGCATGGCCGTCATCTTCACCATGCGGGCGGCCGGGAAGCCGATGGCTACCCCGATGGCCATGGCGGCCACCATGAGCCCGAAGCGCGAGATGCCTGGAGTGGCGAAGGTCATCCCGATGGCGACGGCCATGCCGGCTGCTCCGACGAGGTTGCCGCCCCGGGCCGTCTTCGGCCCCGAGAGGCCCTTCAAAGCGAGGATGAAGCAGATGGCGGCCAGCAGGTAGACGAGCCGGATGGCGGTGTCGACGCTCACCTGGCCTCACCGCCCTTCTCGTCGATCTCGACGACCTGGGTGTCGTCCGGGGGCGCCGCGGCCGTGGAGAGGACCTCGGTCGGCTGGTCGAGGCCGGCGGTGGCCGGCGCCGGGCCCGGCGCCCCGTCCGGTGCCTCAGCCTGGTTGGCCGGCTCCTCGGGCCCGGCGGGCTCTGTCGCCAGAGGGGCCGCTTCGGGCGGGTTCGGGGCGGTCGCCGGCTCGGGGCGGGCCGGCCGCCCGGGCTGGCGGCCCTTGAACATCTCGAGCATCCGATCGGTCACCACGAAGCCCCCGACGACGTTGACGGTGGAGAGCACGACGGCGATGAAGCCGAGGGTGACCTCGAGGGCCCCGTGGGCCGTGCCGAGGATGGCCATCGAGCCGACGAGCACCACGCCGTGCACGGCGTTGGTCCCCGACATGAGGGGGGTGTGCAGGACGCTCGGGACCTTCGAGATCACCTCGAAGCCGACGAAGGCCGAGAGGACGAAGACCGTCACGAGGGTGAGGATGTCGGAGCCGCTCACGCCTCCACCCCTTCCAGCGCCGCCCTGGCGGCCTCGTTCCTCACCTCGCCGGCGTGGGTGACGCAGGTGCCGGCGACAATCTCGTCGGAGAAGTCGGGGGCGAACCCGCCCTCTTTCACCATGAGCCCGAGGAGCTCGCTCACGTTGCGGGAGTAGAGGAAGCTCGCGTGGGTCGCCATCTGGCTCGGCAGGTTGCGCACGCCGTGGATCACCACGCCGTTTGACTCGAACTCCTCTCCCGGGCGGGAGAGCTCGCAGTTGCCGCCCGTCTCGGCTGCCAGGTCGACTATGACGCTCCCGGGTGCCATCTGGGTGACCATAGAGGCGGTCACGAGGACAGGGGCCCTGCGACCCGGGATGGCGGCGGTTGTTATCACCACGTCGGCCGCCGCCACCTCCTTGGCGATCAGCTCTCGCTGGCGGGCGAGGAAGTCCTCGGACTGCTCACGGGCGTAGCCGCCGGTTCCCTCCTGGGCCTCGAGGGCGAGCTCGACGAAGGTCGCTCCGAGGGAGCGCACCTCGTCGGCCGCCGCCGGGCGGACGTCGTAGGCCCGGACGACGGCGCCGAGCCGCCTCGCCGTGGCTATCGCCTGCAGCCCGGCGACGCCGGCTCCGAGCACGAGCACCTTGGCGGGCGGCACGGTGCCGGCGGCCGTCATGAACATCGGGAAGAAGCGGGGCAGCCGTCTCGCCGCGATGAGGGCCGCCTCGTAGCCCGAGACGGTCGCCTGCGAGCTGAGGGCGTCCATCGACTGGGCCCGGCTGATGCGGGGCAGGAGGTCGAGGCTGAAAGCCGAGACGTGCCGCTCGGAGAGCACTCCGATCAGCTGCGGGTCGGCTGCCGGCTGCAGAAAGGAGATGAGAGCGGCGCCCTTTTTGATCAACGCCGCCTCTTGCGGCGTCGGCGCCTGCACCTTGCAGACGACGTCGGCGGCGCCGAAGGCCTCGGCCGGCGAGGAGGCGAGCCGGGCGCCTTTCTCCTCGTAGGAGGCGTCGGCGAAGAGGGCGCCCTCGCCAGCCCCTCTTTCTACGACTGCCTCGACGCCCCGTGCCTTCAGCCGCCCGATGGCGTCCGGCACGAGGGCGACGCGTCGCTCGTCGGCGGCGCTCTCGCGGGGAACGGCGACATGCATGTCGTGCGGTCTAGCAAACCCGGGCGGTCCGGGTCGACCGCCATAAGTCCCATTTCCGAGCACGGGGCCGCCGCGAGCTTTAGCATCGAGCTGTCACAGGGGTAGCCACACCACCGGGGGCCGAGGGCTGGCCTGGCGAATTCGACACCACGGCGTCGCATCTGCGCGGTGTCCTTCAATTGGCGCGCCGGTTGAGCAGCGTCGAGGACGAGCTCGAGTTGCTCCACCTCGTCTGTCGCACTGCCACAGAGCAGGTGGGCTTCGGCACCTGCGCCGTCGCCTTGCGGAGCGACGACGGCGGCTTCCGCTTCGCAGCCGGGGAGGGGCTGCCTGCCGAGGTGGAGGCGCGGGTGCGGAGCCGCACGCTCACGACCGAGGGCTTCGAGCGGCTTTTGGCGGCCGCCAGCCAGAACGGCCGTCTCTACGTGGTGGAAGGTGGCCATCCCGTCCTCCAAGACGAGGAGGTGGCCGGCGCCATGGTCGAGACCGGCGTGGCCGGGCCGCTCGGGAGCTGGCGGCCCGAGTCCTTCCTCTTCGTCCCGCTCATCGGCAGCGACGGCGCCGTCCTCGGGCTCTTGAACCCCGACGTCCCGAGCTCGGGCGAGCTGCCCAACTACGACCAGGCCCTCCTGCTCGAGGCGCTCGCCGAGCTGACCGTGGTCGGCCTCGAGTTCGTCCGCACGAGGGCGCTCGAGCGCTCCGCCCTCGCCGTGGTCGAGGCCCAGCGACGCCAGCTCGAAGCTCTCTTCATGGCGAGCGCCGAGGTGCGAGGCGGCATCCTGCTCGACGAGGTGCTGCACGAGATGGCTGTCGCCATGACCTCGGCCGGCGGATTCGACCGGGCGGCCGTGAACCTCCTCGAGGAGGGTCGCCTCGAGTGCCGGGCGACTGTCGGCCTCAGCCCCGAAGAGGACGCCGAGCTGCGGGCGACCGTGCTCAGCCTCGACGATTTCGCCCCCCTCATGCATCCCGCCATGCAGGTGAGCCGCTCCTACCTGTTCGACCACAGCCGCTTCGAGATGCCGAGCGATCTGCACCGCAAGACGAACGTGCCGAAGGTCGAACGGGACTGGAAGGAGGGCCAGTGGCACCCCGAGGACATGCTGATCGTCCCGCTCGTCGAGAAGAGCGGCGAGCTGCTCGGCCTCATCTCCCTCGACGAGTCCTCGAACGGGTTGCTGCCGGATCGGGCCCACATCGAGACCCTTGAGTACTTCGCCGACCAGTGTGCCGCCGCCGTCATCCAGGCCCGCCGCTTCGAGGCGGTGCAGGCCGAGGCGCAGACGGATCCGCTGACGGGGCTCGCCAACCGCCGGGCCCTCGAAGAGGTGATCGGGGTCTCGATCACCCGCTACGAGCACTTCCAGGAGCCGGCCGCCCTCCTTTTCGTCGACATCGACCACTTCAAGACGGTGAACGACACCTTCGGGCATGCAACGGGCGACCGGCTGCTCAAGCGGGTGGCCGAGGTGCTCCGGGAGCGGCTGAGGCGGGGCGACCTCGTGGCCCGCTACGGCGGGGAGGAGTTCGTCGCCCTCCTGCCGGCCACCGATCGCGAGACGGGAGCCAACCTGGCCGAGTCCCTCCGGGCCAGGGTGGAGGCGGTCGACCTCTCCGAGCTCTGTGGCGACATCCCGATCAGGGTCTCGATCGGGGTGGCGGCCGTCGGCCGGGACGGCCTCGATGCCGCCAGCTTGCTCGCCAAGGCCGACGCGGCGATGTACCGGGCCAAGAACAAGGGGCGCAACTGCGTCTGTGTGGCGGCCCGCTGAGCCTCTCGGCGGCTCGAGCCGTACCGCCTCTAGACTTTCTCGGGTGAGCACAGGCGCTGGCGAGGAGCAACAGGTGGCGGGCGAGGCGGCGGCGACCTCGCCCGGAGAGCGCTGGCAGCGCCTCTACGAGGCCTCCAGGCTGCGCGATGCCGACTTCGAGACGATGTCGGGCATCCCGCTCGACCCCGTCTACGGCCCCCCCGAAGAGGCCCGGCCCGGTGTCTACCCCTACACGCGGGGCCCGTACGCCTCGATGTACCGATCGAAGCTCTGGACGATGCGGCTCTTCGCCGGCTTCGGGACGGCCGAGGACACCAACGTCCGCTTCAAAGAGATCCTCCGTTCGGGCGGCGACGGCCTCTCGACCGCCTTCGACCTCCCGACCCTCATGGGTCGGGACTCCGACGACCCGGACTCCCTCGGCGAGGTCGGCCGCTGCGGAGTGGCCGTCGACACGCTGGCCGATGTCGAGGACCTCTTCGCCGGCATCGACCTCGCAGCGGTCACCACCTCGATGACGATCAACTCTCCGGCCGCCGTGCTGCTCGCCATGTACCTGGCGGCGGCCGAGAAGTCGGGCACCCCCCGCGCCGCTCTGGGCGGGACGATCCAGAACGACATCTTGAAGGAGTACCAGGCCCAGAAGGAGTACGTCTTCCCACCCCGCCCCTCGATGAGGGTCGTCACCGACATGATCCGCTTTTGCACCGCCGAGATGCCGAAGTGGCACACGATCTCGGTCTCGGGCTACCACATCCGCGAGGCCGGCTCGACGGCCGCCCAGGAGCTCGCCTTCACCCTCGCCAACGGTTTCGCATACGTCGAGGCGGCCATGGCGGTCGGGCTCGGGGTCGACGAGTTCTCCCCGCGCCTGAGCTTCTTTTTCAACGCCCACCTCGACTTCTTCGAGGAGATCGCCAAGTACCGGGCCGCCCGGCGCCTCTGGGCCCGCTGGATGAAGGAGCGTTACGGGGCGAGGAGCGAGCGCTCGATGCAGCTCCGCTTCCACACCCAGACCGCCGGCTGCTCTCTCACCGCCCAGCAACCCGAGGTGAACATCGTCCGCACGGCCCTCGAGGCCCTGGCGGGCGTGCTCGGGGGCACCCAGAGCCTCCACACCAACTCGATGGACGAAGTGCTGGCGCTGCCGACGGAGAAGGCGGCTCGCATCGCCTTGCGCACCCAGCAGGTCATCGCCCACGAGATCGGGGTGACCCACGTCGCCGACCCCCTTGGCGGCTCGTATTTCGTCGAGGCGCTCACAGACGAGATGGAGAGGCGGGCAGAGGAGATCTTCTCCCACCTCGACGAGCTCGGCGAGGGATCGATCCTCGAAGGGGTCTACGCCGGCATAGAAGAGGGCTGGTTCCAAGCAGAGATCGCTGAGGCGGCCTACAGCTACGAGCAGAAGATCTCGCAAGGGCGCCGGATCGTCGTCGGAGTGAACGGCTACCTGGAGGGCAACGAGGAGCGAAGGCCGGAGATCCTCCAGATCGGGCCCGAGGTGGAAGAGCTGCAGCTGAAGCGGTTGGGCGACGTGAAGGGCCGCCGCTCGGCCGAGGAGGTGGATGCCTCGCTGGCCGAGATCCGGCGGGCGGCCGGAGAGCCGTCGGAGAACCTCATGCCGTCGATCCTGCAAGCGGTCTCGGCCTACGCGACGGTGGGCGAGATCATGTCGGCCATGGCAGAGGTCTTCGGCCGCTGGCAAGAGACGCCGTCCATCTGAGAGGTGGCCCGTCTCTCGGCCGGGCTGCTGGTCTACCGCCGACAGGGCGAAGAGGGCCTCGAGCTCTTTCTCGCCCACCCGGGTGGCCCGTACTTTCTAAAGCGCGACCTCGGCGTCTGGACCGTCCCGAAGGGCGAGTACCAGCCGGCGGAAGGGCCGCTCGCCGCGGCCGAGCGGGAGTTCGAGGAGGAGACCGGCCTTCCCGCCCCGGCCGGCCGGCGCCTCGAGCTCGGAGAGGTGCGCCAGGCGGGTGGCAAGCGGGTGCGGGTCTACGCAGTAGAGGGAGAGCTCGACTGCGAGCAGGCAAGGAGCAATCTCTTCGAGCTGGAGTGGCCGCCGGGTTCGGGCCGCGTGGAGCTCTTTCCCGAGGTGGACCGGCTCGCCTGGTTTCCGCCGAGCGAGGCGCGCCGCCGGCTGAATCCCTCCCAGGCGGAGCTGGTCGACCGGCTGCTGGCGGCCATCGAGGCTCCGGCGGGCTAGGGCTGCTCCAGCTCGGCCTCGCGAGGTAGCCCGAGGAGCCGTTCGGCGATGATGTTTCGCTGCACCTCGGCCGTCCCGCCTCCGATGGTGAGAGCGGGCGAGAACAAAAAGCCGTAGCGGTACTCCGGGCCGAAGCGGTCCGCCTCTTCGAGCCCGAGCGCTGCGGCCGGGCCGGCGAGGTCGCGGGAGAGGTCCATCAGGCGCTGGCCGTGGGCGTCGGCGAGCGCCTTTCGCACCGAGGCCTCCGGGCCCGGGCTCCGGCCGGCGATGGCGGCGGCCAGCGATCGCTGGCGGAGCGAGGAGAGGACCTCTCCTTCGATGCAGAGGCGGGTCAGGCGGTCGCGAAGCACGGGCGGGAGCCGGGATTGGCCCCGGCCGACCGCCGCCACGAGGTCGCGGGCCGTCGGTCCCCTTCCCCAGAGGGCGCCCTCTTTCGAGAGCGAGACCCGTTCGTTGGCGAGGGTCACCTTGGCAAGGCGCCAGCCATCGTTCTCCTCGCCCACCCGGTTGGCGACGGCTATCCGCACCTCGTCGAAGAAGACCTCGTTGAAGCTGTGCGAGCCGGTCATGTCGATGATCGGCCGGATCGTGAGCCCGTCGCTGCGCATCGGGCAGATGAGATAGGTGATGCCGCGGCGGCGGGGGGCCGACTGGTCGGTCCGGACGAGCAGGATGCCGAAGGCGGCCCGGTGGGCGAGCGAGGTCCAGAGCTTCTGGCCCGACACGACGTAGCTCTCCCCGTCGCGCACCGCTCGCGCCGAGATCGCCGCCAGGTCGGAGCCGGCGCCCGGCTCCGAGAAGAGCTGGCACCACAGCTCCTCGCCCGCGAGGAGCGGGAGCAGGTAGCGCTCTTTTTGCGCCTCGCTTCCCGCCTCGAGGATGGTGGGGCCGGCCCAGCCGATCCCGATCGGGTTCTCGGGGCGCGAGACCCCTGCCCGTGAGAGCTCCTCGTCGATGACGAGCTGGGAGAGCGGGTCGGCGCCCCGCCCGTAGGGAGCCGGCCAGTGGGGGGCGACGTAGCCCGCCTCGGCGAGCTCTCGCCCGCTCGGGCTCGGGTGGCGGGCGAGGAAGTCCCTCACCGCCTGGCGCTCGGGATGTGCTCTTGGAAGGGCGGGGCCCACGAGCCGACGATACTCGCCGCCCTGGCCAGGTAGTCTCGGCCTTGGAAGCGGCAGAGAGACGAGGAGGAGAGCGGTGCGCGTCGTGGTCGACTACGACCTTTGCCAGTCGAACGCCATTTGCATGGGCATCCTGCCGGAGGTCTTCGAGGTGCGCGACGACGGCTTCATGTACGTCCTCGACGATCACCCCTCCGAGCAGTACCGCGAGAAGCTGCTCGAGTGCGTCCGCGCCTGCCCGACGGCCGCCATCTCGCTCGCCGAGGAGTGAGCAGCGAGGCCACCATGGGCGATCGACCGGTGAGGGTGCGGATCGCCCCCTCGCCGACCGGCTACTTTCACGTCGGCACCGCCCGGACGGCCCTTTACAATTGGGCCTTCGCCCGCCAGCACGGTGGGAAGTTCGTGCTGCGCATCGAGGACACCGACGCCGCCCGCAACAAAGAGGAGTCGGTCTCGGGCATCGAGGCCGCCCTGCGCTGGATAGGCGCTGTCTGGGACGAGGGGCCCTACCGCCAGTCGGAGCGGGGCGGGCTGTACGCCTCGACGCTCGACTCGTTGTGGGAGGCGGGCGCCCTCTATGCCTGCGACTGCAGCCGGGAGGCGGTCCTGGCGCGGACGAAGAGAAACCCGACGCCCGGCTACGACGGCTACTGCCGCCGGCGCGGCCTAGAGCGGGGCCCCGGCCGGGCGCTCCGCTTCGCCGTCCCGGACGACGGGGTGACGGTCGTGCACGACCTCGTGCGGGGAGAGGTCGAGTTCGCCAACTCGACCATCGAGGACTTCGTCGTCGCCCGCTCGAGCGGAGAGGCGCTTTTCGTCCTGGCGGTCGTGGCCGACGACCGCGACATGGCCATAAGCCATGTCATCCGGGCAGAAGAGCACCTCCCCACCACGCCGAAGGCCGTCTTGCTCTGGGAGGCTCTCAACGAGGCCGCTCAAGAGGTGCCGCTCCCTTACTTCGCCCACCTGCCGGTGCTCGTGAACGAGAGGCGCCAGAAGATCTCCAAGCGTCGGGACCGGGTGGCCCTCGAGGACTTCGAGGCGCTCGGCTACCTGCCCGAGGCGATGGCCAACTACCTCTGCCTGCTCGGCTGGTCGCCGCCGGCAGGCGGCGAGTTCTTCGGCCTCGACGACCTCGTGCGCGACTTCCGACTGGAAGACGTGAACAGCTCGCCCGCCTTCTTTGACCAGGTGAAGCTCACCCACTTCAATTCCGTCTACATGAGAGAGCTCCCCGTGGCGGAGTTCACCCGCCGGGTGACCGAGTGGGCGAGGGAGACCGAAGACCGCCTCGGCGCGGCCTGCTACTCGGGAGAGCGCTGGGAGAAGCTCGCCCCCCTGGTGCAAGAGAGGGCGCGGATCCTCTCGGAGGTGCCCGGGCTCGTCGAGTTCCTCTTCGCCCCGGGGTTCTCGATGGAGGCCGCCTCTTTCGAGAAGGCGATCGCGCGAGACGGGCTCGCCCCGGCGATCCTGCGCGAGACCGCGGCGGGCTTCGCGGCCGTCTCCAGCTGGCGGGCCGAGGAGCTGAGGGCCGCCCTCGAGAGAGTCGGGGAGCGCCACGGGCGCCGGCTCGGAAAGACCCAGGCGCCGGTCCGGGTGGCGACTCTCGGGAGAAGCGTCGGCCTGCCTCTCTTTGAGTCTCTCGAGGCGCTCGGAAGGCACGAGACCCTCGAGCGGATCGAGGCGGCCCTCACGGCGTGTGGCCGGGAAGGCTGAAAGGGGTGGCTTAGGTGTTCATCTTCTCCCTCGCCAAGCGATTGATAGAGCTCGTCGTGCTGGCGGCCGTGAGCTACTACGTGGTGAGCGGGGTGCAGGTGGTGCTCGCCTCCCGGGCGCCGGGCGCCGTCGCCGCAGCTCCGTTCCGCCCGGCCGTGATAGTGGCCGGCACCGGAACTCCGAGCGGACCTCTCGACGCCGACTTCCGGGCTCGCCTCGGCCACGCCGTCGCCCTCCGCTCGGCCGATCGGGCCCGGAAGGTCGTGGTCCTCTGCTTCTCGCAGCCTCAGGCGGTGCGAGCGCGCCTTTACCTCCTCTCGCGCAAGGTGCCCTCCCCCGCGATATCCACCTACGCCGCAGCCGAGCTTCCGGGGGCTCTTCACCTATATGCCGACTCGAACCCACCGCGCCAGGCGCTCCTCGTGGCGGACAGCTGGCAGATCTTCTGGCTCGGACATCTCGCCACCGCCGAGGGCTTCCACGTCGTCTCGTCGCCCGTCGCTCCTGTCTCCGGCGGCATCGGGAACGAAGCCTCGACGGTGGCGGTTCAGGCGGCCGCCGTCGCCTGGGGGCGCATCGCCGGTTTCGCCCAGACAGGGTTCATCGCCGGCTGAGGCACCTCAGGCGAGCTGAGCGGCTGGCTCCGGTCGGCCGAGGAGGTAACCCTGGCCGACGCCGATGCCGAGCTCGAGAAGGGTGGCGAGCTCCCCCTCGGTCTCGATGCCCTCGGCGATGACGAGGGCATCTATGTCTGCCGCGAAGGTCATGAGCGCGGTGGCAAGGGAGCGCCGCACCGGGTCGAGGTCGATGCCCCTGGTGAGGTCGAGGTCGAGCTTGATGATGTCGGGCTCGAGCCTGATGATGTGCGAGAGGCTGGCAAAGCCGGCCCCGGTGTCGTCGATCGCCAGGCGAAAGCCCTGCCGGCGCAGCTCCGAGACTCGCCGGCGCAGGCTCGGATAGTCCTCGACCCGCAGGTGCTCGGTCAGCTCCAGGACGATCCTGTTGGGGTCGACCTGTCCGAAGAGCTCCGGCACGCCCTTTCGCGAGAGGGCGATAGGGCTCAGGTTGACGGCGAGGTAGCACTCGGGCGGCAAAAGGCCGATGCAGGAGAGGGCCCGCCGGCAGGTGGCTTCCTCGAGGGCGGTGCCGAGGCCGAGGCGATGGGCGTCGGCGAACCAGTCGACCGTTTGACCGCTCGGGAAGCGGGCGAGGGCCTCGAAGCCGAGCAGGTGCCGGCTCGACAGCTCCACTATCGGCTGGAAGCAGGTCGTGATGCCCTCTTCGAGCACCCGCTCGATCTGCTGGCGGCGGACTATGTCCGAGCCGGTGCCCGGGTGCAGGACGTTGGCGACGAAGTGGGCGACCGAGGCCGGCTCGGCCCGGAGGCCGTTGAGCAGCGGCCCGTCGTCAATCTCGAGGAGCTGAGCCGTTATCCGGTTCATCTTGATGACGGTCGCGATCGCGGTCGAGATGAACTCGGCGAGCGTGTTGAGCACCTCGACGCGCTCGTGGCTGAAGGCGCCCGGATAGGGCGACCCGATGGTGAGGCAGCCGATTGGCCGGCTCTCGTAGTAGAGCGGCACGCTCGCCGTGGCGGCGGTCCCGCTCAGCTCGACCGCCCGGGTGTTGGCTCGCCGGTCGTGCCGGGCGTCTTCTGAGAAGACGGTGCGGCCCTGCTCTATCGCAAGGCCGGCCAGGCTGCCGGCGACCGGCATCCGCATGCCCGCCGGGATGGAGAGCAGCCCGCCGGCGCAGACCCACGTGAACTCGTCGCCGTCGAGCAGCAGCAGAGCGGCACCTTCCGCCGCGGGAATGAGCCTGGTGGCCTCCTCCACGATGCGCCGCAGGAGCGAGGCCGGGTCGGTGGCGTTCCGGATCGCCTGCTCGATGCTGGTAGCGCTCTGCTCCATCGCCCGATCCTGCTCCCAGGGTGCGTGCCCGGCCACTCTCCGCGCACCCATAGGTTTACCCCGAGGCGCCCCACTTCTCAACGGCCGGGGGGTCCTGCCCGGCCCGCAGGCTCGGCGGCCCCGGGTGGCCCGGCCGACCCGGCCGGGCTAGTGGCCGGAGATCTCGTGCGGCTCGTAGGGCTCCTCGAGGCGGGCGATCTCCTGCTCGGTGAGCTCGAGATGGAGAGCAGCGACGGCGTCTTCCAGGTGGGACGCCTTTGTCACCCCGACGATGGGGGCGGAGACGACCGACTTGGACAGGACCCAGGCGAGGGCGACCTGAGCCCGGTTGACACCCCTTCTCCCGGCGATCTCGCCGACGGCTTCGACGATGGCCCGGTCCCCCTCCCGGTAGAGGGTCTTTCCGAACTCGTCGGTCCGGCTCCGTTCGGTCTCTTCGTCCCAGGCCCGGGTGAGGCGACCCCGAGCTAGCGGGCTCCAGGGTATGGCCCCGATGCCGGCATCAGCGCAGAGGGGCAGCATCTCGCGCTCTTCTTCCCGGTAGAGGAGGTTGTAGTGGTCCTGCATCGTGACGAAGCGGGCCCAGCCGTTGCGCTCCGAGGCGTTGAGCATCTTGGCGAACTGCCAGGCGTACATCGACGAGGCGCCGATGTAGCGGGCCTTGCCCGCCCGCACGACGTCGTCCAGCGCCTCGAGGGTCTCTTCTATCGGGGTGCGCGGATCGAAGCGGTGGATCTGGTACAGGTCGACATAGTCGACCCCGAGCCGGCGCAGGCTGCTGTCCATCTCGGCGAGGATCGCCTTTTTGGACAGACCCTGCCCGTTCGGGCCGGAGTGCATGCGGCCGTGGACCTTGGTGGCGATGACGATCTCGTCTCGCCGGGCGTACTCCGAGAGCGCCCGGCCGGTTATCTCCTCGCTCGTGCCGTCCGAGTAGACGTTGGCCGTGTCGAAGAAGTTGATGCCGGCCTCGACGGCCTGACGGATGAGCGGGCGGGAGTCGTCCTCGTCGAGGCTCCACGGGTGGTTCCCCCTCTCCGGCTTGCCGAAGCTCATGCAGCCGAGGCAGAGCCGCGAGACGTCCATGCCAGTCGAGCCGAGCTTGACGAAGTCCATCCGGTCCCTCTCTTTCGAGCCTTGTTGCCGGGTAGCGACACTAGGCAGTCCCGCCATCGCATGTGTCCGGGACAGGGCTGCTCTGGCCGCCCTGATACGATGGCGGCGCCCTTCGGGGGTGGTGTAATCGGCAACACGACAGGTTCTGGCCCTGTTATTGGGGGTTCGAGTCCTCCCCCCCGAGCTGCGCTCAAGGGACAAAGCCCCAGGTCAGCGGCCTGGGGCTTCCTCTTGTCGTGCCGTCTCGTCGACCGGTCCCCGCCTCATCGGCCGGGCGGGCCGTGTGGTGCCACCACGCCATGGCAGTGGAAGCCACCCTCGACCGGAACGACGGCACCAGCGCAGCGTGGACGGGATGGGACCAGTGGAGCGACCGGGCCCGGCAGGAGATCGCCGTCGCCGACCGGTACCTGTCCTCCGCGGCGCGCCCCGACCCAGGAGAGTGGGCCCACCTGGCCAGAGAAGCGGTCGATCTGCACGAGCAGCTGCGGCGTCACGTGGCCGCCCAGGCAGCCCTTGGTCGGACGTCGTTGGCGGTCCCTCAGCCGGGGAGCGCCACGATCGAGAGCGTCGACACGATGCAGCTCGAAGTGCCGCAGATCGGCCTGTGACCCGAGCGAGGGGGTGCGCGACGAAGTACGGTCCAGCCGATGACGCTCCTCGACGGCGGGCTCTCGGAATGCGCGCGGGAGCATGCGCGATGTTGACCCTCCGCCAGCGCGCGACGACCACCGACGCCATCCGGGGCGCTAGAGCACGGATGTTCGGCTTCTCGGTTCTCGATGCCTCTGATTCGGCGATGCCTTGGGCGTGATGTCACCGCGTGGTCGGGGGCAGAAGGACGGCTCCGGACTGTAGGCCCGTCCAGCGGTCGTCGCATAATGTGCATCCGTCAGTCAGTGCTTGGAAGGAGCCAGATGACCACGATGCCTGCCACGGTCGAGTTGGGGCCGCGCACCGTCTCTTGATGACCGGTTAGTCCGGGCGGGCCGATCGGCCCACCGGTGCCGGCCTCGAACAGCTGAGCCCAGCTGCTGCCGGCGCGCTTTGTGCGCGCTGTGTTCCGTCCGACACCGACCGAAGGGACCGTCGTGTTCAGCATCTTCCGGTACTCGGAGCTTTCCGAGGACGTCATTCTCAATCCCCCACGCCATCCACGGACACGGCGACCTCGGCCCGTGGAACATCGTCGCCCGCCAAGGGCTGCCCGTCGGGTTCATCGACTGGGAGTTCGCCGGCCCCATCGACCGCCTCGACGAGGTCGCCCAGGTTGCCTGGCTCAACGCCCAACTCCACGACGACGACATCGCAACCCGCAACCACCTTCCGACGGCAGCGCACCGCGCCCGCCAACTCGGCCTGTTCGCCGACGCCTACGGCCTCGACCGTACCGAGCGGGCGGAACTGGTCACCAGGATGATCGAGCACGCCGTGCGCGACGCCGCGAACGAGCTCACCCTCTCTGGAGGGCTGAGCATGGCTAAAGCACCCGACGGCCCGGCCGATCCCGGCCGATCCCGGGTGGGCCGTGGCCTGGCGGCTTCGCTCCGCCGCCTGGCTCATCCGTCACCGCCCGCACCTCGAATAGACGCTCAAGACGTGATGCGTTGCCCCCGAGAGGGGCCAGATGCAAGCCGGTCGGATCCGCTCCCGAACAGCAGTGAGGCCATGCGGGGCCGCCGGGCGAAGCCGACCTCGTAGCCTCTACCGAGGCTGTCGTCGCGTAGCCGGCCACGGCAACCTCATGGTCGGTGGCGACCCAAACATGGTCAAGCTCGCCGATGATCCCGAACGGGTGGCCCGACAGACACACCACGCAGCCATCCCGTCGGCATCGTCGGGCCCAGCTCTCCGAGTCCGCCCACGCGCCGCCGTACAGCTCGGCAACCATCTCATCCTCGTTCGGCCAGCGGCTCAGGCTGCTCACCCGGCCTGCATAGCATCGATCCAGCGTTGTCGTGAGAGCGCCGCGGCGAAAAGCGGGTGGCGGCCCCTGGCTGGCGAGGCTGACGCTCCGTAGCCGGCTTACCAGATCGCTGTCACCAGACCCGACTTGAGCCTTTAGGCTTCGGCGACGACGACCAGTCTCCGGCTGTCCAGGGTTAGTGGCTGGCCGTGGCGGGTCGAGAAGCGCAGCGAGCGAAATCCAGCCTCTTGCAGCCAGGTGCGGAACCCGGTGGGGGCAGGAAGGCGGACGCTGTAGTTCGAAGTCGTGCTCTTCCCATCACGGACGACGATGCGCTCCGTAAGGAGCCTTCCGCTGTCGACGTCGAACGTCGAGCTGTCGATCATCAGGTCCATGCCATCAGGCCCGGCGCGCTCCACATGAGTGGAACCGGTTGCCGGGAATGCTCTGACTATCCCGTCACGGTGCATCGTTTCGATCAGAAGTCTCCCGCCCGGGCGCAGGACGCGGTGAAATTCGCGCAACACCAACACGTTGTCGTTGTCATCGAAGTAGCCGAACGACGTGAACCAGTTGACGACGCAGTCATACTCCTGGTTGGGAACCGGCAACTGGCGAAGGTCGCCGGGTCGATAGTCGACCTCGACGCCGGCCTCCGTCGCCTGGGCGCGACCTAGCTCCAGGAACACCCCAGAGGCGTCGACTCCGGTTGTGACGGCGCCCGTCGCTGCGAGGAGGTTGGCAATTCGGCCGTGGCCGCACGGGGCATCGAGCACACGGTCCCCGGGCTGCAGCCCGAGCAGGTCGATGATTTCGGCTGCCTCGGCACGGTTCCGGTCTTCGGAGAGGCGAGGAAGGTAGAAGTGGAGGTAGTTCGCCCCGAACACATCGTCGAAATCGAATCGGACCATGATCAAGGCTAGAAGCGTTGCCTCTGGGAATGCCATCGATTAGCTCGGGATCCGCCGACGCTTGGGAACCGGTCCGAGGACACGGATTTGGAGACCGGAGCGGGAGCTTTGGGTCTCCATGGGGGTGCCGGATTCTTCCTGTCGGACTTGCGGGAGCGCGGCTTTCTGGTTTTCGAGGGCTTCCTCAGTGCCGCGGAGCTGGTGGCGGCTCAGGAGGCTCTCTGGCAGCACTACCCCCGGCCCGAGGAGCACTTCGCCGACCCGGCCGCTCACGCCTGGCTGTCCACGAGCCAGTGGGCTGGCCTTATCCGCGCCCCGTGGCGCTCCTGCAACCTGAACCGCCTCATGTTTCATCCCGACCTCCTCGACCTGGTGGAGCGCTTCCTGGGCTCGGCCGACCTCCGTTTCTACGACGCCGAACTGTGGGGCAAATACGCCGGGGCCGTCGACTACGAGCAGCAGCATCACCGGGACTTCGCCAACCACACCCTCGTCGTCCCCAAACGGTCCGACCCGGCAACCCAGCTGCAGAACTGGATCCGCCTCTCCGATGTCGGCCCCGACGACGGCCCCACCAAGGTCGTCCTCCTCTCCGTCGCCGAGAGCGTCCCGTACTGGCCGGACACGCTCGACGGTTCGGCGAACGAATACGTCACGAGCTACCTCCCGCCCGGGGCTTTCGCCGACCAAGAGGTCCCCGTGACCGGGCCGGCGGGAACGCTGTTCTCCTTCCGGACCGACATCGTGCACCGGGGATCGCGCATGACCGCCGAGCGATCAGCCCGATTCGCCCTCCTCGCTCACTACGACGTCTGGGGGCCGCGCTGGACGGGCCGGGTCGGCTGGGCCCGCGACTCGAACACCGCAGAGTGGGGCGACCTCATCGAGCGAGCAACTCCACGGGAGCGGTCGGTGTTCGGCTTCCCGGCTCCGGGCGACCCGTACTGGGATGAGCAAACCCTGGCGGACACCCAGGCTCGCTACGCCAAGGCTGACCTGACCCCCTATCGCTCGGGCCTTTCCACTGGCATCGATTTCGGATAGAGCGACACGATCACCGGATGATCACAACCGCGCCACCGTCATGGCCTACGAGGACGCACGTCGGCGTCTGCCGATGAGCTGGTGGGAGGCTTTTCAGGCGGCGGTATGAGCCGCCGATTCGCGATCGATTTGGACCCAGACCCGGATGCCGTCACGGCGAATGACCCGTCCTCGGTAGGGGGCTTCCTCGTCGTCGCCGAGGGTGACCTCGTCCGCGGGCTGGGGGTCAAAGCTGGGGTCGTGCGCGCGGGGGCCGTGCGAGATCCAGCACTCGACGACCAGGTCCCCCCCGACCTCATTGGGGTCGTATCGAAGGTCGTAGCGCTCGTCAGCCACGACGCTGATGTTACCGTCGGCGCGGCCCGGCCCAGACCGGGTTTCGTTTCGGGTCGGAGAAGTGGTTGCGGACACGTGCGAACTGAGTCGAGGTGGGCTCTGCCAGCACGATCGTCCAGTGGGGATGCTCCCGAGTCGGAAGAAGTGGGAAGCCGTGTGTAAGCAGATCGGCGCCGGTCGCCTCGAGAACCCATTGGCGGTCGAGCAGGAGGGGGAGAAGGCGGGCCAGACGCTTGTAGTCGCCGTCCGGCAGTTCGAACACCGAGAAGCCGTGCAGTCCCCACCTGGCGAAGGTGACCTCGCAGTTCTGACGGAGCTTGTCGTCGCTCAAGGTGGTGCGGCCGGAGCGGACGCGGAGCAGTGTTGTCGGCGTCGTGGCTTCCCGGAGCTGCAGGGGTTCACGCACGGCCAACACGTGGGGACAGGATCCCGTTTCGGTCTCCCGCAGTCACCTCGCCACCGTAACCCGGCGGCTCGATTCGGGGCGGTGCTGTGGTCACAACTTGGTCACAGACTTGCCGGGATCGAGGGGTACAGGCGCCGACCAGCAGGGATGGACAGATCACCCAAAACCCGCTGTGAACAGCGAACTCGTGACGGCGGGGTATAGCCGATGATGGCGTGGCGGGAGTTCGAGTCCTCCCCCCCGAGCTCGTCTACCGCCTGAGCCCAAGTGGGCCGGGCGGTGGACCGTCTCTCCCCGGCTCTGGGCCCCTCGGGCTGTCAGCGAGACGGAGCGCAAGATCTCGGCCGCTTTGTCGTTCTCGGGGGCATGAGGAGAGCTCGCCCTTTGCGGGAGGCGGCCGGGGAGTGCGCCAGCGCCCTTTTGTGGCCGCACGGCCCTGCACCAGCTCGGCCGCCGGCTCGTGAGGAGAAGGGCCGGCTCGGCTCTCATGCGCCGGGCGATGGCCGAGCTCGCCCGGTGGGCGGCGCCGAAGGGTCTCGGGCCGCCTGGCCCGTCGGGCGAGGGCGGCGAAGTCGCAGGGTGACGAGCTCGAAGGGCCTCAACTCGAGATGGAGCTCACCGTCGACCTCTCCGATCTCATCGCCGGGGCGCTCGAGGGAGTCGACCCGGCTCACGGCCGTGCGGCCGAGGCCGCTCAAGCGGGCCATGGAACGGGCGCCGGTCGCCTCGTAGAGCCGGACGATCCTGTCGCCCGAGGAGTCGTCGGCCAGCTTCAAGGAGCTCAGCATCGCCCCGCTAAGAGCTAGGGCGCTGCCGGAGGCAGGGAGCGATCCCGCGCCGCGAGCCTCGGTCGAAGGCGGCAGGGGAACAAGGCGGATCGGGACGTTCAGGCGCTCGGCCTCGTGCAGCAGCTCGGAGAAGCCGGCCTCGCCGGCATAGGGGTAGAGCGCGTAGGTGAACTGGTGGCGCCCGCGGTCGGCCTTCGGGTCGGGCCAGCCGGGCGCGCGAAGGAGGGAGAGCCGCAGGACGTTCGCTCGCACGTCGTAGCCGTGCTTGCAGTCGTTCAACAGGCCGACGCCGAAGCCGGGCTCCGCGAGGGCCGCGAAGCGCTGGGCCGGGACCTCGAAGCGGGCCTCGTCCCAAGAGGTGTTGGCATGGGTCGGGCGCTCCACGTGGCCGAACTGCACCTCGAAGGTCGCCCGGGGGGAGCGAACCGAGAGCGGGAAGGAGACCTTGAGCATCCGGTGAGACTCTTGCCAGTCGACCGTCGTGACGAAGTCCACCCGCTTGCTCCCGGCCGCCAGCCGGATCTCCTGGGTGAGCCGGCTCGCCCGCCCTATCCTGCGCCTCACTCGCAATGCCGCCCGGAGAGGGCCGTTCTCGGTCACCTCGATCGACTCCGCCTCGAGCTGGTCGTAGGCGCGCTCGAAGGCACCCTGGTCGACATCCCAGGCGTCGAAGTTGTTCGGCAGGTCGTGGTGGAGCTGGAAGAGGTTGCCGGTCGATCCTTCGGCCAGGAGCTCGCGGCCGAGAACGAGGTCGCAAAGAGAGCTCAGGTTGCCGTTCTCGTCGAGCGAGAGGCAGACGAGCCCGTTTTCGATCGAGCGGCCGCCGGGATCGACCGCGGCCGGTCGCGCCGCCGCCGCCCCGTCGGCCGCGACGGTGGTCCAGCCGCTTCCCTCGACCCCGAGGCGGACAAGGGCTCGGCCCTCGCCGATCGGCTGCAGGCTCGCCTCCTCGCTCTCGGTCCAGCCGAGCGAGCCGCGGTCCACCTCGACCACCTCGCTGCGCTGGGCCGTAGCGGCGTTGAAGGCCAGCAGGGCCGGCCCGCTCCGACGTTCGGCGAGGCGGCCCGCCAGGCTTTGAAGCGCCTGGCCGATCACCTCCGTGAGCTCTGACTCGACCTCGGCGTAGGCCCGCCGGGAGTCCTGGTGGACCCAGTGGATGCCCGAGCCCGGCAAGATGTCGTGGAACTGGTGGAGAAGGACTGTCTTCCAGGCCTGCTCGATCCGCCGCGTGGCAGAGGCCGCCTCCTTCTGGTCGAGGAAGAGCAGGACGGAGAGCTCGGCCTCTCGCAGGAGGCGCTCGGAGCGCCGATTGCCGAGCTTCGACTGGGCCTGGGTCGTCTGCACGCCCCGGTGGCGCTCGAGGTACAGCTCGCCGAACCATACAGGGAGCCGGCCCGGGCCAGGTGCATGGGCCGTCCGGCTCGATCCGGCGAAAGCCGCTTGCTCCCTCTCGTCTGCCAGGGCCAGGTCCTTCTCGAGGTCGTCGAAGAAGCTCTTGGCGCGCGACAGCCGCAGCCTCGGCAGCGGGTCGAGGTCGGCGAGTCGCCGGGCCCGCTCCAGCATCTCCTCGGTCGGGCCGCCGCCTCCGTCTCCGAAGCCGTAGACGTAAAGGGACCTGCCGCTCACCCCGTGCTGGGCGAAGTGCCGCTCGCCCTCCATCAGCTCACTCACTGTCATGGCGGCGTTGTAGGTGTCCGTCGGCGGACAGTGGGCGAGCACCCTCGAACCGTCGATTCCCTCCCACCAGAAGGTGTGGTGGGGAAAGGCGTCGATCTCGTTCCAGCTGAGCTTCTGGGTGAAAAAGCGGTCCACGCCGGCCGATCGCAGGATCTGGGGCAGGTTGCCCGAGTAGCCGAAGGCGTCGGGCAGCCAGCAATCGCTCGTCTCGAGCCCGTAGTGCTCGAGGAAGAACCGCTTCCCGAAGACGAGCTGGCGGACGAGCGACTCGCCCGAGGGAAGGTTGGTGTCGGGCTCGACCCACATGCTGCCGACCGGCTCGAGCTGACCCTCGCCGGCGAACCGTCTCATCTCGGCGAACAGCGTCGGGTAGTCCTCTTTCATCCAGGCGTGCTGCTGTGCCTGCGAGCAGACGAAGACGAAGTCCGGGTCGCCTTTCATGAGGCCGACAGCCGTCGAGAACGTGCGGGCGCACTTGCGCTTTGTCTCCCGGATCGGCCAGAGCCAAGCCGAGTCGATGTGGGCGTGGCCGACTGCGTAGGTCTCGTGCGACCCGGCTCTCGTCGGGCGCTCGAGGAGCTCGGCCCAGCTCTCTCGGCGCTCGACGACGCTGTTTTGGAGGTCGGCGAGATCTGCCTCGCGGGCCACCTGGTCGAGAGCCTGGAGGATCTCGGCGGAACGGCGGTCCTCGAGCCCGAGCTCGTCGACCAGCTCGGTGAGGATCGTCCAGTCGTAGAGGACCTCCATCATGGCGGTGTCGACCGCCGCGATGTCGAAGCGGGCCAGGGTGTAGAGGTCTCGGCCGCGGTAGTCGGGCAGCAGGAGGGGCCACTCCAAGGCTGCGCCTCGCTCGACCGGGTTGGCGGCCGCCTCGACGAGGAGGTCCACCCGCTCGCCGCCGGCGGCGCTGTCGGTGAGCCGGACCGAGTTGTGGGCAGGGTTGACCCCCTGCAGGGGGCGCCCGTCAGAGAAGACGAGAGCCTCGCCCCCGAAGCCGGGCTGGCCGTGAAAGCCGAGATCGATCCTGGCTACGACCCGATGACCGGCGAACTCGTCCGGGACGGTGCCGGCCGCTCTGAACCAGGCGGTCGACCAGGCACCGCCCCAAGCTTGCCCGACCGAGAAGGGCTCGAAGGACAAAGCGGGCGCCCGCTCGGGTGGGATCGGTTCACCTGGCAGCCGGTGGATGGACAGCTCGAGCGGGTGAGAGAGCGGATGGGTGGCCGGCCAGATCACCATGCGCAGCAGCCGGCCGATCCGCTCGCGCCTTATCTTCGCCACAGAGCCCATCCGCCCTGTCTAGTCAATCAACCGGGCGAAGAGCTTCACATGGTCTCGACCAGCCGGTCACCTCGAGCTCCGTGTAAACCCTCGGCGCGATCGCCTCGGGCCGACCGGTGCCGTAGTCAGTCGGGCGGCAGGCATCTGCCTTGAGGAGCGCCGCTGTCTTGTTCTCGCAGCGAGGGAGAGGCCTTTCAAGCAGGTCAACCCGAACGACACTGAGAGGCTGCCGGTTGCCGGTGCGACTATCCTCTCCCCGGTGGCCGCCAGCTACCACACGCCGAACGCGGTCGGCGACATCTTGGGCCACCTCACAGAAGTGGTGCCTGGCCAGTTCGGGATCGAGCATGGGCGGCTTCGAAGGTGGCAGTGAGCCAGTCAGAGGTGCTCTCGGCGCTAGAAGGGCTTCTTTCCGAGGCGTTGCTGCCGTCCGGCCTCGCTGCGGTCGTAGAGCTCATCACTGTCGGTGACGACGGGCTCCCCTTTTGCTGCCTGTTGTCGCGCCGCCAGATCGTTGTCCGTGAAGGGGAAGTCCTTGCCCTTGTGCACGGGCGTCGCCCGAACGCCAATCTCGCCGCGAGAGGGCTCGCTACTTTGTCGTTCGCGGTGGACAACACTTACGGCTCGCTGGAGGGGCGGGTCTCGTCCTCACGGCCGCTGTCGGACGGGACGCTCTGGGTCATCGAGGTGCTCGGTGGCAGGCTGGAGCGCGGTGCAGAGGTCCTCGTGCCAATGTCCTACTGGGCGCCCGAGCTGGACGAGGCGGAAGGGCCGGCCCTTTTCGACCTCCTCGAGTGAGGAGGTGGCCCGCACGGCTCACGCGTGGGTCAGGCGCGACCCTCGAGAGCCCGCATTTCAGTCGCCTCGAGGTTCAGCGCGGCGGGAAGCCGAAGCGGAGCTTGCGGCATTCCCACCAGGGGACTTCGAGGTCGAGCTCGGGGAAGCCGGCGCCGATCAGCACTGGCGTGTAACGGCGCAGCGCGAGGTCCACGCGCCCGTGGCCGCCTTCGACGCTCAGGGTCCCGGTCTCGTCGAGGAAGTGTCGCCAGAGCCGGCCGGAGTGGCCAGCTCGTAGCGGGGGAGCTTTCTGGCGAGCAGCCGGTGGCAGTTGCCGGTGAGGGCGGTGAGCATCGTGTCGAAGTCGACGTTGCGGGAGCTCCGAGGAGAGCGCGTTCAGGTGGAAGCCCGCGCTGCCGGCGTCGAGCTCGTTGTCGACCATGTTCCCAGGCTCGTTTCAGAAGACCGCTCGAGCCCAGACAGTCCGTAGAGGCGGAACGCCATCCAGCGTCTCCGTGGAGCGCCCGAGGATCAAGATAGCTGATCATTATTCCGGGATGCGGAACAGATTGTCAGATGTTGCCGCGGAGCGGAATAATGGTCTAAGCTACGGCCGAAGAAACCGGCGAGCAATCCCGCTCCGTCATCGGACAGGCCTTGAAGTTGACAGATAGGGAGAGCGAACCGGCGAGCAGCTCCGAAAGGGGTGTGTCCTGTGAAGAGGCAGCAGACAGTCGGCCTGTTCCACAGATGGGACCTCGGCGACCTTGGCCTCGTGCGCTTCGCGAGAGGCCGACCAGCTTGACTCCGACGGCTCTTTCCTCGGAGAGGAGCCCAGCGGGCAGAGCCTCTCGCTCCTTGCGCCACCGGCACGCGAGGCCGAGGAGGTCCGCCTCGGCGCGAGCGTCGCGAGCTAGCCTCGCACGCCGACGCTGCTCGCCATGGCGGCCCTCCCTCTGTCCGGCGCCCTATTCCAGCCCTTTGGGCTTGTCGGCATCGGCCTCATTCACCGGTGCCGCGGGATCGAGCCCGACCGGCCGGTCGGGCTCGATCCTGAGACCGGGGAGATCCTCTGCACCCTTGCCGAGCGAGGCGCGCCCTAGCTTTGAAGGCAAATTGTTCCCAGTCGACCGCTCCCGGGTACGCGAGGGGCCGCCTGCAGAGAGTGCCGTCAGCCCGCTCTGGCTGGCCGCCGTCAGCCCGCCGGTGGCGGTGATGAGCGCCACGGTGGCTGGCGAGATCGCTGCGAAGTGGATCTTCGCCGGGGCGCTCGAGGAGCTCCGGGGCATCGTGTGGCTCGAGCGGGAGAACGTGCGCCGCTGCCTGGTCGACCTCAAACTCGCCATGCTGCTCATGGTCTGCGCCGGCTCCGGGGACGACGAGTCGATACTGGACGACGAGTCGATACTGGCGGAGCGCCGCGGGTTGGTCTGTCGAGGCGCGAGTGAGCGCTGCTTTGACATCGCTGATGTCGCCGAGCTCGGCCAGTGGGAGAGCCAGGAGAAGGAGATACGGGAGAGGCAGAAGTTCTCGGCGACTGCCGGGATGGTCACAGGCGAGGCGCTTGGAAGCTTCATCGTCTTTGGCTCGCACCAGCGGTGCTTCGCGAAGATCCGCTTGCCTCTCGACGAGGCCTCAGAGCGGGTCTTCTACCCGCTGTCAGACCGCCACCTCGTGTATGAGGAGAGCATGGCGTCCGTCCGTAA